>NZ_JAMYOY010000017.1:0-161901 GCF_040320115.1 Mesorhizobium sp. M0802
GCGGTGTTATTAACCACATTAATTCGGGGGGGCGGGTTGGGTGGTTTGTTGTCGGTTTCTGGCCTAAACCGCTTTTCGTCCATCGGCCACGGGCGCGGGGGTTTGCCGGCCGGCCGCCACACAAGAAAGTTCAATTGCCCGGTGCGGTCCACACGGCGTCGGAGATGCGCACCGCGTTCGGGATCAGCTTGAGCTTGTAGAAGCGATCGGCTGTCGCCTGCTGGCCGGCGATGATCTCGTCGGTGATCGGGAAGATGCCGAATTTGGTGCGGTTGGCCGCGATCGTCTGTGCATCGAGCGGCACGCCGGTCACCTCATGCAGCGCCGCGGCAACCTTGTCGCGGTTCGCGTCCGCCCATTTCGCCGCCACGCCGAGCGCCGATATCGTCGTGGCGATCGTCTCCGGATGCGCCTTGGCGAAATCCTTGTTGGCGAGGAAATAGGTGTTCACCTTCAGCACCTCGCTGGAGCGCGCCAGCACGCGCGGCTGGTAGCGTGTCTCGGCGATGGCGTAGAACGGATCCCAGACCGCCCAGGCATCGATCTGGTCGCTGGCGAAAGCCGCCGCAGCATCGGCCGGGCTGAGATAGACCGGGGTGATCTGGTCGAAGGGGATGTTTGCTTTTTCGAGTGCCGCGACCAGCAGATTGTGCGCGCTGGTGCCTTTGCCGACGCCGATGCGCTTTCCCTTGAGGTCGGCGAGCGACTGGATCGGCGATGCCGGCTTGACGAAGATCGCTTCGCCGTCGCCATTGGCCGGCAGTGCCGCCGCATAGACGATGTTGGCGCCGGCCGACTGGCCGAAGATTGGCGGTGCGTCGCCGGTCCAGCCGACATCGATGGCGCCGACATTGAGCGCCTCGACCAGCGGCGGGCCGGCGGTGAATTCGACCCATTTCACCGCGACACCCTTGTCGCTCAGCGCCTTCTCGATCACCTGCTGCTGCCGGGCGATGACCGGCAGGCCGGTCTTCTGATAGCCGATGTTGAGCTGCTTCAACTCCTGCGCCGAGGCACTGAGCGAGGCAGCAATGCCCGCCGCCAAAAGGCCAAGGCCGAAAACGCGTCTGGTCAGGCTGAACATGATCCCTCTTCCTTCGCTGCGAACCGGCGCCGGGAAGGGCTCCCTGCCGTGGATGAGAGACAAGGCTAGGTAGGTCTATAAATTTAGTAGAGAAACGATTTTGCGAGTTGGCTGCTTGACGTGGAAATATTTTCTTCAGAACCCAGCGCTCGTCATCCTAGGGCGAAGCAAGGAGCGAAGCGACGCGGCGCAGACCCTAGGATCCATGCCGTGACGTTTGCCGTAGAGTGGAACGGATCAGAATGTCGCTTGTGCGCGAACCGAGGCTCGATACCCTGAAACCATGACCGGCTACGTCTACATGACTGCAAGCCAAAAACGCGGCACGATCTACATCGGCGTCACCAACGATCTCGCCCGCCGCATGCCTGAACACAAATCCGGCCAGGGCGCAGGCTTCACCAGCCGCTACGGTGTTCAACGGCTGGTCTGGTATGAGGAATTCTTCGACATCACCGATGCCATTCAACGCGAGAAGTCGCTGAAGCGATGGCCGAGACAGTGGAAGATCGAACTGATAGAGAAGGCCAATCCGGAGTGGTTTGAGCTGTTTCGCGGAACCGGGTGGTAGGCGCCCGGTTTGTTGCTCCCCTGGAGCGTAGCATCAGCGTCTCGGCATGGATCCTAGGGTCTGCGCCGCGTCGCTTCGCTCCTTGCTTCGCCCTAGGATGACGAAATCGCGAAGGCTGGCGCTAATCACCATCACCTCACTGCGACCAATACTGCCAGGCCCAGTAAAATCCCTCGTCGCGTGGCGGCAGGCGGTCGCGTTCGGCGTCGAGTTGCACCGGGGCCGGCGATTTCGGTTGCGGCTGTGACGACGAGTTCTCCCGCCAGGCGAGCAGCCAGTTGCCGAGATGGGCGAACAGCACCGCGGTGGACTGGGTCATGACATCACTCCTTCTGTTCCAGGGTCGGCGGTCGCCGTGCTGCGAAGGGAAGCAGCCGGTCAAACCGGCAGAAACTTGTTGTCATTCCTTTCCCGCCCACGGAACCAGCTGACGCTCGATTCGGCGGATAATGAATTCCAGCACGAAGGCTATTGTCGCGATCACCACTATTCCCATCACCACGACATCGGTGACCAGGAACTGGGCGGCCGACTGGATCATGAAGCCGAGGCCGCGCGTTGCCGCCACCAGCTCGGCTGCAACCAGCGTCGACCAGCCGGCGCCGAGCGCGATGCGCAGGCCGGTGAGGATCGACGGCAGCGCGCTGGGCAGGATGACATGGCGCACCACTTGGCGCTGCGTCGCACCAAGCGAACGGGCCGCATCGATGCGCTCCTTTGAGACACCGCGCACGCCCGAGGCCGTCGACAGCGCCACGGGCGCCAGCATGGCAATGGCGATCACCAGGATCTTTGACGGCTCGCCGATGCCGAACCAGATGATGACCAGCGGCAGATAGGCGAGCGGCGGGATCGGCCGCAAAAATTCGAGCAAGGGATCGAAGATGCCGCGCCCGACCGTCGAAATGCCCATAGCCAGCCCAACCGGAACGCCGATGACGATGGCCGCGAGCAGCGCCGCGAACACGCGGCCGAGGCTGGCGACGATGTGCTGGAGCAAAGTCGCGTCGACGAAGCCGTCCTTGATCACCACGATGAACTTGGTCCACACGGCAGCGGGCGACGGCAGGAACACCGGCGACACCAGTTGCAGGCGCGCAGACAGCGCCCATGCCGCCAGCGCGGCCAGGATGGTGACGGCGCTGATCGCCCGCGAGGAAACCCCGCGCCGCTTCCGCACCGGCCGCGACCACGGCACCGAAATGGCATCGGCCTCGCCGGTCCCGGTGGCTGGCCGCTCGCTGTAGGAGGTGACGCTCATGCCGCCTCTCCTTCGAAGATCGCATCGGTCAGATCGCCGCGCGCCGCGGCAAAGGCTGGATCGGCCTTGATGGCGCGGATCGGCTCGCCTGCGGCATAGCGCCGGCTGAAACCGGTCTCGAATGTCCGCACCACGCGGCCCGGTCCGGGCGCCAGCACGACGATGCTTGTGGCCAGCACCAGCGCCTCCTCGATGCCATGCGTGACCATCAGCACGCCAACCCGGCTTGCGGTCCACAGGTCGAGCAGCGTCGTCTGCATGCGCTCGCGCGTCAGCGCATCGAGTGCGCCGAGCGGTTCGTCGAGCAGCAGGAATTCCGGTTCGGCGGCGAGTGCACGGGCGAGTCCGACGCGCTGGCGCATGCCGCCGGACAATTCCCAGATGCGTTTGTCGCCGACGCCGTCAAGCTTGACCAGCGCCAGCAACTGGTCGGCGCGGCGCGCCCGCTCGGCTCGCGGCACGCCGCGCAGCCTGAGCGCAAAGGCGACGTTTTCACGAGCCGTCAGCCAGGGAAACAGCGCATCGTTCTGGAACACGACCGCCCGGTCGGAGCCTGGGCCGGTGATCGGCCTGCCGCCGATCGTGGCGACTCCGCGCGCGGGCTCGACCAGGCCGGCGGCGACATTGAGCAGCGAGGTCTTGCCGCAGCCGGAGCGGCCGACCAGCACGACGAAATCGCCCTTGGCGACATCGATGGAAACTCGGTCGACCGCCGGCGCTGCCTGGCCGTCATAGTGAACCGAGACCTTGTCGAGTACGAGATGCAGGTCGAGTACGAGATGCGGCATGAAAAGGGGCTCCGGAAGAAAATCAGCCTGCCCCGGCCCTCGTTAAGCGGATCCGGGACAGGCAGCACGCGGCGTCAGGGAAGAGGAAACCGCGCGTGTTCAGAGCATTCCAGGAAAAGTGTGAAGCGGTTTTCCGTCCGGAATTGCGTAAAACAGAAGATCAGTTCGAGGCCAGAGCCTCGGTCACGTATTTCGACGACACGTATTTCGAATAGTCGGGCAGCACGGCGTCGATCTTGCCCTGCTCCTTGAGGAAGGCCGAAGCTGCCTCGATCGCCTTGACCGTGCCGCCGCCGAGGAATTTGTCGGAAGCCTGCTCTTCCAATGTCGGGAAGACGTAACCCTTGAGGAGCTGCGGCACCTCTTCCAGTTTGGCGCCGGTGATCTTGGCGATCTTGGCCGCTTCCGGCGACGAAACCGACCATGCCTCGGGCTTGGCCAGGAACTGGGCATAGGATTCGCCGGTCACCTTGACGAAATCGCGCACGGCGTCCGGGTTCTTTTCGGCGAAGTCGGTGCGCACGATCCAGGCGTCGAAGGTCGGCGCGCCCCAGGCGGCAACCTGCGAGGAATCCAGCACCACCTTGCCTGTCGTCTTGATCTGGCCGAGCGCCGGATCCCAGACATAGGCCGCGTCTATGTCGCCGCGAGCGAACGCGGCGGCTATTTCCGGTGGCCTGAGATTAAGGATTTCGACCGACTTCGGGTCGACGTTTTCGTGCTTCAGCGCGGCAAGCAGGCTGTAATGCGTGGTCGACACGAACGGCACCGCCACCTTCTTGCCGGCGAGGTCGGCGATCTTCTCGATGCCGGATCCATTGCGGGCGACCAGCGCCTCGGACTGGCCGATCAGGCCGACGACAAAGATGGTCTGGATCGGCAGTTCGCGGCTGGCGGCCGCGGCCAGCGGACTCGAGCCGACATAGCCGATATCGACCGAACCGGATGCAACGGCGGCGATGACATCGGCGCCCGAATCGAATTTGCGCCAGTCGATCGTGGCCTTGGTCGCCTTTTCATAGGCGCCGTCGGCCTGCGCTACTTTGGAAGGTTCGACCACCGTCTGGTAGCCGATGGTGATGTTGAGGTCCTGCGCCTGGGCCGGGCCGAGGAAGGCCGCACCCGCCAAAGCTGCCGACGACAGGAGGACAATGCGTCGCGAAATGCTGGACATGAAAGGCTCCATGAAAAATGAGAAAAACCGGATGCCTGTTCATAGTCAGCTAATTCTATCATTCTTGTAGAGTTAAATCCTTCCAAGCAAGAAGCACTTGTTAGAAAAAAACCACCGGCTGATGCGGGCGCGGTGACCGGCCCGTGTCGAACCGTGCGCAAACGCAAACGGCGCCCGAAAGGTGCTGAAGAGTTGGTGGTCCTGCCAACCCTGGCTACGGAAGAGGCCTGATTTGGTGCTCGGCGCGCCGCTTGCGGCCTGCCGCAGGATCGATGTCGAGCCGTTGAGCCTCACCGACTTCCGCAGCGACGGCCACCGCTGGATGCTGCGCTCAAGCGGCGTGCCGGTGGCCGCCAAGGCCGCCCGGTCTCAGAGCGGCAACGCGGCGTCCTGATATCGGGCGCAGGGCGGCGCCCGAGTTGTCGGGAGTCATGTTTCGCCGATCCGCGGGCTGCGACCCAAAATTCCTGGCAAAGCCCCAAATGGCGCAAATCCATGCTGTAAAAGACGGTTGATTTGAAAACACGTTCCGCGTGTTCGACGGTAAGTATAGTAATCTTATCGACATTGGGAGCAGGAGCCGCCGCTCATCGCCGCTATCGCTCGCGGCTGGCTGTGACCTTAACGGCACAAAGCCTTGCCAAAGTGGCCCCTGCGGCGTGAAAACGAAGCAATATCAAGGTTTCTCGGCTTGTATATCATGTCAGTAGAATTTATGTGTCGAAGCAGCTTGCACGCGGCGGGGAGGCACGTCAGGCGTTTCGCAACCGATGGTTTTGGGCCATCGCCTGACAGAGAAACATTCGGTCTATGCTCACCAAAAAAGGCAAGTACGGCCTCAAGGCGCTGGTCCATCTGGCGCAACTGCCGACGGGACAGCTCGCCTTTGTCGGCGACATCGCCAGCGGCAACAACATTCCGAAGAAATTCCTCGACGCCATTCTGGGCGAATTGCGCAATGCCGGTTTCGTCCAGAGCCGCAAGGGCAAGGATGGCGGCTATCGCTTGGCGCGCCCGGCCGACGAGATCAAGGTCGGCCATGTCGTGCGCGTCCTCGACGGACCGCTGGCGCCCATCCCCTGCGCCAGCCGCACTCAGTATCAGCGCTGTGAAGACTGCAATGAGGCGACATGCCAAGTCCGACATCTGATGCTCGAGGTCCGGCAGGCGATCGCCGAGGTGCTCGACCAGCGCACGCTGGCCGAGATGCGCGACATCGTCCTCGACGACCTTCCGGTCGCGAGGGACATCGACGAGCTTGCGCCGGCGCAAAAGGTCCCCGCCTGATCCTGAGCGTGCTCGCATGAGCGTCGCGCGCGCCAATTCGATCATCCGCAGCTCGATCATCATCGTCGGTGGCGGCGCCAGCGGCGTCGTGTTGGCCGCGCATCTGCTGAAGTCGCCCAACCCGGACCTTCGCGTCACGCTGATCGAAAAGCGTCCGCATTTCGGCCAGGGCATCGCCTATTCGACGCTTTTGTCGGCGCACGTGCTGAATGTCAGCGCTGCGGGGATGAGCGCCTATGCCGACGATCCCCTGAATTTCTGGCGCTGGTTGCAGGGGCGCGGCCTGATAAGCCAGGAACAGACGCCGCAGACACCCTTCTATGCACCGCGCAGCGTCTATGCCCGCTACCTCAAGGAAGTGCTCGACGAGCTCGAAGCGCGCGAAAAGGAAACCGGCCGTCTCAGGCTGATTCGCGAGGAAAGCCTGTCGATCTCGCCGACATCGTCCGGTGTCGAAGTGGTGCTGGCCAACGGCACCAGCGTCGTCGCGCATCTGGCGGTGCTTGCCACCGGCCATGACGAGCAGCCCGGCGCCGGCCAGGGCCACGCCATCCGTATGGGCACCGAGGCCGACACCGCGCTCGATCCTGAAGCCCGCGTGCTGGTGCTGGGCACCGGGCTCAGCATGGTCGATGCCTTCCTGTCGCTCGAGCAGCGCGGCCATCGCGGCGAGATCGTCGCCGTGTCGCGGCGCGGCCTGCTGCCGTCGCCGCACCGCAAGGGCAACCCGATCAAGCTCGACGTCGCCGACATTCCGCTCGGCACGCAGCTCTCCTATTTCGTCGGCTGGTTCCGCGACCTGATCCGCGAAAACCAGAAGGCCGGCATCGACTGGCGCGACGTCGTCGATGGGCTGCGACCCTTCAATCAGAAGATCTGGCAGAACTGGCCGTCCTCGGCCAAGCGCCGCTTCGTCGAGCACACCAAGGCCTGGTGGGACATCCATCGCCATCGGCTGGCGCCCGAGGTGCATGCCCGCGTCACCGAAGCGGTGCGCACCGGCCGCATCCGCCCGGTCGCCGGCCGTGTCGTCGGCATCGAGGCTGGCGATGGATTCACCGTCGGCATCCAGTCCCGCCACACAAAGGCGCTGGAAACGCTGCAGGTCGCCCGCATCTATGATTGCACCGGCATCGCCCGCGACATCTCGACGACGTCGAACAGCGTCGTGCGCTCGCTGGTCGACCGCGGCCTGGCGCGGCCCGACCCGCTGCGGCTTGGCCTCGATGTCACAGCCAAGTGCGAAATCATCGCCGGCGACGGCACCGCATCGGCCAAGATCCTCGCCGTCGGGCCGCTGACCCGCGGCACCTTCTTCGAGATCGACGCCATCCCCGACATCCGCGTGCAATGCGCTAGGCTGAGCAAGCAGCTGCTGGGGTAAAGCTGTTGACGTCGGCGGGATAGCACGCCCCTCAGAGGGGGTGGGAAGGATCGCTACGGAGGGTGTTGGGCTTGAGTCCAAAGCCGGCCTAAAACTGGAATTCCATTCCCCCTCTCGCCGGTTGATTGGCACGATCTACCTTCTTTCCGACTGCAAACGGCCGGAAAAGAAGCTACGCTGCCGCTCTGCCCCCGAGGCGGTCGCTTGTTCAAGGGAGCACATCGACATGAGCGAGCACGGAAAAGCTGCGCCAGGCAGTTCGGACGGCGCGTTATCGCGCCTGCGTCCGCCCTACGCCTCGGTGCTCGACCTCATCGGCCAGACGCCGGTGGTCGAACTGACCAAATTCGACACCGGCAAGTGCCGGCTGTTCATCAAGCTCGAAAGCCAGAATCCAGGCGGCTCGATCAAGGACCGCATTGCGCTGTCTATGATTTCCGCGGCCGAGAAGGAAGGCAAGCTCAAGCGCGGCGGCACCATCGTCGAGGCGACCGCCGGGAATACCGGCCTCGGCCTCGCCCAGGTCGGCATCCCCAAGGGCTACCGCATCATCCTCGTCGTGCCCGACAAGATGTCGCGCGAAAAGATCCAGCATCTGCGCGCGCTCGGCGCCGAAGTGCGCATGACGCGCTCCGATGTCGGCAAGGGCCATGCCGAATATTACCAGGACATGGCCGAGAAGATCGCATCGGAAACGCCCGGCGCCTTCTACGCCAACCAGTTCGCCAACCCGGCCAACCCCGAGGCGCATGAGACCACCACCGGACCGGAAATCCTTGCCCAGCTCGACGGCGACCTCGACGCCGTGGTCGTCGGCGTCGGCTCCGGCGGCACGCTGACCGGGCTTGGCCGCTACTTCGCCAGAACATCGCCGAAGACCGAAATGGTGCTGGCCGATCCCGTCGGATCGGTGCTGGCGCCGCTGATCAAGACCGGCAAGATGGAAGAGGCCGGCAGCTGGACCGTCGAAGGCATCGGCGAGGATTTTGTGCCGCCCAATGCCGATCTGTCGCTGGTCAGGAAAGCCTATTCCATCCCAGACAAGCAGAGCATGCTGGCCGTGCGGGACCTGCTTTCGAAGGAAGGCATTCTCGCCGGCTCGTCTTCCGGCACGCTGCTGTCGGCCGCGCTTCGCTATTGCCGCGAGCAGACGACAGCGAAACGCGTCGTCACCTTCGTCTGCGACAGCGGCAACAAATACCTGTCCAAGGTGTTCGACGATTTCTGGCTGGCCGAACAGGGGCTGGCCGAACAGGAACAGCATGGCGATCTGCGCGACCTTGTCATGCGCTCGCACCGCACCGGCGACACCGTCTATGTCGGCCCCGACGAAAGCCTGCTCAACGCCTATGGCCGCATGCGCCGCTCCGATGTCTCGCAGCTGCCGGTGCTGGACAATGGCAAGCTGGTCGGCATTATCGATGAGGGCGATATATTGGCCAAGGTCGACGGCCCCTATGACGGCCGCTGGGACCGCTTCAACGCCCCGGTGCGCACCGCCATGACCTCCAATCTGCACACGCTGCAGGCCAGCCAGACGCTGGATGCGCTGCTGCCGGTGTTCGACCGCAACGAGGTCGCCATCATCTTCGATGGCGACGAGTTCGTCGGCCTGATAACCCGTATCGACCTGATCAACCATTTGAGGCGCGCACGATGACTGCTGAAACATCCCCATCGGGCAAGAACCGCCTGGCTTTTTCCACGCGCACCATCCATGGCGGCCAGAGCCATGACCCGCTGACCGGCGCGGTGATGGTGCCGATCTACGCGACCTCGACCTATGGCCAGCAGTCGCCCGGCGTGCACAAGGGGTTTGAGTACGCCCGCAGCCAGAACCCGACCCGCTTTGCCTTCGAGCGCGCGGTGGCCGATCTCGAGAGCGGCTCCGCGGCCTTTGCCTTTGCTTCCGGCCTGGCGGCGATCTCGACCGTGCTCGAGCTGCTCGACAGCGGCGCCCATATCGTTGCAACCGACGACATCTATGGCGGCTCGTTCCGGCTGATGGAGCGGGTGCGCAAGCGCTCGGCCAATCTGCAGGTGAGTTTTGTGGACTTCACCGATCTGGCGGCGGTGGAAGCAGCGATTCGCCCGGAGACAAAACTGCTCTGGGTCGAAACTCCGACCAATCCGCTCCTGCGTATCGTCGACCTCGAAGGCGTTGCGGCACTCGCCAGGCGCAAAGGGGTTTTGACGGTCGCCGACAACACGTTCTGCAGCCCCTACATCCAGCGGCCGCTGGAACTCGGCATCGACATCGTCGTGCACTCGACGACGAAATATCTCAACGGCCATTCCGACATGGTCGGCGGCGTCGCCATCGTCGGCGACAACAAGGACCTCGCCGCCCAGCTGAAATTCCTGCAGAACGCCATCGGAGCCATCTCCGGTCCCTTCGACAGTTTTCTCGCGCTGCGCGGCATCAAGACACTGGCGCTCAGGATGGAGCGGCATTCCACGAACGGCCTGAAGATTGCGCAGTGGCTGGAGGCGCGAAAAGATGTGCGCCGCGTCGTCTATCCCGGCCTGGCCAGCCATCCGCAGCACGCCATCGCCGTCCAGCAGATGCATGCCTTCGGCGGCATGATCTCGGTCGACCTCGACCGCGACCTCGCCGGCACCAAACGCTTCCTCGAACGGACGCAACTGTTCACGCTGGCTGAAAGCCTCGGCGGCGTCGAAAGCCTGATCGAACACCCGGCGCTGATGACCCACGGCTCGATCCCGGCGGAAAAGTGCGCGGAAATCGGCATTTCGGATTCGCTGGTGCGGTTGTCGGCGGGGATCGAGGATGGCGATGATCTGATCGCCGATCTGGACCAGGCGCTGCGGGGGTAGGCGTACCGGATGCGTACCGATGACAATGAGGGGCGGCGCTGACCGTGAAGATTAAATCCCAATCCGCCGCGCGTTAACACATTCAGCAGCCTTTGCTTAACCCTTCGCCGCTATGTCCCGCCTCGGGGAGGCATGGCGAGAGTGAGTGTGATGGACAACAGCCCGGAAAAGCGCAGCGAATGGCGAGCCATCTTTTATGTGCAGGCCCGCGTGGCCATCCTGTTCGTCCCGGTCGTCGCCAGTCTTCTGATCATTGCCGCACTTGCCGGCAACGACCACAGTCCCGACGCCCTCGACCGCACGGTTACGGGCTCGGTGAAATAGCGGCACGGCCGTCGGCTTGCCTGCCCGGGAACGGCCGCCTCAGAAAAACTTCGGGATCGGGCCGTTCTGCGGCGTCACGTCGCCTTCCAGGTCGATGAACGCCTCGTCGACAAAGCACCAGGCCCAGCCTTCCGGCGGGTCGTAGCCTTCGATGACAGGGTGCTTGGTGGCGTGGAAATGCTTGGTGGCGTGGCGGTTGGGCGAGTCGTCGCAGCAGCCGACATGGCCGCAGGTGCGGCAGAGCCTGAGATGCACCCACATGGAGCCGCTCTTCAGGCACTCCTCGCAACCGAGCGCGCTCGGCGTCACCGTCTTGATGTCGCGCGTGTGTTTGCATTCATCCATTATGCTCTCCTGGCCAGTTCGGGCGCTGCTGCGTCGGGTCGCGCGAGATAGGCGTGCAAGGCAGCCACCACCTGGGCGCCTTCGCCGACGGCGGCGGCGACCCGCTTGACCGAGCCGGAGCGCACGTCGCCAATGGCGAACACGCCGCTGCGGCTGGTCTCCATCTGGCCCGCCCCTATGTCGGCGCCGGTGCGCACGAAGCCCCTGGCGTCGAGCGCGATATCGCACCCAGCCAGCCAATCGGTGTTGGGGTCGGCGCCGATGAACAGGAAGAGATGCTGGATCGGGCGCGTCTCGACGCCGCCGGGGTTGCGCCAGCGCAACTGGGTGAGATTGCCGCCTTCGCCTTCCAGCGCCTCGATCTCTGTCTCGCCAAGCACCTCGATGTTGGGTTGCGCCTCGATACGCTCGACCAGATAGCGCGACATGGTTTCCCTGAGGCCGCCGCGGCGCGCCAGCATCGTCACCTTGCGGACCTGGCTGGCGAGATAGACCGCCGCCTGCCCCGCCGAATTGCCGGCGCCGACCAGCGCCACTTCTTGCCCTGTGCATAGCCGCGCCTCGATCGGCGAGGCCCAGTAATGCACCGACGTGCCCTCGAACTCGGCCAGCTTGGCGACGTCGAGGCGGCGGTAGCGCGCGCCGCTGGCGATCACCACCGTGCGTGCGCGCAGGCTTTCACCGTCGCCGACGGTAAGCGTGTAGCCCTCGCCTGCTGCACCGAGCAGCTTGGCCTCGTCGGGGATGACTATTTCGACGCCGAATTTCTGCGCCTGGTTATAGGCGCGCGCCATCAGCGCCATGCCGGAAATGCCGGTGGGGAAACCCAGATAGTTCTCGATGCGCGCGGAGGCGCCGGCCTGGCCGCCGAAGGCGCGGCAATCGAGCACGATGGTCGACAGCCCTTCGGATGCCGCATAGACCGCGGCCGCCAGCCCCGCCGGCCCGGCGCCGACAATGGCGACGTCATAGACCATGTCGGGATCGATCGGCCGCAGCAGGCCGATGCAGCGGGCAAGTTCGGTTTCGCCGGGATTGTGCATCAGCTTGCCGTTGGGGCAGAGCACGATCGGCAGATGGTGCGGGTCAACATGAAAATGCTCAATCAGCGTCTTGGCGCACGGGTCGCTGTCGGAATCGAGCGCGCGGTGCGGCTGGCCGCTGCGGCGCAGAAATCCCTGCAGCCGCAGCGTGTCGCCATTGCCGGCCGGGCCTACGACGACCGGCCCGCTCGAGCCGCTTTCCAGAAGCCCGACGCGGCGCAGGATCAGCGCCCGCATGATCCGCTCGCCAAGGCTTGCCTCCTGCACCATCAGGTCGCGCAGCCGCTGCGAGGGGATGACGAAGGCCTCGACCGGCTCGGCCGCCTCCGCATTGACCAGCGACGGCCGGCTGGAAAGCTGCGCCAGCTCGCCGATGAAATTGCCTGGGCCATGGGTGACGATGGTCTCGCGCCGGCCGGGCCTGACATCCTGGGTGATATCGACCGTGCCCGACAGGATGACGATCAGCCCCGGCGCCACGGTGCCGGCGGTGACGATGTGCTCGCCGGCGGCATAGGAACTCGCCTCGCCGAACCGGCGCATGCGCTCGATATCGGCGTCGCCCAGGATGGGAAACATCTGGTCGCGGCGGGTGACGGTGATCGGCTGGGTGGGTGGGGCCATAGGTGCGAACGTAGCGCCGAGACGGCCGGGTTTGAAGTGGTTTGTTGGAGGACTGGCCGGAAGGGGAGGTGGCTCCCGCGCCAGCTGGTTCGGATGCTTCGCATGGCCCCGCAAGGCAAACAGCGCGCCGACCAGTGCGACCTTTATAAGGGCGAGCCCGAGCAGTACCGTCGGCAGTCCTCGATCACCGGTGTGTTGCAGGAGCAGCGCGCCGACGAACGGCGCCGCGGCTATCGCGTTACGCCAAGCGCCTGGGGTGCGGTGGTATCCTCGGGCTCCCCGAAGGCAGATCCCGGCGAAAGCCCATTCGTCACATCTTTGTAGAGCGCTATCGGATGCGGGCGCCCCACCAGATATCCTTGGATTTCGGGACATCCTTCCTTCATCAGGAAGGCACGCTCGTCCTCTGTTTCGACACCCTCCGCGATGACAGGCAAGGCCAGCGCATTCCCCAGGCTGAGTATCGTGCGAACGATGGCGGCCGATTGGGCATTCGAACCGACACCCGAAACAAAACTGCGATCGATCTTGATCTTGTCGAATGGAAACGCCTGCAACGAGGACAACGAGGCATACCCCGTGCCAAAATCATCCATCGAGACCCTGACGCCCAACGCCTTCAACCTCCGCAAAACCGACAAGGCGGTTGCCCGGTCGCGGATGAGAACCCCTTCCGTGATTTCCAGTTCCAGCCGCCCCGGAGCAAGGCCGGTCTCGTAGAGGATAGAATGAACGAGGCCTACCAGGTCGCCGAAACGGAATTGCACGGGAGAGAGGTTGACGGCGATCTGCAGCGGTGAGGGCCAGGAGGCCGCGTCTCTGCACGCCTGCCTGAGCGTCCATTCACCTATCTCAACGATCGTGCCATCCTGTTCGGCAAGCGAGACAAACGCGTTTGGCGAGATGAGCCCATGCTTTGGATGGTGCCATCGGGCGAGTGCCTCGAAACCGAAGATTTCGCCGTCCATCCTGGCTTGCGGCTGATAATGAAGCACAAGTTCGCCATGGGCGACCGCAGAGCGCAAATCTCGCTGCAAGGCGTAGCGCTCTCTTAGCCGCTTATCCATCTCAGGATCGAAGAATTGCACCATTCGACGACCGTCCGCCTTGGCCCGGTACAGCGCTGCGTCGGCATTTGCCATCAGCGCCGCGGCATTCTCTCCGTCTTTCGGATAGATCGCCGCGCCGATGCTCACCCCGATCGAAATGTGCTGGCCTCGGATTTCGAATTTGCCTGCCGCCGATTCGAACAGACGGTCCGCAACGTCCTTGGCACTCGCGGACCGGTCATCCATGGCCAGGACAACCGTGAATTCGTCGCCGCCCATGCGCGCGATAAAGGCCTCAGGCGCCGCGGTTTGGAGACGCCGGGAAATGGTGCAAAGCAGATCGTCGCCGGCGGCGTGCCCGAAAACGTCGTTCGCCTCTTTAAAATGGTCAAGGTCGATGCTGAAGACGGCAAAGCTGGCGTGCGTTGCTTTTGCGCGCTCGAGCGTCGTGGCCAGGTGTGCTGCAAGCGCGGCTCGGTTCGCCAGGCCGGTAAGCGGATCGTGGTGCGCGAGATGCGCGATTTCCTCGTGCCGTGCCATCAGTTCGGTGCGCGCTACGTTCATGTTCTCGCGCGCGTCGTCCAGGCCGTGGGCGGCTTCCCTCACCTTGTCCTGGAGCAGGTTGAAGCTTTCGGCCATCTCTCCAAGTTCGTCACGAGAGTTTACCGTAACCGGCATGATATTCACGGAGGCATGCGCCGCAGCGAGGTCTCCCCGCCCCAGGGCGACCATGGCGAGAGAGAAATCCTTCAGCGTTCCGGATGTCAGACGCTTTGCCGCGTTGCTCACCTCGGTCGCCGAATGGGTGATCATTCCCGGCAAGATCAGGCCAACGCTGATGGTCAGCAGCGCGACAACCACAAAAATGTCCTCCAGCGCGGCGACCAATGAAGTGTCGCCTTGGGGAACGCTGCCGATCGCCAGGAAATAGCCGGCACCGTCGAGCACGAGCACAAAAAGCATGGCTCCGGTAAGCTTCAGGTGAAGCGTATGTGGCAGCAAGGGTAGACCGAGTGCGTATCGATCCTCCATCGTGCGCCAGGCGTAGAGCGCAGCACCCGAATATGCCAAAGCCAGACCGAACAGGACGGTAGGAAGGCCAAATTGCTGAAATCCCAGTATGGCGGTCAACAGCCATATTGCAGCCGCGCCTACGCCAAGGATGATCGTTCCCCTGGGAGCCCGGAAGGGTCGCTCGGCTTCGGGACTGTCACGGCGCAAGAGCCAGACTGCGATGTTTGGCATGCAGATGCTGATCAGGTACGTAAAATTGGCCGCGGCGATCATCCAGAGCGGATACCCGCACAGCATGAAGCCGATTGCCGCGGCAGCTGTGAGCAGCGTTGCCGCCCAGGGACAATCTGTTGAGGTGCGCCTGGCCAGGAAGCTCGGCAGCAGGCCGTCTTCGCTCAGCTGCGCAAGGGTCCGCGCGGCGCCTGCCAATGGCTGCAACGTTCCATGGAACATGTTCAGCATGATGAGCCAGATGGCGGCCGCCTTGCCGAAACTCCCCAACAAGGGCGCAAAGGTGGGCCCGAGAGCTATGGCGAGGTCGGTGCCGAGCGGCTCCGGTCCGAGCACACCCAGCCAGACAACCGGCAGGACCAGGAAATAGACGCCCGCCATTGCGGCGCTGGCCCACATCGCCAGAGGAATGTTGCGGTTGGGATCGATGGTTTCGCCAACATGGCAGGCTGCAGCCTCAAATGCCGGTGCGGCAAACCCGATCAGATACAGTCCCGCCATCACCGACGTGATGTCGCCGAACAGGCCGGTAAACGGGCTGGTCAGGGCAAAATCCGTCGCCTGCCGCCAGTCGACCGAGCCACTGATGACCGGTACGAGGGATGAGAGAAACGCAAGCGTCGCGGAGGCCGTGGCGATCGGGATCGCCAGTTGGACCACCCACTTGATTCCACACAGGTTGACCGCCGTAAAGAATGCGATGAGCCCGCAGGCGACCGCCTCCACGGGGAGGCCCGGCAGGTACCATTGCTGGATTGCAGACGCTGAAAGAACCGCTGTCAGTCCGCAGGTCGGCACCCAACCCCACCAATAGCAGGTGCCCGTCAAAGCCGAGAGAACGGGACTGTAAGGTCGGAAGGCTTCGGCGCACGCTGCAGAGATACCGCCGACGCGGTTTGGCCACATGAGAACCAATTCGGTCCACGCAGGCGCGGCGGCCCAGCTTAGAAGCAGACCAACAACGAGCAAAGGAACCGCAGCGCTTCCTTGACCGGGAATATTCCCCTGACCGACAAAAAGGGCGGCAATCAGAAACAGGCTTTGATTGCTGCCACCCATGGCGAGCGCTGTCGTGCCCATCCATCCCAAGGTTCTCGGGTGCGGTCGTGAAGGCGTGAGGCCCGGCATTCAGAGACATCCATTCGAGTGCGGAGCGCTGTCTGACTGGCGAATGTAACCTGCGGAGATATTTCTGTCGAACGTCGCGCTCCCGAAGTCAAAGTTGGAACTTAGGTGAGACGTATTAAGACTTCGTACCAAATCCGATCCCGCTGATGATCACTGTCAACTTCCGGTGGCTGCGGTTCAATCATGCTGATGCCGGTCCGAATGGCTCGATCTCCTCCGATCCGGGATATCATTTCCAATTTTATCTAATCGCCCACTATGGAAGAGCCATCGAATAGTCGCGAATACAGCCTAATATCGCTTATTATCGACAAATCTCGTGATTGCGGAGCGCCATCATTCGAAACGGCGGCTGAAGTCGACTGTAGATCGCTAAGCACATTGACCGCTTTTGACTTCGTAACTCGCCATCGTGGGGGGCAAGGACCGAGACTTCACGCCGTGCCTCAAGCTGGAGCTAACTTGTGCGAGCACGCCGCATAGCCCCGCGTTGCAGGGTAAACAGCGCGCCGACCACGCTGGGCGCGGCGGTCGGCCTTGGCGCGCTGGTGGGTCCTTCCCAGGCCGGCGCCCGTACGGTCGATATGGCGATCGCTCGCTACCATCATCGGATCTGGACCAAACTGGCCTCGGTGACATTTGTGACCATAGGCGTGGCGACGCTCTGGACCGGCCTGCCGGTTCTGCCGGCCGCGCTGATTTTCTACGGCGCCGGCTTCGGCTAGCATGGCCGGGTATCTTCACATGCGGCGACATGGTGTTCTGGACGATGCTTGAGCGCGACGCGACCTCGCCAGCGGGCACGCCTTCGACGCCGGCCCGCAGCAGGAATGTGTTCAGCACCAGAACACTTGGGATCAGCGTTGCGGGCGCCTGCACACGTGAGTACTCCGCCTCACAAGCCTTCCGGCTGGTCCTCGAGGACGAACGACGCTGCAATCAGGTCATCGCCGCTGATGCGGCCACTGCCGCCAACCATGATGGATGCGACTTTCTGAAAGGTCTTCATGTCGGCCTCTGTTATGCGCGCATCGCGCATTCTCGCCCTGAGAGAACCCAGGCGGGCATCGAGGGCTGGCGATGTCTCGACGTCATCGATCATCTTCGATCATCCTGGAGCGCAATGTTAAATCCGCAGCCCGCCGCCATGGTCGGCGGCGGGCTGCAGCTATTCGATCAGTCGTAGACCTTCACAATTTTCCGGGTGCCGGGGTCGACCAGGACGGTGCGGTTGTCGACCACGACATAGCGGTATTTGACGTTGGGAACTTCGTGCAGCTCGACCGTATCAGGCAAGGCACTGCCGACGTTCAGCTCCACGCCCGGGATCTTCACCGAAGCCAGCGGCTGCTTTTTCACATATTCGCGGACGACCGTATCCTGCTCCGGTGTGATGACGACATCCTGAGCTGCGGCGCCGCCTACGCCAGCCAAAAGCAACAAGCCTGCAGCGGCACTTGCAAAGTGGATTTTCATGGTTTTCTCCTCGCGTAATCCGGCGACGGCACCACGCCTGTTCGCCGAGGGACCGAACTTGAGATCAGCCAGATTGTTCCTATGACTTCAGTCCGCGGCGAACCAGACCAAAGTCGGATATCAGCTAAGACCCAAGTCCCGAGGCGGAACGTTCAAGCGGGGCAGGCGTTTCCCAAATGCAACTAAATAAAACAGGAGAGGAACACATGGCCGACGGCCCAACTGTTGTTAATTCTGGTGGTGGGGGCGGCACTGCGATTGCTGTTGTTCTTGCACTTATTGCAGTCGTAGTATTGCTTATTTTTACCGGCGTCATCAATATCCGCGGCGACGGCGGCAAGGATATCAACGTCAAGGTTGAAGCGCCAAAGGTGGAAGCTCCGGCTGCACCCGCAAAGCCTGCGGCACCTGCCCCAGCCCCTGCGAGTGGCGGCTGATCTGCTCGCATCCACGCTTCCGAACTGACCTATGAAAAGGAAATTCCCATGACCAGATATTTCGTCGGCGCCGCCGGCGCCCTCGTCCTTATGGCGGGCATCGGCACCTCGTTTGCCGAGGACGTTATTGTTCTCAAGCCCGAACAACAGACGGTCGTTCGCGAATATATCCATAAGCAAAAGCTGGCATCAGTCAGTTTGCTCGGCGTCGAACTCAATGTCGGCACGGCACTTCCAGGCACTGTCGAGCTCCACGCAATCGACGTTCCGGATGTCCGCTACAAGTATACGGTTGTCGGAGATCATGCGGTTCTCGTCGATCCCGACACGCGCAAGGTCGTGCAGATCATCGAATAATGCGCGAGCCCGCCGCTCCGGTCTGGAGCGGCGGGCTGTGGCTGCCCTGTGAAATTCTACGGGCAGCCTTTTCTCAACGGGAGGATGTCTGATGTTTAGCGACAAGGAAACTTGGGTCCTGGAAGCTGCCTTACTCGCGGCAATTCCAATTTGCGTAGCCGTCACCGCACTCGTGGCATTTTTGACCGCGGCCTGGATATGAATCGCTTCCTGTTTGTGATGGGCGACTTTCTATCCCGGCCACCGGGCTTCTATGTCCTTCTTGTAGCCATGCTGCTCTGTACTGCGTTGGTGCCATTCGGCCTGACGAATGTGGTCACCTACGCATTGTCGGTAGCGGCCATCGTGATCACCGGCGTTGTACTGATCCAGGGTTACCGCGACACGGCCGCCATTCACGCCAAGCTTGATGAGATTATCGTTTCGCTGAATGAGACCAGAAACGATGTCGTCGGCTTGGAGCATGCCGAGCCGGAGGAGATTCGGGAGAAGCTCCAGACACTCGAAGAAGAAGCAATGAAAGCGGTTCGCCCGCCGCATTGACCCTCCGCTGGACTATCTGTCATCCATCAGCAAAAAAGCCCGGGAAACCGGGCTTTTGCTTCGCATCTAAATCATTTCGGATTTATCCGAAACGGGAATTTGGTGCCCAGAAGAGGACTCGAACCTCCACTCCTTGCGGAACACGGACCTGAACCGTGCGCGTCTACCAATTCCGCCATCTGGGCTGGTGCGGGCTCATGTAAGCGGGCAAACGATATGTGTCAACGCGCTTTTTCGAGGGCCGCTGCCTGCCGGCTTAGTTTCCCAGGGGTCAGCGCCGCCCCTCACCTGCCTGCCGGCATCCTCCCCCCGCACAGTGACGGGGAGAGGGGCGCTCTCATCGATGATTTTCGCCGGTCACCTGCGTCACAAGAAGAGCGCCGAGGCTGCGGCCAGCCCTTTCTCCCCGTCACTATACGGGGAGAACTGCCCGGCAATGAGGGGCAGCGCCGACTCGGCGAATGAGTTGGCCGAAAACCTCACCCCTCCAGCACGTCCTTCGACGCCACAGTGGAATCGGCGTTGAGCTTGTAGATCACCGGCACGCCGGTGCCGAGCTCGAGCTTGACGATCTCCTCGCCGCTCTTGCCGTCCAGCGCCATGATCAGTGCGCGCAGCGAATTGCCATGCGCGGCGACCAGCACGGTGCCACCCTTCAGCACATGCGACTGCATGTCGTGAAGATAATAGGGCCAGACGCGGGCGCCGGTGTCCTTCAGGCTTTCGCCGCCGGGCGGCGGCACGTCGTAGGAGCGGCGCCAGATGTGCACCTGCTCTTCGCCCCACTTCTGACGCGCGTCGTCCTTGTTGAGACCGGAGAGGTCGCCGTAGTCGCGCTCGTTCAGCGCCTGGTCGCGGATCGTCTTCAAATCGCTCTGGCCGACCGCGTCGAGAATGTGCTGGCAGGTCTTCTGCGCCCGGATCAGCGCCGAGGTGAAGGCAATGTCGAATTTCAAGCCGCGTGCCTTGAGCTTCTGGCCGGCTTCCTTGGCCTCCTTGTGGCCCTGCTCGGTAAGGTCGACATCGCGCCAGCCGGTGAACAGGTTCTTCAGGTTCCATTCGCTCTGGCCGTGGCGCACGAGCACGAGAGTTCCCGACATGTTTGCTCCTTCAAAATTATGGATGGTTTAGCTCAAGCCGAGCACGTCCCGCAT
This sequence comes from Mesorhizobium sp. M0802, assembly GCF_040320115.1. Taxonomy (NCBI): domain Bacteria; kingdom Pseudomonadati; phylum Pseudomonadota; class Alphaproteobacteria; order Hyphomicrobiales; family Phyllobacteriaceae; genus Mesorhizobium; species Mesorhizobium sp. M0802. The sequence continues at coordinate 20,113 of NZ_JAMYOY010000017.1, forward strand.
GGAATAAAGTCCGGGCTTTTTACCGCGCGCCCAGAGCGCGGCCTTGACCGCGCCGCGGGCAAAGATGGCGCGGTCCTCGGCATGGTGCGACAGCGTGATGCGCTCGCCGGTCCCGGCCAGGATGACGCTGTGGTCGCCGACCACCGAGCCACCGCGCAAGCTGGCAAAGCCGATCGTTCCTGGCTTGCGCACGCCGGTATGGCCGTCGCGTGACCGCACATCGTTGCCGGCAAGGGAAATGCCGCGTCCCGCCGCCGCCGCTTCGCCGAGCAGCAAGGCGGTGCCCGAGGGCGCGTCGACCTTGTGCTTGTGATGCATTTCGAGGATCTCGATGTCGAAATCCTCTGGACCGAGCGCGCGCGCGGCCTGCCCGACCAGCACCGCCAGAAGACTGACGCCGAGGCTCATATTGCCGGATTTGACGATCGTCGCGTGGCGCGCCGCGGCCTCGATCCTGGCGTCGTCTTCCGCCGAGCAGCCGGTGGTGCCGATGACATGGGCAATGCGTGCCTGCGCGGCATAGCCTGCGAATTCGACGGTGGCTGCCGGCATGGTGAAATCGAGCACGCCGTCGGCCTTGGCGAACACCGGCAGCGGATCGTCGCCGATCGTCACATTGATGATGCCGATGCCGGCAAGCTCGCCCGCATCCCTGCCGAGATAGGGCGATCCGGTTCGTTCGACCGCGCCGACGACGCGGGCGCCGGGGATCGAATGGATGGCGCGGATCAGCGTCTGGCCCATGCGGCCGGCCGCCCCCACCACCACCAGGCCCATTTCGCTGGATTCGCTCATGCTGTTCTCCCCACCGCCTTCTTGGCGCGGCTGCGCCGGACCGGAGTTTGGACGGGCTTCGAGTCGTCGACAAGCCCCAGTCCGTTCTTGCCTTGAATGCGGTGGAAGCGGGCGTAGACACTGTTTGGATCGGCCATCAGTGCGGCATGGGTGCCTTCCTCGACCAGGCGCCCCTCTTCAAGCACGATAATGTGGTCGGCGTTGACGACCGTCGACAGGCGATGCGCTATCACGATGGTGGTGCGCCCTTCCATCACGTGGGTCAGGGCCTCCTGGACGCGCGCCTCGGCCTCGTTGTCGAGCGCCGAGGTCGCTTCGTCGAGCAAAAGGATCGGCGCGTTGCGCACGATCGCCCGCGCAATCGAGACGCGCTGGCGCTGGCCGCCGGAAAGGGTCGAGCCGCCCTCGCCGACGGGCGTGTCGTAGCCCTGCGGCTGCTGACGGATGAACTCGTCGGCCGCCGCCAGCACCGCCGCCCGCTCGATCTCGGCGTCGGTCGCCGAAAGTCGGCCAAAACGGATGTTGTCGCGTATGCTGCCTTCGAACAGATAGGGCGCCTGCGAGACATAGGCGATCGAGCCGCGCAGCGAGTGCTTGGTGACTTTGGAAATGTCCTGGCCATCGATCTCGATCGAACCCTTGTCGACATCGTAGAAGCGCTGCAGCAGCGCCACGAGCGTCGTCTTGCCGGCACCCGAGGCCCCGACCACCGCCGTAACCTTGCCGGCCGCGGCGGTGAAACTCAGGTTCCTGATCACCGGCATGTCGGCGCTGTAGCCGAACGTCACATTGTCGAAGCGAACCTCGCCGGTGGTGATCCTGGCTTCGACCGCGTCGGGCGCATCGCCCTGTTTAGGCTCCAGGTCGAGCAGCTCGTAAATCATCCGGGCGTTGACCAGGGCACGTTCCATACCGACCTGCGTACGAGCCAGGCGCCGTGCCGGATCGTAGGCCATGATCAGCGCGGTGATGAAGGAAAACACAGCGCCTGGTGGTTGTCCGAGCACCAGCGCCCGGTAGCCGGAATAGGCAAGGACGGAGGTAATGGCGAAACCGCCCAAAATCTCGGAAATCGGCGACAGCCGCTCCGCGACCCGGGCGATCTTGTTGTTACGCTGCTCGGCCGTATCGGCCATGATGCCGATCCGGCGCGCCAGCTCGGCTTCCAGGGTGAAGGCCTTGACGATGGCGATGCCTTGCGTGGCCTCCTGTACGGACCCGTTCAGCCGCGAGTTGATCAGCACCGATTCCCGGTTGATGCGCCGCAATCGGCGGGTGATGTAGACGACGGCCCAGATCAGCGGCGGCCCGATCAGCAGCGAGCTGAGCGACAACACCGGATCCTGGTAGATCATGACGCCAACGAGGGCGATCAGCGAGACCGCGTCGCGGCTGATGGAGGTCAGCGTCAGCGACAGCAGATCGCGAACGCCGCCGACATTCTCGTTGACCTGCGCCGCCAGCCGACCGGAACGCGTATCGTTGAAGAAGTCGACGCCGAGCTTCATCAGATGGTCGAAGCTGCGCTTCTGGTAGCGGGCGACCAGATTGTTGCCGATCTTGGCCAACGCGACCGCCTGGCCGTAACCGGCGAAGCCGCGCAGCACGGAGGCGGCCATGAACCCGGCGCAGATCCAGACGATCATGTCGCCGCGTCGTTCGTAGAAGATCTCGTTGATCATCGGGGCCATGATCCACGCCGTGAAGGCGGTGGTGGCGGAAACAATCAGCAGGCAGCCGACGGCAACGACATAGGTCCAGCGATATTCACTACCGTTTTCGGCCAGGATGCGGCGCAGCACCGCAGTGACCTCAGCTGGCTGGACTTTCAGTTTGAGTGGACTTTGAGCGGTCAAATCGCGGGCGCTTCGTGGTTTGCTAGAGCATGATGCCGAAAAGTGTGAAGCGGTTTTCGGACGACATCATTGCTCTATCTCTTTGATTTAGAGCCGGATGATTTCAGGTCGATTCGATCTGAAATCAACCGGCATCTAGGGATGCCAGGCTGGAATTCGGCCCCCTCTTAGCGCCCCGGCTACGGCTTGCCTATGGCGAAACTTCGTCGCGGCTCGAGGTCAGGGTCACGAAAGCGGCAGCCATTTCCAGGAACAGACCCATGTTCGGGACGAAATGGATTACGTGCGCCAGCGCCGCCCCGCGGTCTGGACGCCGAACAGCGACGGGTTGCGGGCATAGGCGGCAAGGCCCAGAAGCGCTGCCAGCGGGTGGATGATGACATAGACCGGCATCGAGGCCATCAGCGCGCTGTGCGGCGCTTTGTCCTCGAAGGCGGCACGGAAACTGCCTTCCTTCAGTGCCGGAACGATCTTTTGCGCGATGCCGCCGGTCAAAAACACGCCGCCGCGGCTCATGAACACCAGCGCGAGGTCGCCGGCGGTGCGGCCGAGGCAGGTGACGAACAGCGCCAGCGCTTCCTCGGCAACCGGGTCGGTCTTGGCCAGCGCCGCCCCGGTGATTTCGGCCGGCGTGGTGAACGGCGCCGGCTTGCCGTCGGCCTTGGCGACCGCCCGGTAGACATTGACCAGACCGCGCCCGCACAGGATCTGCTCGCCCGAAATGCGGCCGTCCAGCTTTTCGATATGCGGGAACACCTCGAAATCGCGCGGCGTCCGCGGACCGATATCCATATGGCCGCCTTCGCCAGGCACCGGGATCCAGTGGTGGAGGGCATGAACCAACCCGGCGACGCCGAGGCCGGTGCCGGGGCCGAGCACGACGCGTCCGGCATTCTCCTCCGGCGTGCCGCCGCCGATCTTTTCCATATGCTCTTCGCCGAGCGCCACGACGGCCAGCGCCTGCGCCTCGAAATCGTTGAGCACGACGATGTCGCCCAGGCCCAGATTGGCAAACATCTGCTTCGGCTTCACCACCCAGGGACAGTTGGTAAGCGGGATCTCGTCGCCATCAACTGGTCCGGCGATCGCCAGCACTGCCGAATTCGGCCGGATGGACGATCGGTCGAGCACCGCCGCCTGGATCGCCTCGTCTATGGTGGCGAAATTGGCGGTTTGCACGATATGCGGCTCACCGGCTTCCGAATTTGCGTCGAGCACGATCGAAAAGCGCGCATTGGTGCCGCCGATGTCGCCGATCAGCACTGGAAACCGCAACGCGGTGTCGTCGTCGCCTGACATGCTCTTGCTCGTCCCCTTTGCGGCGCCGTTGCGACCGTTTCAATCGCCCGGTTTTTCAATCGCCCGGTGTTCAATCGCCCGGTGTTCAATCGATTGACTAGCGCATGGCCCCGGAAAGGGAAAGCGTCAGTTCGCCATCACTGTCCGACGTTTGCCGGCGGCCGTCGCCTTGGCAGGGGAATGCCGATCTCCGGCGTGGCGGTGAAGGCGTTGGCTGCGTTTGGCAAGCCGCCCGCATTGCCCGCAATAGGCGGAGGCGCGTCGGGTTCCGGCGCCCTGGCGGCGATCGGCACGCCGCCGCCGCGATAGGTGACGGCTTCCGCCGAGTCCGCGTCGGGCTGGTCGAGCACGAACTGGCATTGTTTCGGCAGGTTCGCCATCGTCATCAGGTCGCGCGCCTTGGGCGCGTCCGGGTTCTTGTTGGGGCGCCACGGCTCCTCGGTAAACCACCAGGCCAGCGGCTTGCCGCAGCCGTCATCGTCGGGCGTCGCTTCCTGTCCCTTGCAGTTGGGCGAACCCGGCTGGCAGCCGATGCGGATGTGGAAATGATAGTCATGGCCCCAGAACGGCCGGATTTTTCTCAGCCAGGTACGGTCGCCGGTGACGGTGTCGCACAGCTTCTTCTTGATGCCTGGATTGACCAGGATGCGCTCGACTTCCGGATAGCTCGCGGCGCGCTTCAACAGCTTGGTATGTATGGGCTTCCACAGCCTGTCCTTCACCAGATGCGTCTTGTCGTCGACCATCAGCGTGGCGCTGATGTTTTCGCGCTCCTGGGTCGTAAGCTTGCGGTCGGGCATCGGCGTCAGCCAGATGTCGGCGTCGAGGCCGATCTGGTGCGAGGCGTGCCCGGTCAGCATCGGGCCGCCGCGCGGCTGCGAAATGTCGCCGATCAGAAGCCCCGGCCAGCCGTCGGCGGCGGCATCGCGCGACAGCTTCTCGATCAGCGCAATCATCGTTGGATGACCCCAGCGCCGGTTGCGCGAGGGACGCATCACCTCCCAGTTCTGGCCGTCCATCGGAATGGCGACGCCGCCGGTGAAGCAGCCCTTTGAATAGAAGCCGAAGGATTGCGCCGCAGCCACCGCCGGCAGCTTCTTGGCGCCGAACAGGTCTTTTGCCCGTGGCTCGGCCGTGATTGCGCCCGCCACCAGCCCGGCCAGCGCCACGATCGCCAGCGCCGCCGTCAGGAACGGCCGTCTGCCGGTCAAGGATCGCATCGAAATCGTCATGAACCCCACTGCAAAAGTCCGCAACACAATCGAATCATATCACCCTCGGGCTCGCGTTTCGATTATCTACCTTCATCGGGCTGCGCGGCTCGCCGTCGCGCCAGCTGCCGTCGGCCCACATCCGATCGAACGCCTGGCGGTAGTCCGGATAGCGGAACCGGTAGCCCGCTGCCTTGATCGCGGCGTTGGCGACGCGCTTGTTCTCGCCATAGAAGGACCGCGCCATGGGCGAAAGTTGGGCGGTCTCGAAAGGAATCTCCGGCGGCGGCTCGACGCCCATCAGCGAAGCGGCATAGGTGACGACATCCTGCGGCGGCGCCGGCTCGTCATCGGTGATGTTGAAAATGCCGCCTCTATTGCCACCGATGAGGTGCCAGAGCGCGCCGGCGATGTCGTCGCAATGGATGCGGTTGAACACCTGGTCGGGCTTGACCAGCCGCCTGGCCGTGCCGTTTTCCAGATTGACCAGCGCGTTGCGACCCGGCCCGTAAATGCCGGAAAGCCGCAGGATGGCCACCGGCTTGCCGGTCTCGAGTCCAAGCTGCAGCCAGCCCCGCTCGGCCGCCACTCGCATCGACGAGCGTTTCGACACCGGCCGGCATTCGGCCGTTTCATCGACCCAGGCACCGTCATAATTGCCATAGACGCCGACGGTCGAGAGATAGCCGATCCAGCGAAGCGCCGGCATCGCCTCGATCGCCTTGCGCGCGGCGAGAAGCACAGGGTCGCCGGCCTCCTCCGGTGCCACCGAGACGACGAGATGGGTGGTCTTTTCCAGCGCATCGCCGATTTCAGGGGTCAGGGCGCCGTCGAACAGCAGCGGCGCGATGCCGACCTGCCGCAGCGCGTCGAATTTTTCCAATGAGCGCGTGGTGCCAAAAATGAGATTCTTGTGAAGAGGGGCGCCCACACTACCCCTCCCCACAAGGGGGAGGGAACGCTGCCGCGCGCTCTTACCGATCCCAGTCGCTGGGTCTGCGAAGGTAGGCGCTTCCGCGAGTTCCCCTCCCCCTTGTGGGGAGGGGTTAGGGGTGGGGGTATTCGTAGTGCGCAAACCGTGCCAGCCCGCATTGGCCCGTGCAAAGGCTTTGCCCGAATAGCCGGCGCCAAAGATAAAAACCTGTTTTTCGCTCATGCGTGCGCCTCAATTGGCAATACGGACAGCCATTCGCCCCGCACTGTCGTGTCGGTTTCAGTGTTCGAGTAGATCGCCGCCTGCCCGTTGAATTCGGCGGCCGTCACCAGCCGCGCCAGCGCCCAGATCGCCGCGCCGCGCACCAGCGGCGAGGCATCGCCAAGCAGATCGCGCACCGGGCCGGCCAGCGAAACATCGCCGGAATTGCCGGCGGCGGTCAGCACGTTGCGGACAAAGCGGTCGCGGCCGATGCGCTTGATCGGCGAGCCGGAGAAAAAGGTCCGGAACGCCGTGTCGTCCAGCTGCAACAGTTCCGCCAGCGGCGGTTCGCGCAGTTCATCGCGCGCGGCGAGCTTGGCCTCCGAGGCGGCGCGGGCGAACTTGTTCCACGGGCAGGCGGCGAGACAATCGTCGCAGCCATAGATGCGGTTGCCGATCTTTTCGCGGAATTCTTGCGGGATCGGCCCCTTGTTCTCGATGGTCAGGTAGGAGATGCAGCGCCTGGCATCGAGCCGATAGGGCGCCGGAAAGGCATCGGTCGGGCAGGCGTCGAGACAGGCGCGGCAGGAACCGCAATGGTCTACCTCGGTCGAATCTGGCGTGAGCTCCGCCGTGGTGAAGATGGTGCCGAGAAACAGCCAGGAGCCGTGCTCGCGGCTGACCAGATTGGTGTGCTTGCCTTGCCAGCCGAGCCCGGCGGCCTCAGCCAGCGGCTTTTCCATCACGGGCGCCGTATCGACGAAAACCTTCACGTCGCCGCCGGCCCGCGCGACGATCTTGCCGGCGATCTCCTTCAGCCGGCCCTTCATCACCTCGTGATAGTCGCGGTTTTGCGCATAGACCGAGATCGCGCCGAGATCGCGCCTTGCCTGCAGCGCACGCGGATCGTGGTCGGGGCCGTAATTCATTGCCAGCACGATGATCGAGCGCACCTCGGGCCACAGCGTCGAAGGCTCGCTGCGGCGTTGAAGCGTCTCCGCAATCCACGCCATCGAACCGTGAAAACCATCGGCGACGAATTCTGCCAATCTGGCAGGCGCCAGCGGGATCGCGTCAGGCGTGGTGACGGCAACCGCATCGAAGCCGGCGCGCCGCGCCTCGGCGTCGATCAGCGCGCGCAGGGTTTGGCTTCTAGAAGTCGAGGTCCGCATAATGCGAAACCGGCGACAGGCCGCGAACCCGGTCGGAGAGCAGCGGCCGGAACGACGGCCGCGATTTCACCCGCGTGTACCATTCGCGCGCCGCGGCATGCTCGCGCCAATCGATCTCGCCGAGATAATCCAGCACCGACAGCGTCGCCGCTGCCGCCAGGTCGGCATAGGTGACCTTGCTGCCGGCCAGCCAATGACGGGTGCCGGCCAGCCAGTTGGTGTACTTCATGTGCTGGCGAATGTTGGCGCGCGCCGCGCGGATCGCCGCCGAATCGGGGGAACCGCCGCCCGCCGTTTCCGGCATCACCGGCTTCAGCACGCGCTCGCGCACCAGATGCCGGGTCACTTCGCTCTCGGCCTTGTTGAGATACCAGTCGGTCAGGCGGCGGATTTCGGCGCGCTGCATCGGGTCTTCCGCAAACAGGCGCTTGTCGCGCTTCAGGACACCACGTGTTTCGTCGAGATATTCAGCGATCACCATGGCGCCGACGATCGGCACGTCGCCTTCGGCCAGCAGGATAGGCAAGGTGCCGGCGGGGTTCAGCGCCAAAAACTCCTTGCGCCGCGTCCACGGTTTTTCCTCGATCAGCGCCAGCTCCTCGCCATATTCGCCGAAGGCGAGGCGCACGAAGCGGCAGGTGGCGAACATCGGGTGATGGAAAAGCGTCAGCATGATTCCGCGATATTAAGGCGCACTGGCGAATCGCCGTCCGCACCGGTAAGTCTTGGCGGCCCGTCATGCGGCCGTCACGGTGCTGCGACCTATAGGGGGACTTCCGCGCCGTGACAAGCAAGCCCTTTTGCCAGCCGTTTCCTTCCGTCCCTTGAATGCCGAGGTTGCCATGGATAGCCACACCATCGTCGAAGCCCTGCTGCTCGGCCTGCTGGAGGGGCTGACCGAGTTCATCCCGGTCTCCTCGACCGGCCATATCCTGCTCGCCGGCCATTTCCTCGGCTTCCATTCCACCGGCAAGGCGTTCGAGATCCTGATCCAGCTCGGCGCCATCCTGGCGATCCTCAGCGTCTATTTCCGCCGTCTGTGGCAGATGCTGCTCGACCTGCCGCATGATCGGCTGACGCGGCATTTCGTCATCGGCATCCTGATTGCCTTCCTGCCGGCCGCCATCATCGGCGCGCTGGCGCATGATTTCATCAAGACGGTGCTGTTCGAATCGCCAAGGCTGATCTGCATCATGCTGATCATCGGCGGCGTCGTGCTCTTGGTCGTCGACCGCATGAAGCTGCAGCCGGTCTACCGTGACGTCGAGCGCTTCCCGACAAGGCTTTACCTGCAGATCGGCCTGTTCCAGTGCCTGTCGCTGATCCCCGGCACGTCGCGCTCCGGCTCGACCATCGTCGGCGCGCTGCTGCTGGGCGTCGACAAGCGCGCGGCGGCGGAATTCTCCTTCTTCCTCGCCATCCCGACCATGGTCGGCGCCTTCGCCTTCGATCTGTTCAAGAACCGCAACGTGCTGAGCAGCGCCGACCTGCCGATCATCGCTATCGGCTTCATCGCCGCCTTCCTTACCGCGCTGATCGTCGTCCGCTTCCTGCTCGATTACGTCTCGCGCAACGGCTATTCGCTGTTCGGCTGGTGGCGCCTGGTGGTGGGAGCGGTTGGGTTGGTGGCGCTTTTCATTTGGGGGTGAGCTTTACCCTCCCCCTTGTGGGGGTCCGAAGGACGGGCGAGACAGGCGGCTCGCCCCGGTCAGTCGATCCGCAAAGCGGATCGGGGTGGGGGCGCCACGCCCCCGCCCCGTTTCGCCAACGACGCTTCGGGTCGCTTGCTCACCGACCCTCCCCACAAGGGGGAGGGTAAAGGCCGCTAACTCCTCCCAAAAAACGCGTTCTCGACATGCACCGGCCAGCGCCAGGGCAGCACCGCGATCATGTCGAAGCGCATCGACAATCTGCCGTAGTCCGGCTGCCGCGACAGCCAGATGTCGGCGGCGCCCTCGATGCGGCGCTCCGATTCGTGGCCGATCGCCTCCATCGCTTCCATGAGCGTGCGCCGCGCCTTGACCTCGACGAACAGCACCAGGTCGCCGCGCCTGGCGATCAGGTCGATCTCGCCGAAGCGGGTGCGATGCCGGCGGGCGAGGATGCGATAACCTTTCAGCATCAGCGCCGCTGCCGCCAGCCACTCGCCGCGATGGCCGCGCCGATAGGCTTTTTGGCGGCTGGCGGCCGGGCGCTCAGCCACCTTCGCCTTCTCCAACCGCATCCCTGAGTTCCAGCAGCCGCCGGTAAAGCGCCTGCTTCTGCCCGCCGGTCATCTTCGCCGCCTCCGCCGCCGCCTTGGACGCCGGCATTTCGGCGGCCAGCGACAGCAGCAGCCTGTCGATGTCGGCGGGTTGGTCGGCCTTGATCTCGGCGGGCCCGACGCAGATGACGATTTCGCCCTTCGGCGTATCGGCCGCCGCATAATAATCGGCCAGCGCCTGCAGCGTTCCCGTCCGCATCTCTTCAAAAGTCTTGGTAAGCTCGCGGCCGATGGCCGCCTTGCGCCCATCACCCAGCGCCTCGACCATCGCAAGCAGCGTATCGGCCAGCCTGCGTGGCGACTCAAAGAAGATCAGCGTTGCCGACACCGTCCTGAACGTTTCGAGCTTTGTGAGCCGCTGCCCTGCTTTCACCGGCAAAAACCCCGCAAACAGGAAGGCGTCGGACGGCAGGCCCGACGCCGTCAGCGCCGCCAGCGGCGCCGATGGGCCGGGGATCGGCACCACGCGCAGGCCGCGCTCCAGCGCTTCGCCGACCAGCCGGTAGCCTGGGTCGGAGATCAGCGGCGTGCCGGCATCCGAAATCAGCGCCACGCTCTGCCCGGCCTCGAGTGCTGCGATCAGCTTCGGTCCCGCCTCGCCGGCATTGTGTTCGTGATAGGCGGTTGTGCGCCTGCGGATGCCGTATCGGTCGAGCAGCACGCGTGAGACGCGGGTGTCCTCGCAGGCGACTATGTCGGCGGCAGCCAGCGTTTCCAAGGCGCGCAGCGTGATGTCGGAGAGGTTGCCGATCGGCGTCGCCACCAGATACAGCGCCGGCGCCAGCGACCGGACCGCGATCTCGGTCTGCCCGATCACATAGCTGCGCTTCTCGCCGGTCACCGGGGTCTCTCCATTTCGCCCTGTTTGGCACGGCGCGCGCCGGGTTGCAAAACTCCCGAACGTCGAGCCAAACCTGACGCCGATGTAACCCGGCGGCCATGTCTTTGCCACAGTGGGGAACGAAAGCGTGGCTGGCGGATTGAATACCTGAGTCTCTTGAGGAGGAGGACAGGATGGACAGCCTGGAATTGCAGGACGTTTTCGAGCCCTATTATGCCGAGCGCAAGCGCTTCACTGCGCGAAAGGGCAAGCGTGCGCTCGCCGAAAGCGACACCGGCCTGGCCAGTCGGGCGGCCACCGCCTTGCCGACGAATGTCAGGCTTTCGGACAACAAACCGGACAGCACGACGGAGCACTGACCGTACGATGCCCAATCGTTTCGATATCTTCATCACCCGTCTTGAAACGAAGAGCGCCCGCGAAGGCGCGCCGCCGCATCCGATGAACGACCAGAACAGCGTCCGCCGGGACAAGAGCGACGCCAAGCCGGCCCGGACCGGAGAGGCGCATGCCGAGAAACACCGCGGCAAGCGCCGCTTCAAGCACGACGCTTAGTTTGTCGATCGGTGCAACATCGTCATCCTAGGGCGAAGCAAGGAGCGAAGTGACGCGGCGCAGACCCTATGATCCATTCCGTGACCTCTGCCGAAGGATGCAGCGGCGCAGAATTCTGAACCGCTGCAGCGCCTTAACCTCGCGGCATGAATCCTCGGGTGAAGTCCGAGGATGGCGAACGCGGGCGTGGAACGCCCCAACCACATCAGTCAGCCCAGGTATCGCGTCACCCTCACCTCCAGCAATCGCACCAACTCCGGATCCATGAATCCGTAATCATCCGGGATGTCGAGGCAGATGACGCGGGCCTTCTTCAGGCTCTCCTTGAATTTCTTCTGCAGCTTGGTGCGGTGCGCCTTTTCCATCACGAAGACGATGTCGGCCCAGGCGACCAGCTCATGCGTCAGCGGCGTGTCTGCATCGTGATTGGTGCCGGCCGACTCGACCTCGATATCCCTACGTTTGGAGAACACCTGCTCGGCGGTCGGGCTGCGCAAGCGGTTCTGGCTGCAGACGAACAGGACGTTCTTCACCGACTACTCATCCCAGATCTTACGCAGATTTTTGCTGAGAGGGATGTACTGATCAAATGTGAGTCCATTCAGATCAAACTCGAGCAACTCATCCTTGGCGATTCCGCGAAGCTTATTTCCAATATATGTTATGAAACTGAGGACAACGCTGAATTCGCTCAAGTGGGTCAATTTTAGTTTCGATGTGACCGTTGCGTTCCTGATGAAAATCGCCTGAGCCTCAAAGAGGTCGTCTTGCTCTGGAGATCTCAAGATTTCGGTCAATCCAAACTCGAACACATCATCCGTGTTCAATGTCATCAAGGTCTCGTGGATCAGGAACGTCATCGCAGGAGTCACCTCGGATGCGGCGCTGGCACGCCAGCGGTTCAACAAGTCGACTTTCTAACATCCTTGCTCAAGCCGATAAATCGTCCAACAGCCCGGCCATTTGCCCTGTGGGCTCACCGCGCCAAATCCGCCACCACGGCATCGAGCACGATCATGCCGGCTGGCGTGGCGCGTAGCCTGGCATTGCCGATCGGCGCCACCAGCCCCTCATCCTGCAGCACGGTCAGCCGGGCGCTCGACAGGCCGTGCCCGGAAAACGCCTCGTAGCGGGAAAGGTCGATGCCTTCGGCCAACCTCAGCCCCATCAGCAGGAACTCGTCGGCCTCTTCGGAGCGCGTCAGGATCTCGCCGCCGGTGACGCCATGGCCCCTGGCCTCCACCAGATTGGCCCAGGTCTCCGGCATCCGCTCGGCGATCGTCACGGTGCGGTGGCCGTTCTCGATAAAGCGGCCATGCGCGCCCGGTCCGACGCCGACATATTCGCCATAGCGCCAATAGGTCAGATTGTGCCGGCTCTCGGCGCCCGGCCTGGCGTGGTTGGAAATCTCATAGGCCGGCAGGCCATGCGCTGCGGTGATCTCCTGCGTCAGCGCATAGAGATCGGCGGCCCGGTCATTATCGGGGATGATGAATTTGTTCGCCGCATGAAGGGCATGGAACGGCGTGCCTTCTTCGATGGTCAGCTGGTAGAGCGACAGATGGTCGGCGGCATGGCCGATCGCCTGTTCGAGCTCCGCCTGCCAGTCGTCCAGCGTCTGGCCGGGGCGGGCGTAGATCAGGTCGAAGGAAAGTCTTGGGAATATGTCCCGTGCCAGGCCAATTGCATGCAGCGCCTCGTCGACATTGTGCAGCCGGCCGAGGAAGCGCAGATCCTTGTCGTTCAGCGCCTGCACGCCGAGCGACACACGGTTGACGCCGGCGGCGCGGTAGCCGCGAAATCGCTCGGCCTCGACCGAGGACGGATTGGCTTCCAGCGTCACCTCGATGCCGTCGGGCACCGTCCAGTTCTTCGCCACGGCGTCCAGCACCGCCGCCACCGTCTGCGGCTGCATCAGCGACGGTGTGCCGCCGCCGAGAAAGATACTGGTCACTTCGCGCGGCCCGGTCCGCTCGCTCATGGTCTTCAGCTCGTTCTCGAAGGCGCGGGCAAAGCGCTCCTGGTCGACCGGCTGGTGACGGACATGGCTGTTGAAGTCGCAATACGGGCATTTGGCCGCGCAGAACGGCCAATGGATGTAGACCCCGAAGCCCGGGCTGCGGTCCAGCGACATTAAGCTGAGCCTAACCTGGCGCGGGCGAATTTCTGGAAGGCGCGGGCGCGGTGCGACAGCGCCGTCGGCTGACCGGGCTTCCAGCCGTGTTTTTCCTCAGCGCTCATCTCGCCGAACGTCTTGTCGAAACCGTCGGGCAAAAACACCGGGTCGTAGCCGAAGCCCAGTTCGCCGCGCGGCGGCCACACCAGCGTTCCCTCAGCTTCGCCGCGATAATATTCAGCCTCGCCATTGGGGAAGGCCAGGCAGATGACGGCGACGAACCGCCCCTTGCGCTGCGCTGGCTTGGCGGCGCCGACCTCCTGCAAGGCCACTTCGGTGCGCTGCATGGCCATGCCGAAGTCGCGGCTGCCATCGGGAGCTTCGGCCCAATTGGCGGTGTAGACGCCGGGGGCGCCGTCGAGCGCGTCGACGCACAGGCCCGAATCGTCCGACAGCGCCGGCAGGCCGGTCGCCTTAGCCGCGGCGAAGGCCTTGATGTAGGCGTTTTCCTCGAAGGTGGTGCCGGTCTCCTCCGGTTCCGGCAGGCCGTAGTCCTTGGCCGACTTCGCCTCGAAGCCGAACGGACCCATCAAATCGGCGAATTCGCGCAGCTTGCCTTCATTGTGGCTGGCAACGACGATCTTCTTTCCATCGAGAGAATGCATCAAAGGCCCCAGATCCTTGGCTCGGCGAATTCGATCGAATTGCCCGAGGGGTCGCGTATGTAGATCGAACGCCCGCCCTGCGGCCATTCGAATTCGCTTTCGATGGCGATGTTTTTCGCCTCAAGTTGCGCCTTCCTCTGTGCGAGTTCATCCGCACTTGCGGCAAAGCAGAGATGGCCCTCGCCGACCGTGCCATGCGGCGGCACTTTCAGCCGCGCATCCGGTGCCGGCGGGATTTTGGTGGCTTCGGCGTTGAAGATGAGCAGTACGCCCGGGCCGCAGCGGAAGAAGAGATGGCGGCCGTCGACCTTGCCGAGGAGAGGGAGGCCGAGGACGTTGGAGTAGAAGGCTTCGGCAGCGGCGAGATCCGTGACGTAAAGCGCTGACTCAAGAATAGCGGAGGGTTGCATCAGGCGCCCCCCTCTGCCCTGCCGGGCATCTCCCCCGCAAGGGGGGAGATTGGCAGTTCCGCTGGCGGCGTCTCAACGTTGATGGTTGGCGAAAACGGTAGCGACCTCTGATCTCCCCCCTTGCGGGGGAGATGGCCGGCAGGCCAGAGGGGGGTGTGAAGGATCGCCGACGTCATCACGTTAAATTCAATCAGGCCACAGCCATCTGCTGCAAGCTCACCAGCCGCTGAATGCCCTTCTTTGCCAGGCCCATCAGCTCCGCGAACTGCCCTTCCGAGAACGGCTCGCCCTCGGCGGTGCCCTGGATCTCGACGATGCCGCCCTTGCCGGTCATGACGAAATTGGCGTCGGTGCCGGCAGATGAATCCTCGATGTAGTCGAGGTCGATGACCGGCTGGCCGTCATGGATGCCGCAGGAAATTGCCGCGACATGGTCCTTCAGCACCTTGGCAACACTGGCCATCTGCCGCGCTTCCATCCAGCGCAGGCAATCGTAGAGCGCCACCCAGCCGCCGGTGATCGAGGCCGTGCGGGTGCCGCCATCGGCCTGGATGACGTCGCAGTCGACGGTGATCTGCTGTTCGCCCAGTGCCTGCAGGTCGACAACGGCGCGCAAGGAGCGGCCGATCAGCCGCTGGATTTCCAGCGTGCGGCCGCCTTGCTTGCCGGCCGAGGCTTCACGGCGCATGCGCTCGCCGGTCGAACGCGGCAGCATGCCGTATTCCGCCGTCACCCAGCCCTTGCCGGAATTGCGCATCCAGCCTGGCACCTTTTCCTCCAGGCTTGCCGTGCACAACACATGCGTGTCGCCGAATTTCACCAGGCACGAGCCTTCGGCGTGTTTGGACACGCCGCGCTCGAAGGAGATGGCGCGCATTTCGTCGGCTTGGCGTTTGGAAGGGCGCATCGAGGCCTCTTTCTGTTCTTTTTAGGGTTGCGTCGGCGGCTTGTAGACGCATGCAGCCCATGGCGCAAAGGAAAAGGCCGGGCGATCTGGCACAGACGCCGGGTTGCGCGGGGGCGATGGAAGTCTATATCCTTGGGCCGGAGGTTTTTGGCTCGAATGACCAAGGCAGTCACCGAACCCAGTCTGCTGGCGCCCGCGCTGCAATCGCTCGACATGCGTTCGCGCGACATTTTTAGGCGCATCGTCGAATCCTATTTGAAGGACGGTGAGCCTGTGGGATCGCGCAGCCTGTCGCGCATCCTGCCGTCGTCGCTGTCGCCGGCCACCATCCGCAACGTGATGAGCGACCTCGAGCATCTCGGCCTGATCTATGCCCCGCACATCTCGGCCGGGCGCCTGCCGACCCAGACCGGCCTGCGCTTCTTCGTCGATGCCTTCATGGAGCTTGGCGATCTCTCCGACGAGGAACGCCGGGTCATCGAGGCGCAGGTGCGCGCCTCCGGCTCGGGCGCGACGCTGGAACACATGCTGACCGAGGCCAGCCAGATGCTGTCGGGCATGTCGCGCGGCGCCGGCCTGGTGCTCGCCACCAAGAACGAGGTGGCGCTGAAGCACATCGAGTTCATCCAGCTCGAGCCGACCAAGGCGCTGGCGGTGATGGTGTCGCAGAATGGCGATGTCGAGAACCGCGTCGTCGACCTGCCGGCCGGCATCACCGTCTCGCAGCTGCACGAGGCCTCCAACTTCCTCAACGCCCATATCAGGGGCCGCACGCTCGCCGAGGCGCGCATCGAGATCGCCCGCATCAAGGACGAGACCAGGGCAGCGCTGGACACGCTGTCGCAGGATCTGGTCGAGAAAGGCCTGGCGGTGTGGGCCGGCGCCGATAGCGGCCTGCCGGCGCGCCTTATCGTGCGCGGCCGCGCCAATTTGCTCGAAAACGTCACCGCCCAGGCCGATATCGAATTGCTGCGCCACCTGTTCGAGGATCTGGAGACGCAGGACGGGCTGATCCAGCTGCTCGACCTCGCCGAGGACGGCCCCGGCGTGCGGATCTTCATCGGCTCGGAAAACAAGCTGTTCTCGCTCTCCGGCTCGTCGCTGGTCGTGGCGCCTTACCGCGACAAGGACGCCCGCGTCGTCGGCGCGCTCGGCGTCATCGGCCCGACCAGGCTGAATTATGCCCGCATCGTGCCTATGGTCGACTACACGGCGCAATTGATTACCCGGATGTTAAGATAATTCGAAGCCGGGATCACCGTAAAGGAGGGCGCAGAATGGCGCTTGAATCGTTCAAGGCCCAGATCAGTATGCTGCTCGAGGAAATGGTCAACCAGCCCGAGGACGAGCACGAAATCCAGGAGCAGCTGCGCGAAAAACTCCGGGAAATGCGCGCCATGGGCCTGCCGCTGCCGGAAGATCTCGTCGCATTGGAAAAGCGTCTCGACGACGATCTCGACGTCGAAGAGGAAAGTTGAGCGGTTCTCTCGTCGAATCTGCGCACGCGCACGCTTCTCTTTTGCGGCGGCCGCACAATATCTCCGTTGTGCATGACGCGGCGACCGGCGCGAATTCGAGGAGAACAGCATGATCCGGATTGCCGGCTTCGCAGGGCTTGCCCTGCTTCTGGCCACCAGCGCCTTCGCCCAGCAGGCTGATCAACCGCTGCTGACCGGCAAGGACGCTTTCGGCGACTGGAAGGCCGACAAGCCAGGTGTGCGCCGGCTGATCAAGCCGGATGATCTGCAAAAGCCCAACATCACCGAATCCGCCTCCAACAGCGCCGGCCTCGGCGATCGGCCCGAGGGCGCGAAGCCCGTCCTGCTGCCTGGGTTTTCGGCCGAACTGGTTGCTTCCGGCATTTCCAATCCGCGGGTCGTGCGCGTGGCGCCGAACGGCGACCTGTTCGTCGCCGACAGCGACGCCAACCAGATCCGCGTCTATCGGCTGGCCAAGGGTAGCGCGAAGCCGGCCGAAGAGGGCATTTTTGCCGACAATCTCAACCAGCCCTATGGCATCGCCTTCTACCCGCCTGGCGACAAGCCGCAATGGGTCTACGTCGCCAACAACGACAGCGTGGTCCGCTACGCCTATCGCGACGGCGACCTTAAAGCCTCCGGCGAACCGGAGACGATTGTCTCCGACATCCCTACCGGCGGCCACTGGACCCGCGATATCGCCTTCTCGCCGGACGGAAAGACGCTGTATCTCTCGGTCGGCTCCGGATCGAACGTCGCGGAGGGCATGCAGAAGGCACCGAAGGGCGGCCTTGACGCCTGGGCAAAATCACAGCCACTCGGCGCCACCTGGGGTTCCGAGGATGGCCGTGCCGACGTGCTGGCCTTCGGCCCCGACGGCAAGAATGGCCGCATCCTCGCTACCGGCCTGCGCAATTGCTCGGGCATGACCGTGCAGCCGGCCACCGGCGCGCTGTGGTGTGTCGTCAACGAGCGCGACGGTCTCGGCGACGATGTGCCGTTCGAATATGCCACCTCAGTCAAGGACGGCGCCTTCTATGGCTGGCCCTGGTATTATATCGGCGCCAACGAGGACCCGCGTCACGAGGGCGCGCGCCCAGACCTCGCCGGCTCGGTCACCGTGCCCGACGTGCTGATGCAGGCGCATTCGGCGCCGCTCAACATCGCGTTCTATGACGGCGGCAATTTCCCGGCAGAGTACAAGGGTGACGCCTTCGTCGCCCTGCACGGCTCCTGGAACCGTGGTATGAGGACCGGCTACAAGGTGGTGCGGCTGAGATTTAGCGACGGCAAGCCGACCGGCGAGTACCAGGATTTCATCACCGGCTTCGTCCTCTCCGACGACGCCGTCTGGGGCCGGCCGGTCGGCGTCGCGGTGGCCAGGGACGGTGCGCTTATCGTCACCGAGGATGGCAACGGCACCATCTGGCGCATCGCCCATGTCGACGGCCCGTCCTGAGCCGGCGAACTGCGCAACCGGCCCTAATGTACGTCCCGATGGATCACCTTGGGATAGGTATGGATCACCTCGGCCGATGAGACACGGTCATCGAAACCGGTATCCCTGAGATTGAAGAGGCCGACCGAGCCGAAGGACTTCTTCGCCCCTTGCGCGAAGCGGCCGTCGCTGAAATCGTGTTCGTAAAGCGTCACCGTGACGTGGCCGGCATTGAGCTTCGGCACGTAAACACTGCTGATGGCGTCGTTGGCGACGCCAAGCTGGTTGACGTTGAAGCGATAGAGGTCCTGCACCATGCGCCGGGCCGCATTGCCATTGATCATCCAGTATTCGCGGCGCGAAGCGCGGTTCGGGTCGATGAGTTTGAGCGGCGCCTTGCGGCCAAGCCCGAGCCAGTGCTCGAACACCATCACATTGGCGCCCCAGGGATAGGGATAATTGGACTTGTCGATGATGCGTGGCGGGCCATCCTCGGCGATCTCGGCGGTATCTACATAGTCCAGCCATTGCAGCTGGAACGACGCTTCCACGTTGAGGTCGGTGTTGCGCGGATCGGCAGCGATGATGCGCCAGTCGGAGACCGGCGGATATTTGGTGTCGAGGTCGATGTAGAATTCGCCTTTGGCGGTGTCGTCGGGGTCTATCTTTTGCGGTCCGTCACGCTCCATCGCCACCAGTCGCACCTTGAAGCGGTTGTTGACGACCAGCGGATAGATCATCGGACGAACGGGGTAGGCGCCAGGGTTCCGGCTGTCGGTAAAATATCCAGTCTGCGGAACGACATCGCTATCGCCCTTGTCGAACAGGCTGAAAGCCTGACGCCCATCGAACCACAGATACCATTCCAGCTCGTGGACGTGACCGCGTGCCTCGGAATAGTTGTTGGGCATCCACTTCATGAGCTGGATGTGAAGTCTTTTGGCTAACATGGGTGCTCCTGCCGTTCGGAGCCATGCGAGATAGCCGACCGCCTTCGGGGCGTAAGTGAACCATCTCTCGCTTTCAGGCGAGGATGACCGGCTTTCATGTCCTGCTTGGCGCAATCGAATCCGTTTTGCCGCTGCAGGCTTTCATGGCATCAGAGCGGCTCAGGAGGTGCGACCGTCATGACCCTCACCGGCTTCCTTGCCTATAGTGCTGCGCTGGGCATCGCCGCCGCCATTCCCGGCCCCGGCGTCACCGCGCTTGTGGCGCGGGCGCTCGGATCCGGCTTCCGCTCGTCGCTGGCGATGTCGTTCGGCCTGATGCTCGGCGACCTCATTTATCTCACCGCGGTGGTGCTCGGCCTTGCCTTTGTCGCGCAAAGCTTCGGCATGGTGTTTCTCGCCATCAAATGGCTGGGCGTCGCCTATCTCGCCTTCCTCGGCTGGCGTTTCTGGACGGCCGGGATCACGCCCGAGACTGTCGAGGCCAGGAAAGGCAAGGGCGGCCTGGTATCGAGCTTCCTTGCCGGCCTCACCGTCACGCTGGGCAACCCGAAGACGATGGTCTTCTACCTCGCCATCACGCCGACCATCGTCGACCTGAAGACCATCACGCTCGCCGACTATGGCATCCTGGTCGCGCTCACCGTTATCGTGCTCTTCGTGGTGCTTGTGCCCTATCTGGCGCTGGCCGCCAAGGCGCGCTGGTTCCTGAAATCGCCGCGCGCGCTGAAGGCGCTGAACCGCACCGCCGCCGGCTTCATGGTGGGCGCGGCCGCAGCCATTGCCGCACGTCAGTAGATCGGTTCAGGCCCATCCATTCCTCCGATCGGTCCATCCGGAAAATGCGGCTTCGGAAGGCAAGCGTTTTCAGCAAGCGGCCCACTCGATATTTTCGGCCGGCAGCCTATCTTGCGCGGGCGAAAGCCTTATTCTGTCCGCCGACGCCAATTGCCTGATCTGATTTGGGAGCGAAACCAATGAACAAGCCTTCCGCGCGCGTGCCCGGCCGCGGCCGTGTCTACAACTCGATCACCGAGACGATCGGCGACACGCCGCTGGTGCGGCTCGACAAGTTCGCCAAGGAGAAGGGCGTAGTTGCCAACCTTCTTGCCAAGCTCGAATTCTTCAATCCGATCGCCTCGGTCAAGGACCGCATCGGCGTTTCGATGATCGAGGCGCTGGAAGCGTCGGGCCGGATCAAACCCGGCAAGACGACGCTGATCGAGCCGACCTCCGGGAACACCGGTATCGCGCTCGCCTTCGCCGCTGCCGCCAAGGGCTACAAGCTGATCCTGACCATGCCCGAAACCATGTCGGTGGAGCGCCGCAAGATGCTGGCGCTGCTCGGCGCCGAACTGGTGCTGACGGAAGGGCCGAAAGGCATGAAGGGCGCCATCGCCAAGGCGGACGAGCTGGCCGCCACCTTGCCCGACGCCGTCATCCCGCAGCAGTTCGAAAACCCGGCCAACCCGGAGATCCACCGCCGCACCACCGCTGAGGAGATCTGGAACGACACCGATGGCGGGGTCGACATCTTCGTCGCCGGCATCGGTACCGGCGGCACGATCACCGGCGTCGGCCAGGTGCTGAAGCAACGCAAGCCCTCGGTGCATGTCGTCGCCGTCGAGCCGGAGGCCTCGCCGGTGCTGTCGGGCGGCCAGCCCGGCCCGCACAAGATCCAGGGCATCGGCGCCGGCTTTGCGCCCAAGATCCTCGACACCTCGATCTATGACGAGATCGTCAAGGTCTCCAACGAGGATTCGGTCGCCAACGCCCGCCTCGTCGCCCGCCTTGAAGGCGTGCCGGTCGGCATCTCGTCGGGCGCTGCCCTGCAGGCCGCCATCGCCGTCGGGTCGCGGCCGGAGAACAAGGGCAAGAACCTAGTGGTGATCATCCCGTCCTTCGCCGAGCGCTATCTGTCGACGATCCTGTTCGACGGGCTGGGGGCTTAACGTCTTAACTGGATAGGCGGCGATCCTTCGCACCCCCCCTCTGCCCTGCCGGGCATCGGGGGGTGCTGTCCCTCCGACATCGGAAGTCTCATGGCTGGACCGCAGAAAACCCGGCCGTGGCGTCCGCCACCGGCTTGAGCGGGAGGCGGCTTCAGGGTCAAATCGCCCCGGCCTGCTTCGCGCGGGCAGGGGGAGAATCACATGTACAAGCTTTACACGCGCCCAGGCAGCGGCGGTTTTGTCGTCGAGGCCGCATTGGCGCTGGCAAACGCGCAATTCGACCAGATCGATGTGCCCAAGAAGGATCCGCCGGACCCGGCTTTCCTCGACATCAGCCCGTTGAACCAGGTTCCGGTGCTGACCTTGCCCAACGGTCAATCGATAACCGAATCGGCGGCGATCTGCATCCTGCTTGCCGAGCGCCATCCGGAGGCGGGTCTGGCGCCGGCCGCGGATCGCCGGATCGCGCCGGTTTCCTGCGCTGGATGGCGTTCATGTCATCGGTGCTCTACCCCGCCATCCTGCGCCTCTACTATGCCCATCGCTACACCACCGATGCCGACGGCAAGAAAGCCGTCAAGCAGGCAGCCATTGCCGATATGGACCGCGGCTTCGCCATTGTCGATGCAGCCCTCGAGGGGCGCGGCTGGCTGGTCGGCGACGCGATGTCGCTGGCCGACATCTACCTCGTCATGCTGGTGGCCTGGCACCCCGATATGGACAAGGCGCGAGCCGACTGGCCGAACATCGAACGCTTATGGTCGGCGCTGCGCGCGCATCCGCTGATGAAACGGCTCAACACCACGCATGAGATGTGGCCGGCCTGAACGGACGCTTCAATTTCGCAGGATCGCCCGTTTCGCCTGCAGGAAGCGGCGCACGGCGGGGTCGCGTTCAAGGCCAATCGCCCGGCCATAGGCTTCGACCGCTTGCGCCGCATTGCCGAGCCTGGCCAGCAGGCCGGCGCGAGCGGCCCAATAGGGCTGATAGTCGTTGAGCCGCTTGTCGTCGCCCAGCACGTAGAGCGCCGCCAGTCCTGCCGCCGCCCCTTCGGCCTCGGCAATCGCCACGGCGCGGTTGATCGAAATCACCGGCGAGCCTGATATCGCCGACAGCGCATCGTAGAAGTTACGGATCGCCGCCCAATCGGTTTGGCCGGTCCGTCGCCGCGTCGCATGCACCGATTGTACCGCCGCTTCGAGCTGGTAGCGGCCGATGACGCCCATGGTGGCGGCGTGGCCCAGCAGCGCCTCGGCTTCGTCGATCAGCGCGTGATCCCAAAGAAGGCAATCCTGGTCGGCGAGCGGCACATAATCTCCAGCCGCATCGCGCCGCGCCGGGCGCCGCGCCTCGGCAAACAGCATCAGCGCCAGCAGGCCGAGCGCTTCCGGTTCGTCCGGCATCATGGATGCCACCAGCCGCCCGAGCCAGATGCCTTCGGTCGCCAGATTGCGCGCTCTCGTCTCGGCCCCTGCCGGGTCGGTCCAGCCTTCGGCGAAAGCCGCGTAGATCGCTTCCAGCACCGTTTCCAGCCGCTCGCCGAGTTCGGCGCGATCCGGCACGCGGAACGGAATGCCGATCTCGCGGATGCGGCTCTTGGCGCGCACCAGACGCTGGCCCATCGTCGCCGGCGAAACCAGGAAGGCCGAGGCGATCGTCGCCGCGTCGAAACCCAGAACCGTTTGCAGGATCAGCGGCGCCCGCACGCTGGCTTCGATCGCCGGATGCGCACAGGCAAACATCAGCCTGAGACGTTCGTCGGGCAGGTCTTCGTCTTCCATGCTCGCCTCCATCTCCTCGGCCATCAGCTTGAGATGGTCGCGGCTCGCCTCGCTGGTCAGCCGACGGCGCACCGCATCGACGCCACGGCGGCGCGCGACGGCCAGCAGCCATGCCTCAGGCTTCTGAGGCACGCCGGTCTGTGGCCAGCGCTCAAGCGCCGCGGCAAAGGCCTCGGCCAGCGCGTCCTCGGCGCCGGCCACGTCGCGGGTGCGCGCCGCTAGCCAGGCGACCAGCTTGCCGTAACTCTGCCGGGCGGCCGCTTCGGCCGCCGCCCGCGCGATCTCCGGGCGATTGTCCATCACGGTTTCATTTCGCTGCGGGGTACTCGGTCAATTCCCAGATCGGCCGCACCTCAATCGTACCGGCGCTGGCGCCCGGACAACGCGCCGCCCACGCGATTGCCGCGTCGGCGTCCTCGGCCTCGATCATATAGAAACCGGCGAGCTGTTCCTTGGTGTCGGCATAGGGGCCATCGAGTACATTGGTCTTGCCGTTAGCGATCCGCACCGCGGTGGCGGCCTGGGTCGGCTTGAGCCGGTCACCGGCGAGCCACGCTCCGGATTTCTTCAAAGCTTCGGTGTAGGCGCCGTAGGCGGCGCTGATCTCGTAGGTCTTGTCGCTCGGCGCGGTCGCCATCGCGGCCTCGTTCGCGTAGATCAAAAGCATGTATCGCATGGTCTTCTCCCGTTTAGGAAGGCAGCAACGTTGCGTGCCGGACGTATGTCGTGCGGCCATGCCAGATTTCGACAGGCTCCGGAGAAAACTTTCGCCTTCGCCCGGAAGTTTCGCAAGGGCCAGGGTTCCGCCGGTGGGAGCGGGGTGGCGGGTCGGGGAATCAGGCTTTCGGCTCAAGCCAGCCGCGATAGCGCACGATCAATCCGGTGAGCGGGTGCGAAATCTCGACACGGAAACGGAAGCGGCCGTCCTCGACGCTCTCATAGGATGCCGAGCGCGGGCAGAGCCACATCGGCAGCGGCAGGCCGAGGAAGCTCCAGCGGCGCAGCACGAGAGACAGTTTTCCCTGCTCCGCCACCAGCGCCATGGCGAAGCTCAGCGGGCCGAAGCGCTCGCACAACAACCGCTGCGACCGGCCCCGGCCGGCAAACTGGCGGCTGGAGAATGTGTGCGCGCCGAAGGTCCTGATCCAGGTCTCGCCTCCTTGTCGGCGTCGAAACGAACACGGACGGGAACATCGGCACCGGCTGAAGGGAACCCGGCCAGGCAGCCAGATAGCCGGCTAAGAATATTTCCGCCGCGCTTGACACTGCCGCGTCCCTCCGCTGTTTCCACCCGCTCGTGCATGGCGCGGACTTCTTTTGGGAGTGCCTCCCAGGCGTCGCCGACCACTTGCGGATAAGCGGTCTTTTGTCCCCGGCGCTATCGTCCCTGAAGCCGGTGTACATTGTCCTCCTGGCAAACAGCGCTTCGTAGTCCTGCAGTTCCAGGTCGCGCACCGCTGCCCGTGCGCCCGGCGCCGGAGCCTGTCCGTTCAGCACCTTGCGCACCAGCGCTTCGACCGCCATGGCCGGGATCAGCGGCCCGTCATCGCCTTCAGCCAGCAGGTGCCACGAGCGCCGGAGGGCTTCGCCGGCCCTGCCGGCTCCCTCCACCTCGACGAACATGCCACCGCGATGCTCGCCCCAGCGCAGCCGGTTGGGGTCGCCCAATGCATCAGCGGCGCCAGCGGCGACAGCGACCGCACCAGTCCAATCCGCACCAGCCAGGCAAACCCGATCAGCGCACGGTGCAAAATCTCTGGAACCGGCCCGGCGCCCATCCAGATGGTTTTTGCCTCGAGCCATAGGTCCGCCAGCGCGCGCAGATGCGGCACGAACCAGCGAAAAGCGTGCTTTTCAGCGGTACCTTGCCCGGCGGCGCAATCGTGAAGCGCATCTGTTCGGTGAGCGGATGCCCTGCACCCTGTCGCCGTCGCGCTTCAGTTCGACCGGCTGGCCGGCGTAACCGGCAATGGCGCGAATGACGTTCTCGCCGACGCCGGCATAGGGCGACGGCGCGATACCGCCGCGGATCGTGTCGACCCGCGCCATGCCGGCGGACAGACGGCGCAGGACCGCTGCGGTCAGCACAGGAAAGCTCGACACGCCGGACAGCACGAAAAGGCCGGCGTTGCGCGCTGCTTCGTCATGCATGGAGACGCCGGCGACGAAATCCGACCCATCGGCGAGGTCGAGATAATGGATGTCTTGCGCAATGCAGGCCTCGATCAGCCGGTAGCGCTCCTCGCCATAGGCCTGGAACGGGCCGCTGGTGTCGACGACGCAATCGGGGTTGAGCGCGGTGAGCTGTGCCGCGACGTCGCCGTTGCGATCGAAGCGCGTCGGCACGAGCGGCGGCGCCGCGCCGGTGCGGGTTTTGCACCAGGCCTCGGCTTTGGCCAGTGAGCGCCCGGCGACGAGCAGGATCAGGCGTGGCTCGCTCTCCAGCAATTGCACGATGCGGCCGCCGAAAATGCCATAGCCGCCAACGACCAGAAGCCTCATGGCGCCGCTCTTTTTGCGTATGTCGTTTTCCCGGAACCGAGGTCACTTTTGGGTGACAGGCGATTAGCCGATCACGCGCGCACGTATCGCGGCGGACAGGATCTCGCAACTGTCCTTGCGGCCGAACATGGCGTAGCGGTTTTTGGCGATGCGTTCGTAGAGCCAGTCACGCAAGGGGCGCGGGATGAGCAGCAGGGCCTTCGCCGCCCGCCACGGCCAGCCGAGTTCGGCCATCACCGCGATGAAACTGTCCAGCCGCATGAAGGGAGCGCCGCCGACAAGGACCAGATTGGTCTCGTAGCTGTCGGTGCGCAGCCCGTATCTCTGGAACAGCGCCTCGCCGAAGGGCGACTGCGCCGTGGCGAAGCGGAAGCGGTTTTTGCGGTCGAGCCCGACCACCGTGCGTACGAAGCCCGAGCACAGCACGCAGACGCCGTCGAAAACGATCAATGGCTGGTTGGCATCGAAGGGTTCAGGAGAAAAGTCACGGGACGTCCGGCAACTTGTGTCTTCAGACACTAAGCCCGCCGGCAGCGGGATCAAAGCCGCGGCGTTGTCGCACGGCCTCTCGCGGCCAGCGCGGGGCGCTCGGCGCGATAGGTGGTTGCGCGGGGATCGGCCTCCGGTCTGCAGATCCGGCTGTCGTGACGCGTTTCGAACGTCATGATCAGTGCGCGCCGAGCGAGCTGCCGCGACGGGCGCAGGCCGGACCCGGGCCGCGCATGTAGTAGCGCTCCGGTCGATAGGTCGGCGCGATGAACTCGCGGATGGCGGCGGCATAGCCGGCGATGTGGCCCCAGAATTTCATTTTACTCAAGTCCCTGTCCCGATTTTCGGATGTCCCGTCCGATTGCGGGGATCATAGTGTCGAGGCGTGAATAGTCGGTGAACACGATGTTAATCTTTGGTCGAAAACCCCATGCTTCGTGGCCGGAATGCGGCTGTTTGGGGGTCTTTCGGTGTGGTTCGTCGCCATTTCCGGCATTGTGACTTTTGCATCACATATGTTTCGTCTGGATGTCGCTTGAGCGCGGTTCTGTTTCAGATTTGGCGAGCCTCTCGAAATTCCATGCTCGCTGCCGAAATGCCCCTGGTTGCGCGCCCGGAACCGGAACGGGCCTTGCCCGTTCTCGCTTGAACCGCATCGCGCAGGAGTTCGCCATGGCACCTCGCCCCGCCTGGAAGGGCTATCTGAAACTGTCGCTGGTCACCTGCGCTGTCGAATTGACCAACGTCGTCACCCACGCCGAAAAAGTTTCGTTCCGGGTGCTCAACCGCAAGACCGGCAACACGGTCAAGCGCATCTATGTCGATTCTGAAACCGGCAAGCCGCTGGGCGATGGCGACGAGATCAGGGGCTATGAGGTGAGCCCCGGTGAGTTCGTTTATATCGAGGAGGAAGAGATCGAAGCGGTGCAGATCGAGTCCTCGCACACGATGGCGCTGGACGGCTTCGTCGACAAAGCCTCGATAGAGCAGATCTATCTCGACACGCCCTATTATGTCACGCCCGCCGACAAGGTGTCGGAGGAGGCCTTTGCCGTCATTCGCGATGCCATGGCGGACAAGAAGATGGCCGGGCTGGCGCGCGTCGTGCTCTATAGCCGCGAGCGGCCCGTGGTCATCGAGCCGCGCGGCAAAGGCATGGTGCTGACCACCTTGCGCTACGGCAACACGGTGCGGGAGCCGGAGAGCATCTTCGGCGACATCAAGGCGGTGAAGACCGACCAGGAGATGACCGATATGGCCGAACGCATCATCGACAAGAAGAAGGGGAAGTTCGATCCGTCGACATTCGAGGACAAGTATGAGGACGCGCTGCTCGAACTGATCCGCGCCAAGAAGGCCGGAAAGAAGGCTCCGAAAGCGCAGGCCGCGCCCAAGCCGTCCAATGTCGTCAATCTGTTCGACGCGCTGAAGAAGAGCCTGTCCGATGGCGGCCAGGCGGAAGGCTCGGCGAAGAAGGCCAAGCCGGCGGCAAAAAGCGGCAAGGCGAAAGCTTCTGCGCCCAAGCGCAAGTCGGCTTGAGGGTCGGCGCCGTGGCCAACCTCGAACAATATCAGTCCAAACGCGATTTCAAGAAGACGGCCGAGCCGGCGGGCAAGGTCGCGCGCGGCAAGCAGCCCGGCGGCATCTTCGTCGTCCAGAAGCACGACGCGACCAGGCTGCACTATGATTTCCGCCTCGAGCATGAGGGCGTGTTGTGGAGCTGGGCGGTGACGCGAGGCCCGAGCCTCGACCCCCACGAAAAGCGGCTGGCCGTGCATGTCGAGGACCACCCGATCGACTATGCCGGCTTCGAGGGCACCATTCCCAAGGGCGAGTATGGCGGCGGCACCGTCATCGTCTGGGACGAAGGCACATGGACGCCAGAGATCGACCCCGCCAAGGCGATGAAAAAGGGCCATATCGACTTCGAACTCAACGGCCAGAAGCTGAATGGGCGGTGGCATCTGGTCAGATTAAGACCCCGCCCGGGCGAAAAGCGCGACAACTGGCTGCTGATCAAATCCGACGATGCCGCCGCCCGCCCCGGCGAGGATATCCTGAAGCACGCACCGAAATCGGTGAAGTCCGGCCTGAACATCGAAGAGGTCGCGGAAGGCAAGACCGCCGACGGCAAGAAGCCGAAGGTCTGGCACTCCAACAAGCCTGCGGCATCCAGCAAGGCGAAAGCCGGCAAGCGCCTCGACTTCGTCGAGCCGCAACTGGCGACGCTGGAGCGCGAGGCGCCGCCCGGCGAGGACTGGCTGCATGAGGTCAAATTCGACGGTTACCGCATGCAGGCGCAGATCGCCGGCACGGAGGTGCGGCTGCTGACCCGCACCGGCCTCGACTGGACGGGGAAATTCGGCCCCGAGATCGTCGCGGAACTCGCCCAGCTGAAATGCAGCGACGCCATCATCGATGGCGAGATCGTCGTGCTCGCCGACAGCGGCGTTTCGTCCTTCTCGCTGCTGCAGCAGGATCTCTCCGCCAATCGAACCGACCGCTTCACCTACTATGTGTTCGACCTGATGCGGCTTGACGGCAAGGATTTGCGCCGCGAGCCGCTGGTCGAGCGCAAGCAGGCGCTGCAGGAGCTGCTCGGCGAGACGGCCGAAAATGCCGCTGTTCGCTTCAGCGACCATTTCGCCGAGCCCGGCAAGATCATGCTGCAGCACGCCTGCCGCATGGGCCTCGAAGGCATCGTCTCCAAGCGCGCCGATGCGCCCTATCGCAGCGGCCGTGGCCCGAGCTGGGTGAAATCGAAATGCACGGCCCGCCAGGAATTCGTCATCGGCGGGTATCTGCCCTCGGACAAGACCGGCCGCGGCCTGCGTTCGCTGCTGGTCGGCTACCACGAGGGCGGCAAGCTCCACTACGCCGGCCGCGTCGGCACGGGCTTCACAGCCAGGAGCGCCACAGATTTGAAGAAAAAACTCGATGCGCTGAAGGCAGACGCCTCGCCGTTTGCCGCCGCGGTTCCCAAGGGCAAGGGCCTGGTCTGGGTCAGGCCCGAACTTGTCGGCGAAGTGGAGTTCCGCAGCTGGACGTCGGACCGTATAATACGCCACGCGTCGTTCCAGGGACTGCGCGAGGACAAGCCGGCGGAGGAAGTCGTGCAGGAAAAGCCATCGAGCGCGGCGAACAAGGCAAAGCCGGCGGCAAGCGGCGCCGGCAAGGCCGCCGGGGCTAAGGCGCCCGCGACGATCACGACCAGCGTAAAACTATCCCATCCCGACAAGCTGCTGTGGCCCGAGGAAAAAATATCCAAGCAGGCTCTGCTTGAGCACTATGCCTTGGTCTGGCCGCGCATGGAGCAGTTCGTCGTCAACCGGCCGCTCAGCCTGGTCAGGGCGCCGGACGGCATCGGCGGTCCGCGCTTCTTCCAGAAACATGCCTCGGCCGGCATGAGCGACAAAATCGCCCGCATGAAGGACCCGACCGATGGCGAGGAAATCCTGTTCATCCGCGATTTCGACGGCCTTGCCGCTCTGGTCCAGTACGGCGTGGTCGAGGTCCACATCTGGGGCTGCAAGATCGATGAGCTGGAAAAGCCGGATCAGATCATCTTCGATCTCGATCCCGATGAAGGCGTCGACGTCAAGGCGGTGCGCGAGGCCGCACTCGACATCAGAGGCAAGCTTGACGATCTGTCGCTGCCGAATTTCGTCAAGCCGTCAGGCGGCAAGGGCTATCACGTGCTGGTGCCGCTGAAACCCCCGGCGGACTGGGAGGCGGTCAAAACCTTCTCGCATGATTTCGCCAAGGCGCTGGAGCAGGCCGCGCCCGACCGCTACACGGCGACGCTGTCGAAAAAGGCGCGCACTGGAAAAATTTTCGTCGACTATCTCCGCAACGGCAGGGGCTCGACCACGGTCGCGCCCTACTCTTCCCGCGCCAAGAAGGGCGCGACGGTGTCGGTACCGGTGACGTGGGCGGAGGTTGAGAAGGGGTTGCCGCCGAATTCCTTCCCGATCGGCGACAAGACGACGCTGAAGGAACTAGCGCAGGCCGATCCGTGGGCGGATTTCTTCAAGCAGGGGAAGGTGTTGAAGCGGGGGTGAGCCATCGGCACATTCGCAAACGTAGCGATCCTTCCCACCCCCCTCAGTCCTGCCGGACATCTCCCCCGCAAGGGGGGAGATTGGGCAGCTTCGAGGTTTCGTTCATTGTTGCAACGTTGGAGATTGGCGAAAGCTGTTGAGCGCGTAATCTCCCCCCTTGAGGGGGAGATGGCCGGCAGGCCAGAGGGGGGTGCTGTCCCGCCAGCGTCGCCCAATTAGCGCCGCCGAACCTCTACGCTAAAAACACCCGCTCGAACGCCTGCTTCCCCGGCGGTGAAAACATCACCGCGCGGCTGTCCTTCTCCCGTCTTGCCCATTTCTCCGCCAGGATCTTGTCCAGAATAGCCGCGCCCAGCGTTCCCGCAAGATGCGAGCGGCGCACGCTCCAGTCGAGGCAGGCGCGGCAGACCGGCCGGCGCGCCTTGGCGCCGACATCGACGCCGATGGCGGAAAAATGCGATGCGGCCGACGGCCCGAGCCTGATCTCCCCCGGCCGGATCTCCCCGAGCCTGATCTCATTGTCGTCGCGCAAAAGGATGCCGCGCGCGACGAACCGGTCCAGCATCGCCACCGCCTGCTCGCCGGCGAGGTGGTCGTAGCAGACGCGGGCCACGCGCATGGCGCCGTCGCGCGGGCCGGGCCGCACCCGCTTGGGGCCGACCGCTTCGGCCACCCCGGTGATCGCCTCGATCATGCCGGCAACCTGCGGCCCGGCGAGGCCGTAATAGCGATGCCGTCCCTGGCTGGCCAAAGTTAAAAGCCCGCCCTCCATCAGTTTCGACAGATGCGAGGACGCCGTCGGCAGCGAGACGCCGGCCTCCAGCGCCAGTTCGCTCGCCGTCAAAGCCGTGCCGCCCATCAGCGCATTCAGCATGTTTGCCCGCGCCGGATCGCCGACCAGGCTGGCGATGCGGGCAATGTCGGGTCCTTCACGCATAGTTAGGCCTCCATCGAAGCATTCTCGTCAAATAAGCATTATTGTCGGGCGGGATCAAGGAGAACGCCGATGCCAACCGCTTCCGCCCCACTCGCCGGCCGCCGGCCGTTTCCGTTCGTCACCTGGCTGCAACGGCGGCTGCTCGCCCGCTGGTACGACCGCCATCTGCAGCGGCTCGACCTCGCGGAGGTCGACGACCATCTGCTGCGCGATCTCGGCCTGACCCGTGAGGATGTGCGCCGCGAATGCGCAAGCCCCTTCTGGAAGGCCTGACCGCCAGCGCGTTTGCTTAGCACACCCGGCGGCACAACGTTTCGACGCCGCTCGAACTATCCACGCGAAACCCAAGGAGTTCACGATGGCCATCACCTGCTTCATCCGCTATGAGATCGACCCGTTCGGCAAGCCGGCCTTCGAGCAATATGCCAAGGCCTGGGGCCAGGCGATCCCGCGCTGCGGCGCCGATTTGATCGGCTACTACGCCCCGCACGAGGGCTCGGCCACCACCGCCTACGCCGCCTACAACATCGACAGCCTCGCCGCCTACGAAGCCTATCGCGCCCGTCTCGCCGCCGATCCGGCGGGCAAGGCCAATTACGAATTCGCCCGCCGCGAAAAGTTCATCTTGAAAGAGAACCGCATCTTCCTGAAGCTGGTGTCGGGGCCGCATGGACCGCGGCAGCTGTTCCAGACCGCGGTCAAGGAGGAGATATGATCGCTGTCATCTTCGAGGTGCAACCGGCTGAGGGAAAGCGCGATGCCTATCTCGGCATCGCCGCGGAACTCAGGCCGCTGCTCGACGGCATAGACGGTTTCATCTCGATCGAGCGCTTTCAGAGCCTGGGCGATCCCAACCGGGTCCTGTCGCTGTCCTTCTGGCGCGACGAGGAAGCGGTGAAAGCCTGGCGCAATACGGAAGAGCATCGGCAGGCGCAGCATGCGGGCCGCGGCGGAATATTTGGCGGCTACCGGCTGCGCATTGCGCATGTGGTGCGGGACTATGGCCTGACGGAGCGGGATGAAGCGCCGGCGGACAGCAGGGCGGTGAATGGGTGACTAGGTATCGGCGTCGCGCCAGGCCCCCTCATCCGGCCGCTTCGCGGCCACCTTCTCCCCGCTGGGGAGAAGAGACTGGCGCAGGCGTCGAAAATCTCCTCTCCCCTCGGGGAGAGGTCAGCCGAGCGTAGCGGAGGCTGGGTGAGGGGCGCTTGGCGCTCACGCATTCCCGATCAGCACCCCGGCCGCAAACACCAGCGCCCCACCCAGCACCACCTGAAACGCCGCGCGCAGGAACGGGGTTTGCATGTAGCGGTTCTGCACGAAGGCGATCGCCCACAATTCGAAGAACACCACCACGGCCGCGACCGCCGTCGCCGTCCAGAAATGCGGGATGATGTAAGGCAGCGCGTGGCCCAGGCCGCCCAGCGTCGTCATGATGCCGACAGTCAGTCCGCGCTTGATCGGCGAGCCGCGTCCCGACAATTTGCCATCGTCGGAAGCGACTTCGGTAAAGCCCATCGAGATGCCGGCGCCGATCGAGGCGGCGAGGCCGACCAGCAGCGTCTGCCAGGTGTCGTGCGTGGCAAACGCCGCGGCAAAGATCGGCGCCAGCGTCGACACCGAGCCGTCCATCAGCCCGGCCAGTCCCGGCTGGACATAGGTCAGGATGAACTGGCGCTGCTCGGCGCTGGCTTCCTCGTCCTTCACCTCGCCCGGCACGAGTTTCTGCTCCAGCCGATGCGCCGAATTCTCATGGCTTTGCTCGGCCGCGGCCAGGTCGCCGAGCAGTTTCCGCGTCGAGGCATCGCCGGTGCGCTTGGCCGCCTCGACATAGAAGCGATAGGCCTGCCGCTCCATCTCTTCGGCTTGGCGCCGCACATGCTCGATGCCGAGCGGCCGCACCAGCCAGTCGGGCTTGCGCTCGTAATAGCCTTTCACGTGCTCGCGGCGCAGCAACGGAATGCGCTCGCCGAAACGCTTGCGGTAAAGCTCGATCAGGGAATCGCGATGGCCGTCCTCCTCCTCCGCCATCGCCTCGAACACTTTCGCCGATTGCGGAAAACTGTCCGCCAGCCCGTCGGCATAGGCGCGGTAGATGCGCCCGTCATCCTCTTCGGATGAAATTGCCAGGGCCAGGATCTCCTGTTCCGACAGCGTTTCGAAAGGACGGCGGCCGAAACCGAAGACACGGGAAAGCATGAGAAATTCACCCCAGTTTAGAACAATTCTAAACTAGGCGCTGCAGTCTCCGCGGTCAATCACCAGTCAAGAAATGTTGAAGCGCCGGATTGCAACGCGCCCTTCATTATCGGCAAATGTTCACCTATATTGTCGCGACACGCAAGCGAAAGGCATGAGCAAGATGACGGCAAAGCCGCACGACCACTTCGATCCGAAACCCGTCCTCGATCTTATCGCCAGCATCGAGGCCGATTTGCAGCGGCTGAAAGGCCTGGTCGAACAGCAAGTCGAAAAATTCGACCCCGCCAATCCGCACAACAAGGCGCCCGACGGCAAGCTGACCGAGGAGGGCGTCGAATGCTGCTACCGCCTGTTCGACGAAGGCAAGTCGCGCTACTCGGTCGCCCAGCAGATGAAGATCTCGTTTGCCGCCGCCACGCACCGGTTCAATTCCTGGCGCAAGGCGGGCGGGCCGAAGCGGCAGAGGGCGTTGATGGGATAATTGGCGAAAGCCGAAGCGACATCTGATCTCCCCCCTTGAGGGGGAGATGCCTGGCAAGGCAGAGGGGGTCGGTCCGACCGGGCTCGACGTCCTGCGCGGCAGATGGAGGGCTAGCGCTTCACGCGCGGCGACCCCCTCTGTCGCCTTCGGCGACATCTCCCCCTCGAGGGGGGAGATTAGCAGCTTCGCCCGCCCTACGGTGTCAGTTCAATTTCCTCCGTCTCGCCGCCATTGCAGGTGTAGCAGCAATCCTCGCATCTTTCCTTGTTGTTGGGGCCGACGCCCCAATAGGTTCCCTCGTCGCCGTCGACCCAGGCGCCGTAGCAGATGGACTCGCCCTCGTCGCACGACACCGGGATCTGCTTGGTCTCGCCGTCGTCGAGATAAAAATCCTTGTCGTTGCCCGGCCAGACATAGTCGCGGTCCTGGCTGTAGAGCTCGAGGCGCATGGCGTTGGGATGGCTGTTCTTGACGGCGAAGGTGATGTCGGCGGCGTGAGCCGCCGGCGCAAACAGCGCCGCAAGCGACAGCGCGACGACGACGCGGCGCAGACAAGTGAAAGACATGGTGTTTCCCCCGAGGCAAATCGGCCCCCCGGCCGAGGGAATCAGCATCGCATGATGGCGGCGGAGATTGAAGGGTGGGGCGTGACTGATTTTGGGGGGATTGGTGGAGGGCGGAACGGCTGATCTCCCCCCTCGTGGGGGAGATGCCTGGCAAGGCGGAGGGGGGCGCTGTCCCGCCGACCTCTCATTCCTGCAGCCGCGTCATTTCAATTTTAGGCTTGCTGATCCATACGCTGGCGATCCTTCGCGCCCCCTCTGTCCTGCCGGACATCTCCCCCACGAGGAGGGAGATCAGCAGCTTCGGCGCCCCGCCCCTCACTCAACCAGATCGATCGTCTCCGTCGTCTTCTCCACGCAGATGAAACAGCACGTATCACACGGCTGGTCATTATCCGGCCCGACGCCGGCCGAGAGCGCATCATTGCCATTCACCCACGCGCCGTAGCAGATGTTCTCGCCCGGATTGCACGAGATCGGCACCGATTTCTGCGAGCTCGGCTCGATCAGAAACACCTGACCACCGCCCGGCCACGACATCTTGCGGTCACGGCTGAACAGCTCCACCGCGACTGCCTGGCTGCGCAGGTTCTTGACGAAGAACGCCATATCGGCGGCATGCGCCGGGGTGGCGATGAAGAGGGCGGCAAGGGCGAGGCGGAGCATGATGGGCGGTCCCGAATCGGAGATGCGAGGGTCGCACGCCGCGAGGGCCGGGCCTAGAGCCACGGCTAGGCAAGTCCCCCTCACCCGGATTGCCAGCCGAATTGCGAAAGGCAATTCGGGGCAATCCGACCTCTCCCCGAGGGGAGAGGAGCTCGCTCGGCGCTGGTGCTCGCCTCTTCTCCCCAGCGGGGAGAAGGTGGCCGCGAAGCGGCCGGATGAGGGGGCGGCCTCGTGATACCCTACGCCCCCTACTGCCCCACTTCACATGCGGCGCCAGCCGTCGGATCGCGTCAATCACCTCGGCGACTTCAGCAACGTCCATATCCAGCCGGCAAAAGTCAGCACCAGGAACGATAGCCGGCGGCGGGCAGCGGCGCCGAGGTCGGCAGCAAGGGCGCGCCCCACAGCACCATGGCCACCGTCACGACAAACAGGATGGCGCGCCGGGGAGCCGCATCCACAGCGCAAAGGTTGTTCGACGCGCTATCAAGACGAGCGCCGCTGCCAACAGCGAGATGCCGCCGACATAGGACGGAACGCTGGCCTCCAGCCCCGCCGCATTGCCTGATATGATCAAGCTCTCGCCGACGAGGAAGGTGAGGAACCCGGCGGCTACGCACTCGTTGCCCAGCCGCTGGTAGTTCATGGTCAGCAGCGCGGTTGCCACCACAAGCGCCACGCCATCGATCGCCCAGAGCGTTTCGCGCAGCGGAGCGCTGGCGACGAAGATGCCGGCCAGGCCGAAGGCGCCGCCGATGGCGAGGCCGATTGCGGCGACGGTGTCTGAAGTGGTGCGCATGTGGTGTCTCCCTGAGCCGGGCGGGGATACCGCAGGGTGGGTGATCGCAAAACTTGGCGATGGTCGCCTTACAATAAAGCGTCAGTAATGTGGACCTATGTTGCAGTGCGTTAGAATCAGACCTCTTCATGATGTTTGCTTTTTAGAAAACAAGAAGTATTGTTCGTCGGAGTGGGATCGCTTTGCGCTGAGTTATCCCCGCTGGGAGGAGTTGCGTAAGCGCTTGTACTTATTGGGGAAATGCCGAAACCATTAGCTTCCGTTAATGGTTTATTAGTCATGCCTTGACTCTCGGCATAGCTTAACCGCATCTTGAAGCCGTCCAGAATCAAGAAACCGCCGCAAAGCTGGCGAGCCGCGACGGTTTCAGAGTTCTAATCCGCACAAGATTGGACGTCAGGCGCGGGGTATGGCGTATTTGGTACACTGATGTTGAATCAGAATAATCCGCCATGGTCAAGCCTGACGTTCGCTTACGCCAATCAAGGAGTGACTCCTATGGCGCAGCGTACTTACCCCTCGTACTGGTTGTACAAGGACAATCGTGGTGAATGGCGTTGGACATACGAAGCTGCGAACGGCGAGACTATCTCCGTAAGCAGCGAGGGCTACAAGCGCCGTGTCGATGCCGAGCGCGGTATCGACATCATGAAAGCGTCTACCAACAGCCTGGTCTGGTACCCGGCGAATCTCGAGAACGCCGCATGATGAATATGAAATGGCCCGCTGCCAGCGGGCCATTTCATTATTCGAGGGTCTGAGAAGGGCGCATCCAATGCCATCTTTTGGAATTTCTGCCTTCCTAAGAGTTGTCCATATGAACGATCGGCCGCAGCGAACTGAGCTGCGTCGAAGATCTACGCCAAGAGAGGGAGGCTATGATTTTCATAGTAGCCTTCGCCGGTCCTGCCGGCGCTTGATGGCTGGAGAGCCATTAGAAAGTTTGCTGGCGGCGACACTGGCAATTACAAAAGCGCCGGAGAGGCGATCTGCGCAACTTGGTCTCGAGCGGCTGAATGCCTGGAGAACTTTGAATCCAGGCGCAGTTTTGGAATTCGCTGCGGCCACGGTGCCAAGCCCTGAAGAAACGTTTTCAGTCAACTTCACGCCGAACTTTGGCCTCCGGGTTGGAGACCAGTCTGTCGCAATACATGTTTGGAATACCGCGACGCCACGACTGGAACCAAGATTGGTCCGAGCGATCCTATCTTCAATTCAGCCAGCCTATCAAGCAGCGGACAATGGGCCTGACGATATGGCTGTCTTGTGCCTGAGGACCATGCGCTTCATTCGCCTTGGCGACGCGTCGGACGTTATTGACCTGGGGCGACTGATTTTCGCGAACGTAGACGGGATCTTCCGAGAGATCGCTGCCGCTTTGGGCGAACCTCCGCCTCCCCCCGAGGATCACCCCGCGCCGCCGCCCGGAGAATAATGCCACGGCGCAGCTTCAGCGCCGCGCTGGCGGGGAGCCCGCTGCCTTGCGCGCTCTGCGCGCCAACCGGCCCCTCAATCACCCATCTTCAGCGCCTGAATAAACGCCTCCTGCGGAATATCCACCTTGCCGAACTGGCGCATCCGCTTCTTGCCTTCTTTCTGCTTGTCGAGCAGCTTGCGCTTGCGGCTCACGTCGCCGCCGTAGCATTTTGCGGTCACGTCCTTGCGCAGCGCCGAGATGGTTTCGCGGGCGATGACCTTGCCGCCGATGGCGGCCTGGATCGGGATCTTGAACAGATGGTTCGGGATCAGCTCCTTGAGCTTCTCGCACATCTGCCGGCCGCGCTTTTCCGCCGCCGTGCGGTGAACCAACATGGACAGCGCGTCGACCGGCTCTTCATTGACCAGGATCGACATCTTCACCAGATCGCCTTCCTTATAGTCGGTCAGGTGATAGTCGAACGAGGCGTAGCCCTTGGAGATCGACTTCAGCCGGTCGTAGAAATCGAAGACGACTTCGTTGAGCGGCAGGTCGTAGATCAGCATGGCGCGCTTGCCGACATAGGAGAGGTCGGCCTGGATGCCGCGCCGGTCCTGGCAGAGCTTCAGGATGCCGCCGAGATAGTCGTCGGGCGTCAGGATGGTGGCGCGGATCCACGGCTCCTCGATGGCCGAAATCTGCACCACGTCGGGCATGTCGGCGGGGTTGTGCAGTTCCTTGACCGAGCCGTCATTGAGCAGCAGCCGGTAGACGACGCTCGGCGCGGTGGCGATCAGGTCGAGGTTGAACTCGCGCTCCAGCCGCTCCTGGATGATTTCGAGATGCAGCAGGCCAAGGAAGCCGCAGCGATAGCCGAAGCCGAGCGCGGCACTGGTTTCCATCTCGTAGGAGAAGCTGGCGTCGTTGAGGCGCAATTTGCCGACGGCGGCGCGCAGATCCTCGAAATCGGCGGCGTCGACCGGAAACAGGCCGCAAAACACCACCGGCTGCGCCGGCTTGAAGCCGGGCAGCGCATGCGCGGTCTGGCGCTTGTCCTCGGTGATGGTGTCGCCGACGCGGGTGTCGGCTACTTCCTTGATCGAGCCGGTGAAGAAGCCGAACTCGCCGGGGCCGAGCTCGTCGACATTGATGCGGGCCGGCGTGAAGACGCCGGTGCGCTCGACCAGATGTTTGGCGCCGGTGCCCATCATGCGGATAGTCGCGCCCTTTTTCAGCACTCCATCGATGATGCGCACCAGCACGATGACGCCGAGATAAGCGTCGTACCAGCTGTCGACCAGCATGGCTTTCAGCGGTGCCGACGCGTCGCCTTCGCGCGGCGGCGGCAATTGGTGGACGATTGCCTCCAGCACATCGGGAATGCCGAGGCCGGTC
Source organism: Mesorhizobium sp. M0802 (assembly GCF_040320115.1). Taxonomy (NCBI): domain Bacteria; kingdom Pseudomonadati; phylum Pseudomonadota; class Alphaproteobacteria; order Hyphomicrobiales; family Phyllobacteriaceae; genus Mesorhizobium; species Mesorhizobium sp. M0802. The sequence goes on from NZ_JAMYOY010000017.1 coordinate 58,446, forward strand.
TTGGCCGAGATCAGCACGGCGTTGGAGGCGTCGATGCCGATGACTTCCTCGACCTGCTCGCGGATGCGCTCGGGCTCGGCGGCCGGCAGATCGACCTTGTTCAGCACCACGACGATCTCGTGATTGTTGTCGATGGCCTGGTAGACATTGGCCAGCGTCTGCGCCTCGACACCCTGCGAGGCGTCGACGACCAGCAGCGAGCCTTCGCAGGCGGCGAGCGAACGCGACACTTCATAGGCGAAGTCGACATGGCCGGGCGTGTCGATGAGGTTGAGGATATAGTCCTCGCCATTGTTGGCGCGGTATTTCAGCCGCACCGTCTGCGCCTTGATGGTGATGCCGCGCTCGCGCTCGATGTCCATCGAGTCCAGCACCTGCTCCTTCATGTCGCGCAGCTCCAGCCCGCCGGTCGACTGGATCAGCCGGTCGGCAAGAGTGGATTTGCCATGGTCGATATGGGCGACGATGGAGAAATTGCGGATGTGGTCGAGAGGCGTGCTCATGGCGCGCGCTTTAGCAGGGGCGGGTTGCAGGGGCAAGCGGGGTGGCGGTGCCCTTGCCTTCTCCCCTTGTGGGAGAAGGTGGATCGGCGCGCAGCGCCGAGACGGATGAGGGGTGTTCCAGCTTGACGCCGGCGTTCTTTCACCGCCATCGCTGCAAACTGACATCCCTTACATAAGCGATTATCGTGGTGCAGACGCTGTCCATGTCTTTCAGGACATCGTCGTTCCAAAAGCGCAACACACGAAAGCCTCTCGCCTCCAGTTCCGTTCTACGGGCCTGGTCTGACTCTGAGTCCGCATGCTGACTCCCATCGATCTCGATGACGAGGAGTGATTCAAGACAAGCGAAATCGGCGACGTATTTTCCAACAGGAACTTGGCGCCGAAATTTGATCCGATCGAGCCTGCGGTCACGTAGTTCGTGCCACAGTTTGTCTTCCGCCTCCGTCATTTCACGTCGGAGCGAACGGGCAAAGTTTCGTTTGGCAGGAGCGACGGGCTGATGTGGCATGACGTTAGATTAACCAACGTCTCACTCCGCTGGAACACCCCTCATCCGTCTCGGCGCTTCGCGCCGATCCACCTTCTCCCACAAGGGGAGAAGGCAACGACGCGTCCGCCCCCAATCACGAAGCGGTGAACCATGTAACGAAGCCTCTGGCAGCGGCGAAGTGTGGGAACGAACCCGCCGCAACGGAGACCCCCAATGACTGGATCCAACACAAAACGCGCCGGCATGCTGGCCACCGCAGGCGCGGCGCTGATGATGCTTGGCGGCGCCGCCTTCGCCCAGCCGCTCACCGTGGTCGAATTGTTCACCAGCCAGGGCTGTTCGTCTTGCCCGCCGGCCAATGCCAACCTGATCAAGGTCAAGGACCAGCCGGGCGTTCTGGCGCTGTCGTTCAACGTCACCTACTGGGACTATCTCGGCTGGAAGGACATTTTCGGCCGCGAGGAGTTCACCCAGCGCCAGGTGCGCTATGAGCCGTCGCTCGGCCGCTCCGGCCCGTTCACGCCGCAGGTGGTGGTCAATGGCGGTGCCGATGCGGTGGGCGCGGCATCAGGCGAGATCGAGCAGCTGATTTCCGCGAGCGGCCGCACGAACGGGCCGACGCTGTCGCTCGACGGCGGCAAGATCAGCATCGGCGCCGGTTCCGCGCCGGCCGGCCGCGCCGATGTCTGGCTGGTCCGCTACAACAAGGGCGTCGTCGAAGTGCCGGTGGCGCGCGGCGAGAACACCGGCCGCACGCTGCCGCATGCCAATGTCGTGCACTCGCTGGAGAAACTCGGCAGCTGGAGCGGCGACGCCACCACGCTGCCATTGCCGGCAGCCTCCGGCGGCTTGAGCATCGCGGTGCTGGTGCAGTCGCCGGGTGGTGGGCCGATCCTGGCTGCAGCCGCCGACTGATTTTCCTTTTCTACGCAACGCCGCTAGCGCGGCATAACCGGGCTCGCACCCGCGCGCCCTCTTCAAGGAGGAAATACCATCATGACCAAGATCCTGACCGCACTCGCCTTTGCGCTTTCGATGACCGCCTTCGCCGCCGGCGCCCGCGCCGAAGACGCGACCAGCGCCATGAAGCCGGCGATGGCAACCGAGGCGATGAAGCCCGCGACCGATGCCATGGCGCCGGCGACCGATGCCATGAAGCCAGCCGACCCAATGGCGACGAATGCGATGAAACCCGCCACCGACGCCATGAAGCCGGCCGATGCGATGAAACCCGCAACGGATGCGATGAAGCCGGCGGACGCCATGGCGCCCGCGCAATAAGGCTGGGTCCCCGGCCGCACAATGGCCGGGCCGGCGCACGGCAATTTGAGAAACCAGGCGGGACGTTCTGTCGTATAGTCTTCGCCACCATCAAGGAGATCAGACATGACCGGGATTGCAAGGACGAGAACGCCGATCTTCAAGAGCGCGCTTGCCGCGCTCATCGTCGCCGCCGCGGCGGCTGCCTTCTGGCAGAGCCCTGCGCGCTCGGCCGAGGACGCGGTGGTGATCCCGCCGCCGGCAATGGACGAGAAGGCCGCCAGCGGCAGCGAGAAGGCTATCTTCGCCGGCGGCTGCTTCTGGGGCGTGCAGGGCGTGTTCCAGCACGTCAAGGGCGTGACCAAGGCCGTCTCCGGCTACACCGGCGGCGCCAAGGATGACGCCGTCTACGAAACGGTGGGCAGCGGCCGCACCGGCCACGCCGAATCGGTCGAGATCACCTACGATCCGTCCAAGGTGACCTACGGCCAGCTGCTGCAGGTCTATTTCTCGGTCGCCCACAACCCGACGCAGTTGAACTTCCAGGGCCCGGACTCGGGCACCCAGTACCGCTCGACGATCTTTGCCGAGAATGGCGAGCAGCAGAAGATCGCCCAGAGCTACATCGCCCAGCTCGACCAGGCCAAGGTGTTTGCCAAGCCCATCGTTACCACGCTGGAGACGGGCAAAACCTTCTATCCGGCCGAGGAATATCACCAGGACTTTCTTACGCTGAACCCGACCTACCCCTACATCGTCTACAACGATCTGCCCAAGGTGGCGAATTTGAAGGCGCTGTTCCCGGGGTTGTACAGCGAGAAGCCGGTGCTGGTGCTGGCGGGGAAGAGCTGAGGGGCGATAGGACTTGGCCGGACGCAGAGAGCGGCGGCGCCCTACCTGAGACGCCAGCGGGACAGCACCCCGCTCTGCCCTTCCGGGCATCTCCCCCTCAAGGGGAGAGATTGGCAGCGTCGCTGACGGTGCTCATCTTGCAAGGTTGGCGAAGGCCGCAGTGAGGAGTTGATCTCCCCCCTTGAGGGGGAGATGGCCGGCAGGCCAGAGGGGGGTGCCTCGCGTAAACCGCGATTAGAGAGCCCTTCAATCATACGTCAGATCCGTCGCCTTCCCGCCGAACACCCGATACGCATAGAACGAATAGAAGATGATCACCGGCAGCACGACCACCGTGCCGGCGAGGATGATGGCCAGGCTTTCCGTCGCCGACGCCGCCTGCCAGATGGTCAGCCTGTCGGGCACCACGAAGGGGTAGAACGACCAGGCAAGCCCGGCAAAGCCGAGCGCGAAGATGGCGGCGAGCGTCAGGAACGGCCGCAGCGCGTGGCGATCGTCGGGCTTGGGCAGATGGAAGGTCTGCCGCCACAGCCACAGGAACAGCAGCGCCGACAGGATCGGCAGCGGCGACAGATAGAGCATTTCGGGCCAGACGAACCATTTGGCGAAGATACGCGGACTGGCGAATGGGGTCGCCAGCGACACCGCCGCCATGCCGAGCGCGGTCAGCACCAGGGCCGTGCGCAGCCAGGCCACCGCCTTCCTCTGCAATTCGCCCTCGGTCTTGTAGATGACCCAGGCCGCGCCCATCGCTGCATAGGCCGCGGACAGGCAGAGCGCCACCAGCGCCCCGAAAGCGATGCCGCCAAAACCGACATCGAGGCCGAGCACATAGACGCCGAGCATATAGCCTTGCGCCAGCGAGGCGATGACGGAACCGAGGAAGAAAATGCGGTTCCAGCGATGCTTCTTGCCGGCCGGCACCTTGGCGCGGAAATCAAAGGCGACGCCGCGCAGGATGAGGCCAACCAAAAGCACGAAGACCGGAATGTAGAGCGCGGTGAGGATGACGCCATGCGCCAGCGGAAAGGCGACCAGGAGCAGGCCGACGGCCAGCACCAGCCAGGTCTCGTTGGCATCCCAGAACGGGCCTATTGCCGCGATCATGGTGTCCTGCTCGGCATCTTCGGCGACCGAGAACAGGATGCCGATGCCGAGATCGAAACCGTCGAGAATGACGTAGATCAGGATGGCGAGGCCCATCAGGCCGGCGAAGATCAGGGGCAGCGCGGTTGGCCAGTCGAAGCTCATCGGTCTGTCATCCCTCTCATCAACGGTTCTGCCCTTCGCTAGTGCTCCGGGCGTTCGTCATTCGAAAAGCCAAATCGTTGGCTTTTCGTCCGCTACGCGGACCATTCCTCACTCCGCTGCGGCCGGTTGCGACATGGCCGTCTTCATGACGCCCGGCAGAGGCGAGGTGTCGCCGTCCTTGGCGGCCTTCAGCGCCAGGTGCACCAGCACGCCGAGATAGGCGATCAGCAAAAGCACATAGAGGATGAGATAGATGGCCAGCGTCAGCGCGACATGGCTGCCGGCGACCGGGCCGACGGCGTCCACCGTCTTCAAGACGCCCGTCACCAGCCAGGGCTGGCGGCCGATTTCGGTGGTGTACCAGCCGGCGAGCGTCGCCAGCCAGCCCGACAGCGCCATCGGCACCATCAGCATGGCCAGCGGCTTGGGCAGGCTGTGGCGGCGCTTGAGGAAGAAGGTCGCCGACCACGAGACGATGAGCATCAAAATGCCGGTGCCGACCATGATGCGGAAGCCCCAGAACACCGGGAAGACCGGCGGATGCAGGCCGGGATAGTCGTTGAGCCCCGGCACGATACCGCTGGTGGAATGGCGCAACACCAGGCTGGCGCCGTCGGGAATGGCGATCTCGAATTTGTTTTCCTTCGCCGCCTCGTCGGGCAGCGCAAACAGCACCAGCGGCACGTTGGGGCCGGTGTTCCAGTTGGCCTCCATGGCGGCGATCTTCTGCGGCTGGTGCTCCAGCGTGTTCAGCCCGTGCTGGTCGCCGGCGAAGATCTGGATCGGGATTAGGATGGCGGCGGTGAAGACGCCGGTGCGCAGCGCCTTCCACATCGATTCCGACCGGTCGCCGGTGAGGTAGCGCAGCGCCGACAGGCCGGCGATCAGGAACGACACCGTCAGGCCGGAGGCAAGCAGCATATGCGTCAGACGGTAGGGCATGGACGGGTTGAAGACGATCGCCCACCAGTCGACGGGATGCGCCTTGCCGTCGATCATCTCGAAGCCGGCCGGCGTCTGCATCCAGGAGTTCAGCGCGATGATCCAGAAGGCCGACAGCGTGGTGCCGCCGGCGACCAATACCGTCGCCAGCGTGTGGACGCGGTTGGAGACGCGGCGGAAGCCGAACAGCATGATGCCGAGGAAGGCCGCTTCGAGGAAGAAGGCGGTGAGGATCTCGTAGGCAAGCAGCGGCCCGGCGATGTTGCCGACCTTTTCCATATAGCCCGGCCAGTTGGTGCCGAACTGGAAGCTCATGGTGACGCCGGAGACCACGCCCATGGCGAAGGACAGCGCGAACACTTTCACCCAGGTGAAATAGGCGCGCATCCAGGCGGAATCATTGGTGGCGTTGTAGCGGAGCTTGAAGAACAGCAGCACCCAGCCAAGCGCAATCGTGATGGTCGGAAACAGGATGTGGAACGAGATATTCGCCCCGAACTGCATTCGCGACAGGATGAGCGGGTCCATGCGGGCTCCGGCTGCTGTTTGTTGGCGCAGAATAGGCGGCGGATGCGGCCCGGTCAAAGCGGCTTGGCGTCACGCGGGGCGCGTTGTCGCAGCAGATGGGATCAATCCGTCAGTGCCCCGCAGCACTCTTGAAACGAAACGGCAAAGGGGAACGTTTGTCCACAATTGTCAGCAGCGGCATTGACTTCCGAGCCTGCGCACCGACATTCAGCGCAATAATAATCCCCGCCTCTTTCAAACAGTCGTTTTCGGCCTCATGTCTTCCACGAATTTGCCTTCCATCATTTCGATTTCCGGGGTCACCAAGACCTACGCCACCGGCTTCAAGGCGCTGAAGGAAATCAACCTCGACATCGAACGCGGCGAGATTTTCGCGCTGCTGGGGCCGAACGGCGCCGGCAAGACGACGCTCATCTCGATCGTCTGCGGCATCGTCAACCGTTCGTCGGGAACGGTGACCGTCGACGGCCACGACATCAACCGAGACTACCGCGCCGCGCGCAGCCTGATCGGGCTGGTGCCGCAGGAGCTGACCATCGATGCGTTCGAGAGCGTCTGGGCAACCGTCACCTACAGCCGCGGCCTGTTTGGCAAGGCGCCCAATCCGGGCTTCGTCGAAAAGGTGCTGCGCGACCTGTCGTTGTGGGACAAGAAGGACGCCAAGGCGATCACGCTGTCGGGCGGCATGAAGCGGCGGCTGATGATTGCAAAGGCGCTCTCGCATGAGCCGCGCATCCTGTTCCTCGACGAACCCACGGCCGGCGTCGACGTCGAACTGCGCCAGGACATGTGGGCGATGGTGCGACGGCTGCGCGACGACGGCGTCACCATCATCCTCACCACGCACTATATCGAAGAGGCCGAGGCGATGGCCGACCGGGTCGGCGTCATCAACCGCGGCGAGATCATCCTGGTGGAGGGCAAGGCCGAACTGATGCGCAAGCTCGGCCGCAAGCGCCTGATCGTCGAATTGCGCAACCCGCTCACCGCCATTCCCGATGCATTCTCGCACTACGCCTTGGAGCTGTCGGGCGATGGCACACAGCTGACCTACACCTATGACAACCAGAGCGAACGCCCCGGCGTCGCATCGCTGCTGCGCGAACTCGAGACGGCCGGCATCCAGTTCCGCGACATGGACACGCAAAACAGCTCGCTCGAGGAGATCTTCGTCAATCTGTTGAGGCAAGAGCCATGAATTGGCGAGCAGTATGGGCGATCTACCGGGTCGAGATGGCGCGTGCGTTCCGCACCGTGCTGCAGAGCATCGTCTCGCCCGTGATCTCGACATCGCTTTATTTCGTCGTCTTCGGCTCGGCCATCGGCTCGCGCATCACCGAGATCGACGGCATCAGCTACGGCGCCTTCATCGTGCCGGGGCTGATCATGCTCTCACTGTTGACGCAGTCGATCTCCAACGCCTCCTTTGCCATCTATTTCCCGAAATTCGTCGGCTCCATCTACGAGCTCTTGTCGGCGCCGGTGTCGTATCTGGAGATCGTCATCGCCTATGTCGGCGGCGCCGCGACCAAGTCGATCATCCTCGGCCTGATCATCCTGGCGACGGCCTCGCTGTTCGTGCCGCTCACCATCCAGCATCCGTTCTGGATGCTGGCCTTCCTTGTCTTGACGGCGGTGACCTTCAGCTTGTTCGGCTTCATCATCGGCATCTGGGCGAAAAGCTTCGAGCAATTGCAGCTGGTGCCGCTGTTGATCATCACGCCGCTGACCTTCCTCGGCGGCAGCTTCTATTCGATCAACATGCTGCCCGAGACCTGGCGCACGGTGACGCTGTTCAACCCGGTCGTCTACCTGATCAGCGGTTTCCGCTGGAGCTTTTACGGCAAGTCCGATGTCTCGGTCGCCGTCAGCCTGAGCATGACGATGGTGTTCCTCGCCATCTGCATCGCCATCGTCGCCTGGATCTTCCGCACCGGCTACCGGCTGCGCAACTGACCCTGCCGCTCTAAAGCGCGTCGCGTTTTCTTGCTAGATCGCCTTGATGAGGCGCAGCAACCCCAGCATCTCGATCAGCCTGCCTTGGCGGAAGGCGATGTAGGTCGGTTCCTCGATGCCGTGGAAGCGGCGCTTGAACGCCGCCTGGCCCTTGAGGTTGAACTTGCTGCGGTTGACCCAGGGCGACTCATAGGCCCGCGCGAAGGCGTTGCGCCAGAAGCTCGATTCGGCAAAGCCGTTGGCTCCGACCTCGAGCATCGGCGACAGGCCGAGCGTGACGACCGAAATGCCCTCATTGCGAAACCGGTCGACGGCGAATTTGGTCAGCCCGATTTCGGCATGCGGCGAGGCATCGATGTGCTTGCGCTTGAACGAGGTGGTGTAGCCGATCACCTTGCCACCGCTGAACATCGGATCGAAATCGAGCAGGGCGACGAGCTCGCCTTCCGGGCTGTAGAGCACGAAACGGCGCATATCGATGCCGAGATGATCGGCAAAGGGCCGGTTGAGGAACGCCATCTCCCAGCGCTTGACGATGCGGTCGGCCCGCCAGTTCTGCGACAGGCGCTGGACCTCGTCGAGATAGACCGCTCCTTCCCCAAAGGAAAACCCCTTCTTCAAGAGCCAGCGTTCGGAATAGCGCACGGTTTCGTTGCGCTTGCCGGAAAAATCGTGAGCCGGCACTTCCAGCCGCGTGTCGACGCCGAGACGGTTGACCTGGTAGCCGAGCCCGGCCAGCACGCGGGCCGTCGGTTCGCCGATCTGCACGAACCACGGGCTGTCGGCGGCTTCGACAAAGCGCCTGATATAGTCGGGCCGATCGGCCGGATGGGCCACCGGGTCACCGAGCGCGAAATGGTGCTTCATCTTGGTGCCGAAGGCGATGTAGCCGTCGGCGTCGCCGAAATAGGACAATTTTTGCTGCACGGCGGTCGAATAGGCCAGCGAGAAGTCGCCGTGGCGGCGGACAAGCGCCAGCCGCTCGACATGCGAAAAATCCTGGCGCGGCACCTTGGCCGCGGCGCCCTCCAGCAGTCTGTCGAGAAAGATACGCAAGGAGGGCATGGTCGAACTTCCGCGTGCCGATGATAAACAGAGGCTTGCCCCCAAGGCCTCGAATCAGTCGCATTGACGCGACCTCATTATCGATCATATCGCCCCTGTGCCATATGGGACGTGCCATATAGGACGGGTCCCCATGGCGCACCTGAAAGGAAATCTCGACCGAATGGCGGCTACGACAAGCGAAACGATGCCTATCGTACCCGGGCCGAAAGGCTCAGGCGAGGCGGTGATCGTCATCGGCGCCGGAGCGGCGGGACTGGCCGCCGCCGCCGCGCTTGACCGGCTCGGCGTGGCGGCCGTCTTGCTCGAAAAGGAGCAGCGGCTGGCCGAACCATGGCGGCGGCGGCACGAAAAACTGTCGCTGAACACCCATCGCGCGCTGTCGGCGTTACCTGGCCTTTCCTATCCGCCGCGCACCGCCGCCTTCCCTGGCAAGGATGCCATCGTCGGTTATCTCGAGGATTTTGCCCGCGCGCGCGGTTATCGGCGAGCAGTTGCAGGCCGATACGCAGCGCATGCTCGATGGGCTGGAGGTGCCGGTGCAGTCCAGCCAGTATCCTCTGCTGGCCGCGCTCGACCGGCTCGGGCCGCTGCCTGTCGGCGAGCTGGCGCAGTCACTGGGGATCACCCAGCCGGGGGTGACGCGCAGCGTGGCGCTGCTGGCCGAGTGGGGGCTGGTCGAGGCCGCGCCATCGAACGACGACCAGCGCCGCAGGATGATCTCGCTGACCGCGAACGGCCAGCGCCTGGTCGACAGGGCGAAGCGGGACGTTTGGCCGCGCATCGAGAACGCCGTTGCCGACTTGTGCAAAGGCCTTGCAGGGCCGCTTCTCGAACAACTCTCGGCAATAGAGGACGGCCTGGCGGCGGCCCCGCTCGACCGTCGTGTGAAACAGGATGTCGCGCCATGAGCCATGTCCTCGATCGTCCGGTCTGGAGCGCGCTCGACACGCGGCATCGGATCTTTGCGTATGGCGACAGGCTCGCCAGGCGCTATCCCTCCTCGATCGTCCCCTTCGCGGCTTCCGGGGCAGACGACGCTGAGAGCCTGCAGGCGCTCGCAAGCCTCATTCCTGCAGGTGAGAGCGTGTTCATGCTCCAGGCGGACCCCATTGCCTTGCCGCCGGAACTGACCGCGACCGTGACCGCCTTCGGCGTTCAGATGGTTGCCGAGGCGCCATTGCCTTCCGTGTCGGACGAGCGTGTGCAGCAGCTGATGCAGGACGACGCGGCCGGGATGCTCGCTTTGGCGTCACTGACCAGGCCCGGCCCGTTCACGCTCAAGGCGCTGAGCCTCGGCGAGTTCTGGGGCGTGAAGATCGACGGCCGGCTGGCGGCGATGGCCGGCGAGCGCATGAAGCAGCCCGGCTACAGCGAACTCAGCGGCGTCTGCTCGCATCCCGAATTTCGCGGCAGCGGCCTCGGCCGGCTGCTGTCGGTGTTCGTGGCCAACCGAATTTTTGCGCGCGGCGAAGTTCCCTACCTGCATGCCTATGCCAGCAATGCCGGCGCGGTCCGGTTGTACGAGTCCATCGGCTTCAGGCTGAGGGCAGAGATGAATGTGGCCGTCGTGCAGCGCGCCGGATAGGCCGCCTTGCGGGCCTCAGGCTGATTTCGGCTCCAACCTGCGGAAACCCACGGTTTCCATAAGCATATCTTCCTCGACCATCCCGGCATTGTGCAGCGCAAGCAGGTTCAGCGCGATCTCCCGCGCCTCCGCCGAATCGGGATGCACGTCGCGCCTGCGGCAGGCTTCGTCGAACACGCGTTGCAGCCTGGCGATGTCGTCGGGTTTCAGCAGGCCACGGTCATAGACGGACTTTGGCATGGCACTCTCCTCCAGAAGAGGTAGGGCGCCATGTTTAAATGTCCATTCTTTTCCGGGGCTTGGGTGGGCAGCTGCCTGGGTTTGCGTTAATCCGGCCCGAGCGTTGCAATCAGACCGCGATCGTGCTGCCATTCATTCAGCCACCTCTCGTCATCGTCGGGCCTGTCTCGCCGCAGTCTGCTTGACGTGTCGGCGCGCTTGCGAAACAAGGGCTGCCACAAACGACAGCGAGGCACAAAAGTGAGTTTCTGGGGACTGGCGCAGCTCGTCGTTTCGACGGTGATCTTCCTGCTGGCGGCAATCGCGGCCAAGCAATGGGGGCTGGCGCCAAGCCTTGGCAAGATCGTGCTGACACTGGCGCTCTATACGGCGGGCAATCTGATGATGCTGCGGCTGGTTCGTGAGTTCGGCATGTCGGTGTCGTTCAGCCTGTCGGCGGTGATCCAGCTGGTGGCGGTCAATGTGGTGGCGCTGGTGTTCTTCGGCGAACGCGTCAATGCCTTGCAGGCGACCGGCATCGTGCTGGCCATCGCGGCGGTGGTGCTGATCTCGCTCGGGCCTTACCTGCAGGGGCGACTGTAATCCGATGAAGACTCCGCGTGCGTTCACCAACTGGCTTGAATTTCCGGTGCTGCTGGCCGGGCTGGTGATAGCCGCCGGGCTGTGGGGCTTCGAGGAACTGATGGAGGTGGCGCGGGCCACCACGCCGCACGCTTTCGATACTGAGATCCTGCTCGCTTTCCGAAAAGTGGGTCAGCCGGATGTTCCCGTCGGCCCGGCATGGCTGGAAGGCGCGATGCGCGACATCACCAGCCTCGGCAGCTCCAGCGTGCTGGTGCTGATCGTAACGGCGGTGATCGTCTACCTCCTGCTGATCCGCAGGCCGAGGACGGCGCTGCTGATCTTTGTCGCGGTGGCCGGCGGGCAGCTGCTGTCGACCTTGCTCAAGGCCGGCATCGACCGGCCGCGCCCCGATCTTGTCTCGCACCTGGCCAACGAGACGTCGCTGTCGTTTCCCAGCGGCCACGCCATGCTGTCGGCGGTGACCTATCTCACGCTGGGCTCGCTGGCAGCGCGCTTCCTGCCGGGACGAACGACGAAAATCTATGTCCTCAGCCTGGCGGTGCTGGTAACGCTGCTGGTCGGCGTCAGCCGCGTCTATCTCGGCGTCCACTGGCCTTCCGACGTGCTGGCGGGATGGTGCGCCGGCTTCACCTGGGCGACGCTGTGCTGGCTGGCGGCGCGAATGCTGCAGCGGAACAAGGCGGTGGCCGATGGCAACGAGCCCGAAGACTGACGATCCGGAGCGACATTCAAATCAGCCGGTTGATCAGCCCGTGTCCGCAGCCTGCCAGCAGAAAAACCGCCGACAGCAAGGCTGCCGACGTCGTCAAGGTCCTGAAAATCTTCAACTGATATTTCCCCGCCAATAAGAGCCAAGGCGGTTAGCGTAGCATGCTCATCCCGTATCCCGCCATCCGGCTTTGTGGAGAGATCATGTTTCATGTATGCTTTATGATGGTTGAAACATCACTATGATTGTATTACACGTCGTCTCCGCAGACTCAGACGGGGGTTCCGACCGATGATCACTGCCGCGCAGATGCGCGCCGCGAGGGCGCTGGCCGGCATCGATCAGAAGACACTCGCCGAGCGTGCCGGCGTTTCGCTTCCGACAATCCAGCGCATGGAAGCGAGTGACGGCGTGGTCAGGGGTGTGGTCGATACGCTGATGAAGGTTGTCCAGGCTCTCGACGAGGCCGGGGTGGAGCTCATCGGCGAGAACCAGACCAGCGAGCGCGGCGGCCGGGGCGTGCGCCTCAAGCCGGTCGCGCCGCCGAACCCGCAAGGCTGAGCCGGCATATAGTCGCGACGGCGACCGCCGACAGTCCTGCCGACGATCCCGCCGCCTTCACGCAAGCGGAAGGCAGTCCATGGATCAGATCCGGCGGGCAGTGCATCAACCGGCCCAGAAGTCGGCAAAGCCGACATTTTCAGAGCTGTTCACGCCCAAGCTGGTGACGGTCTGGCGCGAAGGTTACCGCCTGCCGCAGTTCAAGGCCGACTTCATGGCCGGGCTGACCGTCGCCATTGTCGCGTTGCCGCTGTCGATGGCGATTGCGATTGCTTCGGGCGTGACGCCGGAGCGCGGCCTGTTCACGGCCATTGTCGGCGGCTTCATCGTCTCGGCGCTCGGCGGCAGCCGCTTCCAGATCGGCGGCCCGGCCGGCGCCTTCATCGTGCTGGTGGCGGCGACGGTGCAGCGCGAAGGCGTCGACGGACTGCTGCTGGCGACGATGATGGCCGGCATCTTCCTGCTCGCCATCGGCTATCTCCGGCTCGGAACCTATATCAAATTCATCCCTTACCCGGTGACGGTCGGCTTCACCGCCGGCATCTCGATCATCATCTTCTCCGGCCAGATCGTCGAACTGTTCGGGCTGAGGCTTGCCGGGCCGGAGCCCGGGCCGCTGCTGCCGAAACTGATGGCGATCGGCCACGCGGCCGGCACGCTCAACATCTCGGCGACGCTGGTGGCGGCGTTGACCATCGCCACCATCGTGGGGGTGAAGCGCTGGCGGCCCGGCTGGCCGGGCATGCTGATCGCCGTCGGACTGGCCTCCCTTGTCGTGGCGCTGCTTTCGCTGCCGGCGGAAACGATCGGCACGCGCTATGGCGGCATTCCGCGCAGCCTGCCGTTGCCGGCACTGCCGGGACTCAACCTCGACAAGGCGATTGCGGTGCTGCCGGATGCGGTGGCTTTTGCGCTGCTCGGCGCCATCGAATCGCTGCTGTCGGCCGTGGTCGCCGACGGCATGACCGGGCGGCGGCACCGTTCCAATTGCGAGCTTGTCGCGCAAGGCTTTGCCAACATCGCGTCTGCCCTGTTCGGTGGCATCTGCACCACCGGCACCATCGCCCGCACCGCCACCAATGTGCGGGCCGGCGCGCATGGGCCGGTTTCCGGCATGCTGCATTCGCTTTTTCTGCTGGTCTTCATGCTGGAGGCCGCACCGCTGGCGAGCTACATCCCGCTTGCCGCCCTTGCCGGGGTGCTAGCGGTTGTCTGCTGGAACATGTTCGAGAAGCAGGCCTTCGCCACATTGCTGCGCGCTTCGCGCGGCGACGCGCTGGTGCTGATGGCAACCTTCCTGATCGTCGTCTTCCGCGACCTCACCGAAGGCATCGTCGTCGGCTTCGCGCTAGGCTCGATCCTGTTCATCGACCGCATGGCCAAGTCGATCGCCGTGGAGGCGGATTTGCCGCTGGTGCAGGACGATGTCGCCGACAGCAGCGGCCGCGCCTACGATGCAAGCGAGGCAAGCGACGCCGACACCGTCGTCTATCGCATCTCCGGCGCCTTCTTCTTCGGCGCCGCCTCGACTGTCGGCACGGTGCTCGACCGCATCGCCGACCAGCGCAAGAACTTCATCCTCGATTGTTCGGCGGTGCCCTTCTTCGATTCCACCGCGGCCAATGTCATCGAGGGCGCGGCGCACAAGGCGAAACGCGCAGGCGTGCGTTTCATCATCGCCGGCGCCTCGCCGCAGACGCGGCGCATGCTGATCAACCACGGCGTCAAGCGGCCGCTGGTGACCTTTGCCGCTTCGATCAAGGATGCGCGGGCGCAACTCAAAACCGCGCCCGTTGGCTGAGCCGGCAAATGTGCGCCGTCAGTCCAGGCTCAGCACCGCGATCTCGCTCTCGTTCATCAGCGGCACGAAAATCTGCGTGCCGTCTGTGCCGATATCGGCGCTGCCCGGCTTGAACTGCTCTACAGCCTCCCGCGCCTCGCCGACTTTGTACCGATAGAGCGTGCCGGTCATGAAGGCGGTGGCGTAGATGCTGTCGCCGATGGCGACGACGCCGTCGAGGTCGGCAAAGTTTTGTGCGCCAGGCAGCGGCGTCACGGCTTTCGTCGCGAGATCGACCGACAGCAGGCCCCCGGGCGCGGCAGTGCTGAAGTCCGGCTTGATGCCCTTGCCCCAGGACGCCACGATCAGCCGATCGCGATCGGCAAAGATGCCGTTGGGTGCGGCGAGCTTCGCATCCTTCACGAACAGTTCCGGCTTGTCGCCGTCAATGCGGTAGATCGCATCGGCCAGCATGTCGGTGACATAAACCTTGCCCGAACTGTCCGATGTGACGTCATTGAGGAAAACGGCGCCGGGCACATCGATCGTCGAGATGAGCTTGCCGCTGGCGAGATCGACGATGCGCACCTTGGTGATGTCGGCGACGTAGAGCTTGCCGCCAGAGATCGCCGAGCCCTTCGGTGCATCCATGCCGGCGGTCCAGTGCCGGCTAACGACCTTGCCGTCCAGCGACAGCACCGAGAGATAGCCGTTGCCGTCGGCCTCCCCGGGATTGCCGACGATGTTGGAGACGATGATGCGATTGTTGGCGGCATCGAACAGCGCCGATTCGGGTTGCTCGAAGCCCGAGGCGCGCCAGAGTTCGGCGGCTTCGGCCGCAGGCACGAGCGCGATAACGAAGGCGGCGAGACAAATGGAGGGGATGAGGGTTTTCATGGTCAGGTCTCCTGTGATGGATGGCGGAGAGCTAGAGTTTTCGATACTTTTCCGGAAGGGCAATTGGAGCTAGTATCGGAAGCCGATACGAAATGGCGCAAAAGAGGTGCATTCCATGAACGGCCTGATCTTCGAGGCGCTGAAGCGGACCCTGAAGGCCAAGGGCGTCACTTATCGTGAGCTAGCCGGGCGGATGGGCGTTTCCGAGCCGACGGTGAAGCGCATCTTTCACGAGCGCAACTGCAAGCTCGACCGTCTCGTCGGGATCTGCGCCGCCGCCGGCGTCGAGCTGGAAAACGTGCTCGGATCGATGAACCGGGGGCCGGGACCGGTCAACCGCATCGCGCCGGAGGTCGAGCGCAAGCTTGCCGGACGGCCGGCGTTGCTGTTCATCTTCGTCATGCTATCGGAGAAATTCACGCCCGAGGGCGTCATGCGCTCGCAGGGCTTGAGCGAAGCGTCGATGTTCCTCTACCTGCGCGATCTCGAAGCGCTCGGCCTCATTGCGCTGGGCAGCGGGCTGTCGGCACGGCTGCTGGTCGACACACCGATCCAGTGGAATTTCGAAGGGCCGCTCAGGCCGCTATTCGAGATGACAAACAAGAATTTCATCGGCTGGGCGATCACCCATCTGGAGCGGGAAGCGACCTTCGTCTCTTTCTCCAGGCGGATGCGGCCGGAGACGGCGGAGATGGTGAAGCGCGAGGCGGAGGAACTGGCCGAGCGCGCCAAACTGCTCGCCCATCACGACCAGCACACGACGCCGGAAGACGGGCTGACCGGCTACAAATGGACGTTTGCTTTTGGCGCAACCCCGTTTCCGGCGATCATGCCGATCGGCCCGCACCCCAGGGATGCCGGTGCGTCCGACCGGCCCACCGCTCCGGCAAAGGGACGCCGCCCGTTGCCGGCTTGACGCGCCAGCCGCGTTTCAAAAACGAAACCATGATAGAGTTCGCGCGCTGATTTGCCAGTCTGTACGGGGCGGGTTCGCCGGATGCGTGACCGTCCCCGCAAAATCGAAGTGATCCTATGCCGACCGCGCCAACACTTGAACTTCGCCGCTATTCGCGCCTGAAAAATTTGCGGGAGCGCGCAGAACGCCAGGGTGCTGCATTGCAGTTCTGGGCGCGCACGGCATCGCTCGCCGTGATCTCCTGCTTCTTTTCCTTGATCAGCCGCTGGGATGCCTCGCTGCTCTTCGTGCTGGCGGGCCTCGCGCTGTTCCAACTCGTCGGCCTGATCCAGTTTCGCTTTGCGCGCCGCCGCAACGCGCCATGGTGGATCGGTTACCTCGTCGGTACGCTGGACATCATTCTGTTGACCGTTCTGCTGGTAACGCCCAACCCGTTTTCCCTCGAGGTCGCGCCGGCCGCCATGCAACTGCGCGAGGGCAGCTTCAAATTCCTGCTGATTTTCGTATGCCTTGGCGCGCTGACCCTTTCGACACGATTGGCG
Source organism: Mesorhizobium sp. M0802 (assembly GCF_040320115.1). NCBI lineage: Bacteria > Pseudomonadati > Pseudomonadota > Alphaproteobacteria > Hyphomicrobiales > Phyllobacteriaceae > Mesorhizobium > Mesorhizobium sp. M0802. The sequence goes on from NZ_JAMYOY010000017.1 coordinate 75,114, forward strand.
CTCTATCTCGGCGCGCTCGCGGCCTTGACGTGGACGATCGGGGTGGGATGGGTGGTTTTGCATGCGGGAACCGTCATTCCGGCAACGAACCTCTATTCGCTGCCGATGACAGAGCGACTGAATCTCTATCTCAACCCCAATTTCGTCGATACGTTCGCGCAGGCGACCAATGTGTTGGTTGTCCTGATTATCGGCGCGATCATGGCGCTGGTCGTCTCCCGTTCCCGGCATCTGTCGGAAGACTATGTCAAGGCAGAGCGCGCCCGCGCCAATCTCGCCCGGCATTTTTCGCCCAATGTCGTCGACCAGCTCGCCTCGGATGACGAGCCCTTCGGTCCGGTCCGCCGGCAGGATATCGCGGTGCTGTTCGCCGACATCGTCGGCTTCACACACTATTCCGAGGATCATCCGGCCGAAGCAGTGTTCGAACTACTGCGTCAGTTCCACCGTCGCATGGAGCAGGTCGTTTTCGACCACCATGGCACCGTCGACAACTATATCGGCGATTGCATCATGGCGACCTTCGGGGTTCCGCAAGCCAGCCATGACGACGCAACCCGGGCCATCCGGTGCGCTGAAGCGATGATCGCCGCTATCGAAGACTGGAATGTCCAGCGTGTGTCCAGGGGATATCCGCCGCTGGACGTTCGGATCGGTGCACAATATGGCGCCGTCGTCCTCGGCGCGGTCGGCAGCGAGCGCAACCTGTCCTTCGCGGTGGTGGGCGACACCGTCAACGTCGCCAGCCGTTTGCAGGCGCTCTGCCGGGAACTTCAGGCGAATATTTGCTTTGGGTCACGACTGATTGAGGCCGCGAAGGCGGAATCGCCAACGACACGGTTGAATGCGCGCGATCATGGACCGGTTAGCATCCGCGGCCGGGACGAACCGGTCCATGTCTGGGTCGAACACAGGGCCGAAAACCAGGGCGCTATTGCGGTTTCGGCGTGATGCAGCCGCCATGTGAGACGCCTGCACCTCATGACTCAGGCCGAAGCCATCACGTGCCTGAGGCGATTGCGCCAGCCTTCGCGGCTGCGGCGTCGGTGCCTGCCTTGTCCTCCCAGGTCACCGCCCGGTAGTCGAAACCATATTCCAGCGTCGGTTTGACGATGCGGAAGAATGGCGACAGGTCGAAGTCGCGCGGCGTGTAGAGCGAGTAGTGGCGGATGTGCAGGATTTCGCGGCGCGAATAGTTCGACTGCGCCGAGGCGCGCCCGGGCGCGCGGGTGATCTCGGGCATTATCGGATAGCGGATCTCGCCATAGGCTTCGGCGATCAGGGTCGAGCAGATGGCGCGCGTCGGGTCGCCGGAGCCGAAAGCCAGCATGCGGCGGCGCCAGCGCACCGGCACCGGCGGCGTCGGCAGGAAAAAGCGCAGCATGTCGAAAATGTTCTTGAGATCGTATTTCAGGCCGAGCTTGCCGATCATGAAGGCGACGACATGGTCGCGGTCTTCCGGGGTCAGCCCGCTCGCCCGGCAGATACGGGTGTTGTAGGCGCGGTAGCGCGACAGCGGCACGGCGACACAGCCTTCGCCGAGCGTGACTTCGATCAGCCGACGCCGTTCCGATCCGTCCTCCGGCTCGGACAAGGCATCGCCGATATAGAAGGCCGCATGCGACCAGGTCGACTGGGTCAGGTATTTGATCGCCGCCGAGATCTTCTGGTTGCCTTCGATGAGCAGGATGTCGCCGGGCTCGAGCGTGCGCCGCAACGTCTCGGCGTCGGACGGCGTGTAGGGCTCATAGCCGGAGGATTCGTCCTGCAGCCGGCCGGCAAGCCAGCGGCCAAGTCGGTCGAGAAGCGTGTCGCGCGGCGCGGTCATGGCAAAGTGTGACTAGCACGAGGTGACGTCCTCGGCCATGATCAACCGACCGGGACCTCTTTCGACAATGCCGGGCCGGCGAGGTCGTCGCGCGCATTGCGCGCGAGTTTCTTCGTCAAGCGCTTGGGGCTGTCGCCGAACAGCTCGGCCGCTCCGGCGAGGCAGCTCTTCTTCAGGCTTTTTTCCGAGCGCTTCAAAAGCTTGCCAAGAAGCCTTGTGTCCTGCGCATCGCCGAGCGGCTCACCGTCGGCCTCGAGCAACACGCGCATGACGAAGACGTCGTGCAGTTCGCCGAGTTTTTCGCCAAGTTCATCAACTGCCTTGCGCAGCACCTTGATCGGCGTCGGCCACAGCCGGCCGAGCAGCGACAAATGCATCGAGTGGGTCTTGGCAGCCTTGCGCAGATCGTGGAAATCCTCTGCTTCGCCGCGCGATCCCGCCCGGTCCAGCGCCTTCCTGGCACGGCGCAAGGTCTTGCGAGCGCCTTCCGCAACCACATCGGCTGCATGCTCAGGCAGATCGGGGAGCAGCAGCCGCTCTATCCTGATGAGGCCTTCCTCGCAGGCGGCGGTGGCCGCGCCTATGGCGGCGTCGAGGCCGGCGCCGGCATGCATTTCATGCTGGCGGGCAATCAGCCGGTCGCGCACGCTGTCGAGGCCGCCGCCGGCAACCTGCTCGGGAAAGGCGGCTGCCAGCCGGTCGACGGTCTCGACCAGCGCGGTCGCCTCGCGCGGCCCGGCAAGCAGCGCCGCCACCTGACGGTAGCATTGGTTCTCAGTCCGACAGAATGTTTCATTTCCGGAACGGACCAGCCGCAGCAAGGCGCGCGCGCTCTTCAGCCGCTTGCGGCATTTGTGCAATGCCTGCTCCGGCTGGTCGCGCGCGACGGCCAGATGGGCAAGCGCCTTGCCGATCTCCTCGCCAAGGATACGCCTGACCTCGCCGGTCAGCGGCAGGCGCGGATCGATGCGAAAGCTCATGCGGCGATCTCCGGAATCCCCCTAGAGCATGATGCCGAAAAGTGTGAAGCGGTTTTCGGACGACATCATGGTCCATCTCTTTTGATTTAGAGCCGGATTCCGATTTTAGGTCGACCCGACCTAAAATCATCCGGCTCTAGGGCGAGCGACGCGTTGTAAAATCTCTGCTCGCCGGTCACTTCGCGGCCGAGCCAATCAGGCAGCATTTCGTCAGGTACATCCTCCGGCGTCTCCAGTTCGGCCACCACAAGGCCGGCTAGAATCCCGCCGAAAACATCGACTTCGTAGAGATAGCCGCGATGCCTAACATGGTGGCGTGTCTTCTCGATGACATGTCCGATGGCGAAGGCCAGCATCTCCTCTGCGTCCGCCAGTGGAATTTCATATTCGTATTCGTCACGCTCGCGGATCTTGCTGCCGAATTTGAGCGTCAGCTTCGCCGAACTGCCGTCGCTGATGCGCACGCGCACGGTGCGGCCAGGTGCTGCGGCAAGGTAGAACTGGCGAATGCGTATATTCGCCTCGGCCATTTCTAGCCATTCGGCGGTGGAGACCAGGAACTTGCGTTCGACTTCCTTGCCCATGGCCGCGCACTAAAGCGTCTGCGGCCCGACATGGCAAGCGGCCGTAGGCAATCAATTTGACTTTAATCAATCGATTGATTAAACAGGCCGACATGATCAAATCCGCGCCCGACAAAATGCCCCGCCAGGAGACATCGCCCGCCGAGCAGACGCGCGCCGCACTGGTGCTGGCCGCGCTCAAACTGTTCGGGCGGCAGGGCTTCGACGGCACCTCGACGCGCGAGATCGCGGCGGAGGCGAAGGCCAACATCGGCTCCATCGCCTATCATTTCGGCGGCAAGGAAGGGCTCCGCGGGGCCGCCGCCGACCACATCGTCGAGACCATCCAGTCGGTTGCCGGCCAGGCGCTCGGCGGCACGCTGCTGCAAGGTCAAGCCAGTTCAGAGACGGCGCGGGCGCAGCTCTCGACCGCATTGGAGCGGATGGTAGGATTTATCGTCGCCCGGCCGGAGGCGGGCGAGATCGTACAATTCGTACTTAGAGAGTTGTCGCATCCGACGGCCGCCCTCGACCGTATCTATGACGGGGTGTTCGAACCGACGCATCGCCGCCTCTGCCAGATCTGGGAACAGGCGACGGGCGAGCCGGCCGAAAGCGAGGCCACCAAGCTCGTGGTCTTCACGCTGATCGGCCAGGTCATCTATTTCCGCATCGGCCGCGAAGCAGTGATGCGTCGTATGGGCTGGCGCGAGATCGGCAACACCGAGGCCGTTAAAGTGGTGGCGGCTGTCACGGGCAATCTTGGCGCCATACTGGCGGCCCGCAATCCGGTCGCCCGCAAGGAGGGCAAGCGATGAGTTTTCTCTGTTCCCTGCCTCTCGCGGCCAAGCTGTTCGGCGCCTGCGCGCCGGCAGCGCCGCTTGCCGTCGGCTATGTCGAGGGCGACTATGTCTTGCTGGCGCCGATCGAAGTGGCGCAGGTCGAGACCGTGGCGGTCAAGCGCGGCGACCGTGTTGTATCAGGCACGCAGGTGGTGACGCTGGAAAGCGCAGACGCAAAAATCGCCGTGGCCCAGGCTGAAGCGGCCCTCGCCCAGGCGCAGGCGCAGCTGGCCGACCTGCAGATCGGCAAGCGGCCGGAAGAGATCGCGGTGCTGAAGGCCGAGGTCGACATGGCCAAGGCCCAGGCGACGGATGCCAAGCGCAAATACGACCGCGCCGCCGACCTGTTCAAGCGCGGTGCCGGCACGCAGGCCGACTACGACACCGCCGCCGCGACGCTGGAGACCGCCAATGCGCAGGTCGGCCAGGCGCAGGCCAACCTCGCCGTCGGCGGTCTGCCTGCGCGTCCCGAAACGATCAAGGCGGCAGACAATCAGGTCAAACAGGCACAGTCGGCGTTGGAACAGGCTGAGTGGCGGCTATCGAAGCGCGTGCTGGCTGCACCCTCGCCCGGCCGCATCAATGACGTCATCCGCAATCCCGGCGACACCGCTGGTCCGACCGCGCCTGTCATTTCGATGTTGCCGGACGGTGCGGTGAAGCTCAGCGTCTATGTCCCGGAAAGTGCGTTCTCGTCGATCAAAGTCGGCACGCTGCTTGTCGTCCATTGCGACGGCTGCGGGCCGGAGGTGAAGGCGCGCGTCAGCTATGTCTCGCCCGACCCGGAATTCACCCCGCCGGTGATCTACTCGCTCGAGAACCGGCAGAAGCTGGTCTACCTCGTCGAGGCGCGGCCTGAGGGCAAGGCGCAAGCGCTGCAGCCCGGACAGATCGTCGATGTCGAGCTGGCGGCCTCCGCAAAATGAACGCCATCGACGTTCATGGCCTGGTCAAGCGTTTCGGCGACAAGACTGTCGTCGACCATGTGACGATGACGGTGGCCGAGGGCGAGATCGTCGGCTTTCTCGGGCCCAACGGGTCCGGCAAGACGACGACCATCCGCATCATGTGCGGCCTGCTGACGCCCGACGAGGGCGAGGGTACGGTGCTGGGTTTCAACATCCGCACCGAGTCGCTCCGCATCAAGCGCGAAGTCGGCTACATGACGCAGAAATTCTCGTTCTACGAGGATTTGACGATCGGCGAGAATCTCGAATTCGTGGCGCGGCTCTACCGGCTGAAGCCGGTCGAGGAGCATGTGTCGAAAACGCTGGACGAGCTTAGCCTGACGAGCCGCCGCAACCAGCTCGCCGGCACGCTGTCGGGCGGCTGGAAGCAGCGGCTGGCACTGGCCGCCTGCATCATGCACAAGCCGAAGCTGCTGCTGCTCGACGAGCCGACCGCCGGCGTCGATCCGAAGGCGCGGCGCGAATTCTGGGACGAGATCCACCGGCTGGCGAGCGGCGGTCTGACCGTGCTGGTGTCCACCCACTACATGGACGAAGCCGAGCGCTGCCACCGAATCAGCTACATCTCCTACGGCAAGATGCTGGCCACCGGCACGGTGGACGAGGTGGTGACGAATGCCGGTCTGACCACCTTCGTGCTGCAGGGACCGCGCCTCGACCAGGTCGCCGATGCACTCAGGGACCGGCCCGGCGTCGACCAGGTGGCGCCGTTCGGCGCGACGCTGCATGTCGTCGGCTCCGACAAGGCAAAGCTCGAAAAGGCGCTCGCCGATGTCGAGAAGGAGCACAAGGGTGTCAGCGTAAAACCCGGCGAGACCAGCCTCGAGGACGTCTTCATTCAGTTCATGTCCGGCTCGAAGGACAATATGGCATGAACAGCGTCTTCTCCTTCGCCAGGCTCGGTGCGCTGCTGATCAAGGAATTCATCCAGATGCGGCGCGACCGCATCACCTTCGCCATGATGCTGGGCGTGCCGCTTTTGCAGCTGGTGCTGTTCGGCTACGCCATCAACAACGATCCCAAAAGCCTGCCTGCCGCACTGGTGGCGACCAGCAACGACCCCTACACCCGCGCCATTGTCGCGGCCCTGCAGACGACCGGCTACTACCGCTTCGACCATGTTGCGCAAAGTGCCGAGGCTGCCGAATTCCTGATGGCGCGCGGCGATGTCGCCTTCGTCGTCACCATCCCGGCCGATTTCGGCCGCCGGGTGGAGCGCGGCGACAATCCGCAGATACTCATCGAGGCCGACGCCACCGACCCGGCCGCTGCCAGCGGCGCCATCTCGACGCTAAGCAAAGTGGCCAGCCAGGCGCTGCTTCGGGCGCAAGGGATGCAGGAGGCGGCGAGTGAGGCCGCCAGGGGCCAGCTCGATGTGGTGGTGCACCAGCGCTACAATCCGGAAGGCATCTCGCAATACAACATCGTGCCCGGCCTGCTCGGCGTCATCCTGCAGATGACCCTGGTGATGATGACCTCGATCGCGCTGACCCGCGAGACCGAGCGCGGCACTATGGAAAACCTGCTCGCCATGCCGTCCAGCCCGTTCGAGATCATGCTGGGCAAGGTGCTGCCCTATCTGGTGGTCGGCGGCGTCCAGGTGGTCGTCGTGCTGGCGGCGTCGAAGCTTCTGTTCGCCATTCCTTTCACCGGCTCGATGTCGCTGCTGCTTACAGCCGTATTGGTGTTCGTGCTGGCGCTGGTGCTGCTTGGCTACACCATCTCGACCATCGCCCGCACGCAGATGCAGGCGCTGCAGCTGACCTTCTTCTTCTTCCTGCCGTCGATCCTTTTATCCGGCTTCATGTTCCCCTATCGCGGCATGCCGGGCTGGGCGCAGACCTTCGGCGAGATCTTTCCGCTGACGCATTTTCTGCGCATCACTCGCGCGGTGATGCTGAAGGGCGCCGAATTGCCGGCGGTGGCGGGCGAGATCGCTTGGCTGGTGGGGTTCGTGGTGCTGTTTGCCGGCGTAGCACTGGTGCGATTCAGGCGGACGCTGGACTAGACGCCGCAGGAGCTACCCAGTGTTGGTATAGGCCTTCGCGGCGTCGGGAGAAATGCTTCGCCGATCTCCAAGGCGTGCGACTGCCACTAGCCGTTGAGCGATCTCGGACCGCTGACGAAGGCACTGCCCTTGACATAAAACCGCAGCGGGCGGGCGGCATCCTTGGTGATGCCGATGCGGATGCCCTGGCCGATGTCGCCGGCCTGATGTTCGTCGGCTGCCAGCCATAGTGGGCCTTGCCGGCAGAGATCGATGCCATCGAGTGAGCGGTCGATCCGCAAGGCCTGGGCGAGCCGCCCCGGCCCGCGCGCCAGATCGCGCAGGCGTTCGACACGCCGATTCTGCCGCATGACGGCAATGCCTTCGAGCGGTTCGAGCGCCCGGATCAGCACGCCGGTGCCGGTCCCCGCTCCTTCGCTCGAGACGTTGAGCATCCAGGAGACGCCATAGGCGAGATAGACGTAAGCGTGCCCGGCCTCGAGATACATCGAACGGTTGCGCGGCGTCATCCCGCGATAGCCGTGACCGGCGGCGTCGCCGGTGACATAGGCCTCGGTCTCGACGATGCGGCCGCTGACCATGCCTTCCGGCAGTTCCCGCACCACAAGCTTGCCGATGAGATAGCGGGCGAGGGCCGCCGTATCCTCCGGCAGGTCGGTGCGATCGAGCGGGTCGTGGCGATCCAGAGCCGCTCGTATGTCATGGTCGTTCATGCAATCTCCTTGACCACCGACGCATCATGCGCTCGTCTGGAAACAAGCCTTCCAATGTTGCCGCTCGATGGGCAGTAGGTGACCCTTCAATGATTGATGCACAAGGCCTATTGCCGCGCAACAAGCATGATCTCGACTCCATCCCTCGGATGGTCGAAGCCGGCTATCCTGCGATTGCTCCGATACTGGACGAACTGTTGGATTGGACGGCTGATGGCAATTGGCCGGTCGCCAGACCTCTCGCCGATTTCCTTGTTACCTTGGGACCACCACTGATCGAGCCGATCTCTCGGATTCTTCGAGGAACCGATGAAACGCACAAGTGGCACTGCATGAACCTGATCTTGCACAAACTGCCGATCGATGTTCTCGGCGGCCTGGAAGAGGACCTGCGGCGACTGGCCGATCAGCCAAGCGAGGCTGACAAACGGGAAGGTGTGGATGTTGAAGCGCGCGAGGCTTTGCTTCGTATCGAACGCATTAGCCGCCCGCCTAGGCCGCTGCCATGATCTCGGCATAGGTGCTGAAATCGACATTGCCGCCCGACAGCACGACGGCCACGCATTTGCCTGACAGCTCGATCTCGCCCGACGAAAGGGCGGCCAGCGCCACGCAGCCGCCGGGTTCGACCACCAGCTTGAGATGGGCCATGGCGTCGCGCACCGCCTGTGCGGCCGCCTTGTCGGAGACGGCGATGGCGCCGGCGAGGTTCTTGCGGTTGATCTCGAAGGTGATGGCACCGGGCTCTGCGGTGAGGATGGCATCGCAGATCGAACTGTGGCCGGGCTCGTTGGAAACCCTTTTTCCCTCGATCAGCGAGCGGCGGGTGTCGTCGAAATGCTCGGGCTCAACGGCCCAGACTGCCGTGGCCGGCGAGGCATCCTTGACGGCGATCGAAATGCCGCTCGTCAGGCCGCCGCCTCCACAGGGAATGACGACCGCATCGAGGCTGACGCCGAGCGCTTTTGCCTGGCGCATCAGTTCGAGACCGATCGTGCCCTGGCCGGCGATGATGGCCGGATCGTCGAAAGGAGGCACCAGCACCATGCCCTTGTCCATGTAGGGTCGCACCACCGTCATGCGGTCGTCGCGAAAGCGGTCGAACGGCACCACTTCGGCGCCCATCTTGCGGACATTGGCGATCTTCATCGCCGGCGCGTCGGCCGGCATGGCAATGACCGCCTTGACGCCGAACATGGCAGCCGCCGCGGCGACGCCCTGAGCATGGTTGCCTGAGGAGAAGGCGACGACGCCGCGGCTGCGCTCTTCTTCGCTCAGCGAAGACAGTTTGTTGTAGGCGCCGCGGAACTTGAACGAGCCGGTGCGCTGCAGCGTCTCCGGCTTGAACAGGATGCGGCCGCCGAAGCGTTTGTTGAGTTCCAGCGATTCGATCAAGGTCGTTTCGGCGATCAGGCCGGAGAGCCGCGCGGCGGCGGCATGGATGTCGGCGATGCCGGGAAGCGTGGTCATGGCGAAGTCCTGAAAGGGATGAGATCGGCGCATGGTGCACGCAAAGGCAGGCCACGCACCAATGAAAAAATGTGACCGTTACAAAGTTTGGCGGGCATGAGCGGCGACGAGGGTCAAACTGGCCCACCTCTCCCGCCTTTATCAGCCGGGCCGTATCGGCTAAGGGCGGGGGAGCAGAATCCCGGACCGCCAGACATGACCGCCAAGCCAAAACCCCTGTTTCTCGGTATCGACACCGGTGGCACCTATACCGATGCCGTGCTGTGGTCGGAACAAGGCGGGCCAAAAGGCAAGGTGCTGGCCAAGGCCAAGGCGCTGACCACGCGGCACGATCTTGCCGTCGGCATTTCCGGCGCGGTCGATGCGGTGCTGGGAAAATCGGCCACCGATCCGGCCGCGATCAAACTCGTGTCGATGTCGACGACGCTCGCCACCAATGCGCTGGTCGAGGGCCAGGGTGGGCGTGTGGCGCTCATCATGATCGGCTTTACCGGGGCCGACCTTGCGCGCGACGGGCTGAAGACGGCGCTCGGCACCGATCCGGTGGTGTTTTGTCCGGGCGGCCATGACGTGCACGGCAATGCGGCCAAGCTCGATCTGTCGGGGCTGGAAGCAGCACTCCCTGAACTCGGCGCCTCGGTGTCGGGCTTTGCCGTGTGCGCCTATTTCGCCACCCGCAACCCGGCGCATGAACTCGCCGCGCGCGACCTCATCCGCGAAAAGACCGGCCTGCCGGTGACCGCCAGCCATGAATTGTCGGCCAAGCTCGGCGGTCCGCGTCGCGCGCTCACCACCTTGCTCAACGCCAGGCTGATCTCGATGATCGACCGGCTGGTGGCGGCAACCGAAGGATTTTTGGAAGCCCGCAACATCGCAGCGCCCCTGATGGTGGTGCGCGGCGATGGCGCGCTGGTTTCGGCGGCGTTTGCCCGCCAGCGGCCGATCGAGACCATCCTCTCCGGCCCGGCCGCCAGCCTGGTCGGCGCCCGCCACATGACGGGCCTGGACAACGCCATGGTGTCCGACATTGGCGGCACCACCACCGATGTCGCCGTGCTCGACGGCGGCCGTCCTCGGCTCGATCCCGAAGGCGCCACTGTCGGCGGCTTCCGCACCATGGTCGAGGCGGTCGCCATGCGCACCTTCGGCCTCGGCGGAGATTCCGAAGTGGCGCTGGAAGATGGCGCGCTCAACCCGAAAATCCTGCTCGGGCCGCGCCGCCTGGTGCCACTGGCGCTGGCCGGCATGATGCATGGTGCTTCAGTGACATCGGAGCTCGAGCGCCAGCTCAGGGCGCCCAACCCCGGCCGCATGGACAGCCGCTTTGCGTTGCGCACCGGCGTGCCGGACAGGCTCGCCGCCGGCCTGACCGCGCCCGAGGCGAAACTGTATGAACTGATTGGTGCCGTGCCGCTCGCCATCGACAGGCTGCTCACCTCGAACGCCCAGAACGCCACGCTGAACCGGCTGGTCTCGCGCGGTCTTGTGCATATCTCGGGCTTCACCCCCTCGGACGCCGCCCATGTGCTCGGCAAGCAGGCCAACTGGGACCCGCTTGCGGCCCGGCTCGGCGCCGAACTGTTTGCCCGCAAGCGTGATGGGCGAGGCCAGTACATCGCGCCGTCTCCGGAGGTGATTTCCGAACGCGTGCTGCTGACGCTCACGCGCTGGTCGGCCGAATACATTCTGGAGACAGCCTTTGCCGAGGATGGGCTGGATGGCGCCGCCACCGTCGCGCATGCGCTGGTGCAGCGCGCCGTCGATTCCCATCCCGGCATCGCAAGGCTCAGCGTCGCGCTCGATCGTCCGGTCATTGGCCTCGGCGCCTCGGCGCCGCTGCACTATGCCGGCTTGGCCGAGCTGGTCGGTAATGAGTGCGTGGTGCCGGAGGATACCGATGTCGCCAACGCGCTCGGCGCCGTCGTCGGCCAGGTCCGCGTCTCGGCCGAAGCCCGCGTCAGCCAGCCCAAGGAAGGTTTGTTCCGGGTCGCGTCGGGGCAAACGGTGCGCGACTTCACCGACGAGGCCGAGGCGATCGCGGCAGCGGAGGCTGATGTGCGGGCGATCGTAGCCGCGCGCGCGAAGGATGCCGGCACGGATAATGCCGAGATCGACGTTTCGACCGAGTTCGAGGTGTCTACGGTTGAGGCCCAACGGATGTTTATCGAAGCGCATGTGGTGGCGGTTGCATCGGGTCGGCCGAGGATCGCGGTTTAGGGTAATCTCCCCCACGAGGGGGGAGATCAGCAGCTTCAAAATCCCCGGCTTCACCCTAAGCTGAATTGACCCTTCACCCCTGACATGCCAAAGGCCGCAAAGCCTTTCATCTGGAGAAGCCCTGATGACCGATCGCGTCGAGATCGCCGGATTGCGGATTGCCCGCGAACTGCATGACTTTGTCGGCGAGGCGCTGCCGGGTACCGGTATTGCCGCGGACGTTTTCTGGAACGGCTTTTCGGCCATAGTGCATGATCTGGCGCCGAAGAACCGAGCGCTGTTGGCCAAACGCGACGCCATGCAGGAACAGATCGACGCCTGGCACCGCGCCAATGGCGCGCCCATCGATATGGAGGCCTACAAAAGCTTCTTGCGTGAGATCGGCTATCTCGTGCCCGAAGGGCTGGCCTTCTCCGTGTCGACCGACAATGTCGACCCCGAGATCGCCACCGTTGCCGGGCCGCAGCTGGTGGTGCCGGTGATGAATGCGCGTTATGCGATCAACGCCGCCAATGCCCGCTGGGGCTCGCTCTACGATGCGCTCTACGGCACCGACGCCATTGCCGAGACCGGTGGCGCCGAGAAGGGTAAAAGCTTCAACCCCGTGCGCGGCGCCAAGGTGGTTGCCTGGGCGAAGAGTTTTCTGGACGAGTCCGTGCCGCTCACCTCGGGCAAATGGGCCGGCGTGAACGGGCTGACGGTTTCGGGTGGCACCTTGCGGCTCGGCGCCGGCGCCGGCGGCACCACGCTGGCCAACCCGAAACAATTTGCCGGCTATCGCGGCGACGGCGCCAACCCGGAAGCCATCCTGCTGGTCCAGAACGGCCTGCACATCGAGATCCTCATCGACCGCACCAACCAGATCGGCCGCACCGACCCGGCCGGCATTGCCGACGTGATCCTGGAATCGGCGCTGACCACCATCCAGGACTGCGAGGATTCGGTCGCGGCGGTGGATGCCGAGGACAAGGTCATCGTCTACCGCAACTGGCTCGGCCTGATGAAGGGCGATCTGGCGGAGGAAATCAGCAAGGGCGGCAAAACCTTCACGCGCAAGCTCAATCCGGACCGCGCCTGGACTGCGCCCAGTGGTGGCGCGCTGAGCTTGCCTGGCCGCTCGCTGATGCTGGTGCGAAACGTCGGTCACCTCATGACCAATCCGGCCATCCTCGACCGCGATGGCAACGAGGTGCCGGAAGGCATCTTGGATGCGGCGATGACGGCGCTGATCGCGCTGCACGATGTCGGCGCCAACGGGCGTCGGATGAATTCCCGCGCGGGCTCGATGTATGTGGTGAAGCCGAAGATGCATGGGCCGGAGGAAGTCGCCTTCGCAGTCGAGATTTTCGACCGCGTCGAAGCGCTGCTCGGTATGGCGGCAAACACCATCAAGATGGGCATCATGGACGAGGAGCGGCGCACCACCGTCAACCTCAAGGAGGCGATCCGCGCCGCCAAGGAACGCGTCGTGTTCATCAACACCGGCTTCCTCGACCGCACCGGCGACGAGATCCACACCTCGATGGAAGCCGGGCCGATGATCCGCAAGGGCGACATGAAGCAGGCCGCCTGGATTTCCGCCTACGAGGCGTGGAATGTCGACGCCGGGCTCGAATGCGGGCTGGCCGGTCATGCCCAGATCGGCAAGGGCATGTGGGCGATGCCCGATCTGATGGCGGCGATGCTGGAACAGAAGATCGCGCATCCCAAGGCCGGCGCCAACACCGCCTGGGTGCCGTCGCCGACGGCGGCGACGTTGCACGCCACGCACTATCACAAGGTCGATGTCCATGCCGTCCAGGCGGCGCTCAAGAGCCGGCCGAAGGCGAAGCTCGATGATATATTGTCGGTGCCGGTGGCGGTGCGGCCGAACTGGACCCCCGACGAGATCCAGCGCGAGCTCGACAACAATGCGCAAGGCATTCTGGGCTATGTCGTGCGCTGGATCGACCAGGGCGTCGGCTGCTCGAAAGTGCCCGACATCAACGATGTCGGCCTGATGGAAGACCGCGCCACGCTGCGCATCTCCTCCCAGCACATCGCCAACTGGCTGCACCACAAGGTTTGCTCCGAAATTCAGGTGATGGATTCGCTGCGGCGCATGGCAGCGATCGTCGACCTCCAAAATGTCGGCGACCCGCTCTACCGCCCGATGGCCACCGATTTCGACAATTCCATCGCCTTCCACGCCGCCTGCGACCTGGTGTTTAGAGGCCGCGAACAGCCGAATGGCTATACGGAACCGGTGCTGCACGCACGGCGGCTGGAGCTGAAGGCGAAAGAGCGGGCCTGATCCTGCGGCGGAAAGGCGTCGGCTGAGGCTGCGCAGCTTCGCGACCGCACTCGTGGGAAGACGCTGCCTCCATTGCCTGCAATCACTAATTTAGCCTGCAGCGTGACTGTTTTGACACAGGTTTCGCAAGGATTTGGGTGTATTGCTAAGACATTGATCAATTGATGGTCGGGTCGGGGACATCCATGCGGCTTTTTGCAGGAATTTTGCTGGTTGCGGGCATGACTGTGACCGGGGCCAATGCAGCGGATTTCGTTGAACCGGTAGCCTCCACCTATTCATGGACCGGCTTTTACATCGGCGCGAATGCGGGTGGCGCCTTTGGCAATATCGACGGCAACTTCATAGGCATCACTGGATCGGCCGACATCAGCGACTTCACCGGCGGTGTCCTGGTCGGTGCCAACTATCAATCCGGCCCGTGGGTTTTCGGTATCGAAGGCGACATAAATTATCTGGGCTTCAAGCAGGAATTCGACGACGGCGGTCTTTTTGCGCGTGCAAGTCTGGATGCCTACGGGACGATCCGGGGTCGCGTCGGCTACGCATTCGATCAGTTTCTGCCCTATGTCACCGCTGGCCTTGCCGTAGGCAATGTCAAGATCGACGAACATGTCTTCAACGAAACCGAAACCAAGCTTCAGACCGGATATGCGGTCGGCGGCGGTGCGGAATATGCTTTCAACAACAATTGGACCGTTCGCGCGGAATATCTATACGTCGACCTCGGCAAGAAGGATTTCGGGTTCGATCCCGTCGATCCTTACAACGTGAAGACGAATTTCAGCGTCGTTCGCGCAGCCTTCGCCTACAAGTTCTGACTTTTAGCAAAGCCAGACATCATCGGTTCTTGATATCGGTCCGGGCGGACAGCTAGCCATCCCGACAAAGCAGGCTAGGCTTCGTCACGCCGCCTGCGCTACCCGCTCCGACATCATGCGGTAGGAAATCGCCTCGGCCAGGTGGATGCGGCCGACGGCCTCGCTGGCGTCGAGGTCGGCCAGTGTGCGCGCCACTTTAAGCACGCGGTGATAGGCGCGCGCAGAAAAGCCGAGTTTCTCGCTGGCGTCTTTCAGCAGCGACAGGCCGGCTGCGTCCGGCGCGGCGATGTCCTCGATGACAGAAGGCGAGCAATGGGCGTTGGTGGTGGCGCTGGTGACGCCCAGCCGCTCGAACCGCTCGCGCTGGATGGTGCGGGCGCGCGCCACGCGCTGGGCGACCGCCGCGCTCTTCTCCGCCCGGTCGGGCCGGATCAGGTCGGCGGCCGAGACAGCCGGTACCTCGATCCTGAGGTCGATGCGGTCGAGCAGCGGGCCTGAGATGCGCGCCTGGTAGTCGGTGCGGCAGCGTTCGCCGCGCAGGCAGCGATAGCCGGGCTCGCCGGCCATGCCGCAACGGCACGGGTTCATCGCCGCTACCAGCTGGATGCGCGCTGGATAGGTGACGCGGTGGTTGGCGCGCGCGATCATGCAGTCGCCGGTCTCCAGCGGCTGGCGCAGCCCATCCAAGGTCTGCGGCGTGAATTCGGGAAACTCGTCCAGGAACAGGACGCCGTTATGGGCAAGCGATACTTCGCCCGGCCGCGCCCTGATGCCGCCGCCGACCATTGCCGCCATCGAAGCCGAATGGTGCGGGGCGCGGAACGGCCGCCGGTCGGTGAGCTTGCCTTCGCCGAGCTCGCCGGCCACCGAGGCGATCATCGAGACTTCAAGAAGTTCCTTGGGCGCCAGTGGTGGCAGAATTGAAGGCAGCCTCTGCGCCAGCATGGATTTTCCCGAGCCGGGAGGCCCGACCATCAACAGATTGTGGCCACCGGCCGCCGCCACTTCCAGCGCCCGCTTGGCGCTTTCCTGGCCCTTGATGTCGGAAAGGTCGGGCAGGTCGCGGGCCGAGACATGGATGCCGGGCTCGGGCCGCGACAGCACCTGCGTGCCGCGAAAATGATTGGCGATGGCAATCAGGCTGCGCGGCGCCAATATGTCGAAATCCTTGCCCGCCCAGGCCGCTTCCGGCCCGCAGCCGAACGGGCAGATCAGGCCTTTTCCCTCGGCATTGGCGCCGATCGCCGCCGGCAGCGCACCGGCGACCGTGGCAATGGTGCCGTCGAGCGACAATTCTCCGAGCACGACATAGGAGGCCAGCATGTCGCCCGGAATGGCGCCGAGTGCAGCCATCAGGCCGAGCGCGATCGGCAGATCGTAATGGCTGCCTTCCTTGGGAAGATCGGCAGGCGCCAGGTTGACCGTCACCTTCTTCGACGGCATCGACAGCCCCGACGCATGCAGTGCCGCCTGCACGCGCTCGCGGCTTTCGGCCACCGCCTTGTCGGCCAGCCCGACGATCTGCATGCCGACCTTGCCCGGCGCAATCATCACCTGGACATCGACCGGCACGGCCTCGATGCCCTGGAAAGCCACCGTGCGAACCCGCGCCACCATCTTGCTCTGCCCCCGGATACCGGCTCGCCTCGGCCTTGTGGTTCAGACCGCGAGCGACGTCAGGACAAGACAACCATAGATTTCAGGCCAAGGCAAGAACATTACAGGAACATGCATTCGTGGTGGTTGCAGCGCGCTGTGCCGGTTGCAAAAACGGAAGATGGTTAAGCAAAATGGAACGGCTGCTCCGCCTCCTCGACCGCGTTTAACAAGGGCGACTAGGCCCTTCGGCAATCTGAGGGTGTTGCTTCTAAGCGGTGATGAAGGCATCGACCGAACCTGAAAGCGATCGATCGATCGCGACCTGCGGTGGAAGCCACTCCATGACAGGATATCTGAAAGGCCAAGGCAGGGCGATCCGGCGCGAAGAGCCGCTCTCCAGAAAAATCTCGTTTACAAGGTCTATGAACCGCCCGCGGTCTCGTTCGATTCGTTTCAAAGTTTGCGAACGAATGTAATCCCGGGGAATTCGTCGCTCCTTCAGCGCTAAGACAGCCTCCGCGATGGATCGAGGATCGGGTGGAACTGTGAGCGAATAGTCGTCATCCAGATAAAGGTCTCGGCCGCCATGGTTCGGCGT
The DNA here is from genome assembly GCF_040320115.1 of Mesorhizobium sp. M0802. Taxonomy (NCBI): domain Bacteria; kingdom Pseudomonadati; phylum Pseudomonadota; class Alphaproteobacteria; order Hyphomicrobiales; family Phyllobacteriaceae; genus Mesorhizobium; species Mesorhizobium sp. M0802. The sequence continues at coordinate 92,014 of NZ_JAMYOY010000017.1, forward strand.
CGTGACTACTGGAAGGCCCGCGAGAAGATATTCCGTGCTGGCGAACATTGGTCCTTCCAGGTGAGAGAGACAGATTCCCACGGCTGCACGATTTAGATGCGTGTTCACCTGAGCCGGTGCCAATCGGACCGGCTTGCCGGTGCCGTCAAACTCGTTGATAAAGACGTGATGCGGCGCGAGCTCCCTATGCCGATTTATTCGCGCTCTTTCCGACTCCGTCGTGGAGGACCCGCTTGAATCTCGATAGAAGACAAATGCGCAACGCTGGATGCCAAGCGACAAGTCATGGCGCTTCCACGGAGCCAGTTGCGCATTGTAGATTGCATCAAATTCTACAGGGACGTCATCGAGAGGCCTGAATATGTGTTCGGAGGTTGTTGACGTCTTGTTGTGCAGGACGGCGGCCTCGCCGGACTGATTCAACAGATCAGCCTCGGCCTGAGTGTTGGATAGGAAGATTAGCGAGTGACGGGGGTTCTTGAGTCTATGCAGAACGGCATAGGTCCGGATGGTTTTGACGCTAGCACTGTTTTCGATGGACCAGGTTGGCGAGATGAGAAACCAGGCGCGGTGGCCGCGTGGAAGGAAAGGCATATGACTTGCTAATCCGAGCGGCGTACCGGACATTCCCGAATAGGATATGAACGGATCGTCAGACAGCAAACTGGCCTGAAGAGCAGGTTGCGACTTCGCGGAAGGGTGCCCCTTTCTGAGTTTGTGGCCATGACGCAGCATGGCTCTGACAATCTCGAATTTGGTAGGAGGGCGATACCCGTGCTGTAGGGTCAACATGCGGCAATTGCGATCTTGAGTGCGGGGCAAAACTCGCTTCGACAGAGAGAAATTTGGCACAGAAACATCGCCAGTTGATCGACGGAATATCTCAGGCGATCAAATCTGGTGTACGGAGAAGCGCCTCTTGAAAGAAAACATCGTCCCAAGCGGGGCTGGTTCTCACATCGCGCTACCAACCGTATCCGTTTGCGTAGGCTGTTTCAATCAAGAGGCATTCATCGACACTGCGATCCGATCCGTAGCGGCGCAGACATACACTGCGTTCGAGTGCGTGGTGGTCGATGATTTTTCGACCGACGCTTTCCCGCCGAAGGATTGAAGAGTGTCTGTCCCAGCTTGGTGACAGTCGTTTCCGCTTTCTGCCCCGACTGCAAAATGGCGGGCAGATGGCAACAATGATGACCGGGCTTGACGCGACAGCCGGGCCCCTGATCTCGTTTCTTGACGGTGACGATGCTTGGCACCCTGACTTCATAGAATGCCATGTGAGAGCGCATCTCAGCCACACCCGTATCGCGGCGATGTCGAGCTCCGATGAGGTGGTGATAGATACGGCCGGCAAACTGCTTGCGGGCGGTCATCCCGTATTCCACCTGAATGACCCGCGATCGATGCCGAAAATGAGCGGCTACCTGCATGTCGACACCGAAGCTGACCCGACATTATTATTTATTGATCGGGGCACCGTGGGTTGGTTTTGGTCAACCACATCGGGGATGATGTTTCGTCGAGCTCCGCTTGAAATCATGCGTCCATCCGATCCGGACGAAATAAGGATATGTGCCGATGGTTATATGGCTCGTGCCGCCCATATGATCGGCGGAACCGTGAGGATTGGGCGGGCTCTTGGCAGCTATCGGCTTCACGGCGGCAATGGCTGGGCGGACGGGCGCATCCTGGGTACCGGAGTTGGCCTCGGCAGGATGTCGCCTGATACTGAAATAGCGATACGGCGGGCACTGGCCAATCGTTGGTGCGAAGTGGCGCCGGGACTGGAGCATTTAATCTCCCGCCACTCAATGCGCAGGACCTTGGTCGACCTGATCGGACTGTCTGCAGCTTTTGCATTGCTGGAAAAGAACTCCGATGCGGGTTTTCTGCTGAAAGACTGGGCAACACCACAGCGAAAATTGCAGACCAGACTTATCGGTCTCCTTCCTCCGAAACTGAGGCCTCGGCGCTTCCGGGACATAGTTTGATTTGATGAGCCGCTTGCTCGGCAGTCTTACCCGATAAAGAGCATCTTTCGATGCTTCTCTGGACCCACCAAAGTCCTCCGTAGCAACGCACACTACGCGGCCAAATTCCGCCGCTTCGCCTCTACCGCGTCCCAGAACAGGCTGGCGATATCCGCGCCACCAAAGCGTTGCACTTCGCGCACGCCGGTTGGCGAGGTCACGTTGATCTCGGTCATGTAGTCGCCGATCACGTCGATGCCAACCAGGATGAAGCCGCGCTCTTTCAGCGACGGGCCGATGCGGGCGCAAATCTCGCGTTCGCGCTCCGTCAGCTCAGTCTTTTCGGCGCGGCCGCCGACATGCATGTTGGAGCGAGAATCGTGGTCGGCCGGCACGCGGTTGATGGCGCCGACCGCCTCGCCGTCGATCAGGATGATGCGCTTGTCGCCCTTGCGCACATCCTTCAGATAGCGCTGGACGATATACGGCTCGCGTGACAGCTGAGCGAACATTTCGAGCAGTGAGGCGAGGTTGCGATCGTCTTCCTTGAGATGGAAGATGCCGGCGCCGCCATTGCCATAGAGCGGCTTGACGATGATGTCGCCGAATTCCTTGCGGAAGGCCGCGACCTCCTGGGGATCCTTGGTGATCAGCGTTTCGGGCATCAGATCGGGGAATTCGGTGACGAAGATCTTTTCCGGACTGTTGCGCACCCAGGCCGGGTCGTTGACGACCAGTGTCTTCGGGTGGATGCGCTCCAGAATATGCGTCGTGGTGATGTAGTTCATGTCGAAGGGCGGATCCTGGCGCAGCAGGATCACATCCATCTCCGACAGGTCGGTGCGCACCTTGTCGCCCAGCGAAAAATGATTGCCCTTCTCGTCGCGGAGCTTCATCTCCTCGATGCGGGCAAACACCTTGCCGCCCAGCATCGACAGCCGGTCCGGCGTATAGTGGAACAATTGGTGCCCGCGCCGCTGCGCCTCCAGCGACAGCGCAAACGACGTGTCGCCGGCGATCGAGACGGTGGAGACATGGTCCATCTGGACGGCGATCTTCAGGGTCATCTTCTGGTCTCCAGCGGGTCGAGCAAGTCCAGGAAAAGTGCGTAGCGGTTTTCCGTCCGGAATTGCGGCAAGGCAGTCGCCGATATACGGAACTTGGCGGCTTCTGCCAATCGCGCTTGCTTGGCCCAGACCCCCTAACGGTCGAAGACCAGCCGGGAGTAACCGAGGAACGACAGCGCCATCGCTACCAGCGAGGCGATGGCAAGTGCCGCCAGCGGCGGCATTGCCGGCAGCGCGAACAGGATGGCGCAGTAGACGAGATAGTTGACGATGCTGGTGGCGATGCCGACGCCGCCATAGCGCGCGCCCTCCTGCGCCACGCCGCGGCTCGACGGCGAAAAGGTCAGGTGCCGGTTGATCTGCCAGGTGACGCACAGCGCAAAGCCGATCGACAGGACACGGGCGACGAAGGGACCGAGCGGCGTCACCGCCAAGAGCAGCCAGAGCGCCGCGGCATCGGCGACGAAACCAACGCCGCCGGCCAGGACGAAGCGGACGAGCCGGCTCACGGCCTCAGGCGGCCCGGGGCGTCTTGCCCGGTTCGGCCTTCGGGATTTCACCAGTGCGTTCGCGCCGTTCGACCCGGCCCGACGGCACCGAGAGATAAAAAATGCGCTTCTGCTCGGCGCGTCCGCGCGACACCGAATCGAGGATCAATCCGGTCACCATCGCAAGCATCGAGAGCAGCAGCAGGCCGACCGACAGCACCCAGGTCGGCATGCGCGGCACGAGGCCGGTCTGGGCGAATTCGATCAGCACCGGCGTCATCAGGGCAAGGCTCGACGCCAGGAAGAAAATCGCGAAGGCGCCGAAGAAGCGCAGCGGCTGCGTTTCCTTCATCAGCATGGCGAACATCCACAGGATCCTGGCGCCGTCGCGATAGGTCGACAGCTTCGACGACGATCCCTCAGGCCGGCGGCCATAATCGAGCGCGATCTCGCTCACCGGCAGTTTGAGCTGCGAGGCATGCACCGACATTTCGGTCTCGATCTCGAAGCCGCCGGAAACCGCGGGAAAGCTCTTGACGAAGCGCCTCGAGAAGACGCGGTAGCCGGAGAAGATGTCGGTGAAGTCGGTGCCGAACAGCCGCTTGTAGAGGCTGTTGAAGATGCGGTTGCCGAAGGCATGGCCGGAACGGCCGGCATCGTCGGTGACGCCGCGCCTGGTGCCCACCACCATGTCGCAGCGCTCGGTCTGCAGGATGTTGATCAGCAGCGAGGCATCTTCCGGCGCATAGGTGCCGTCGCCGTCGGCCATCAGATAGATATCGGCATCGATGTCGGCGAACATGCGCCGCACGACATTGCCCTTGCCCTGGCGCGGCTCGCGGACGACGATGGCGCCCGCTGCGCGGGCCTTTAATGCCGTCAGGTCGCGCGAATTGTTGTCATAGACATAGATGTCGGCCGACGGCAGCGTCTCGCGAAAGCGCCGCACCACCTCGGCGATGGTCAGTTCCTCATTGTAGCAAGGCAGGAGCACGGCAATGGCCGGCTCATGGCGGACTTCGTGCGGCATTTCCGTCTCCCGACGCCCGGCGGAGCCTCCGGCCGCGCTCATATGCGGCCTCGCTCAGGCGACTTTACTATTTATTGAAGCTGTTAAGGCTAGGTTTAAGGCCGCAGTCTTTCCGACGAAGGTCATGATGATGAACGCAGCCAAGGCGGGTGCTTCCTCCTGGAAGTCCGATATGACGCTGGCGCTGCTTGCCATGCTGGTGGTGCTGGCCGTCAATGCCGCCACGGGCTTTCGCGAATTGAGCAATGCCGGCGGCGACAATGACAGCCTGCTGCGGCTGGTCGAGGTTCGCGACATGCTGGCCGGCCAGGGCTGGTTCGACCTGCATCAGTACAGGATGGGGCCGGAAGGCGGTTTCGTCATGCACTGGTCGCGGCTGGTCGACGCACCGCTCGCCGCCATCATCCTCGCCGCCTCAGCGCTGACCGGCAGCATGGCCATGGCCGAAGCGATCGCACAGGTGCTGTGGCCGTCGCTGCTGTTCTGCCTAGCGGTGTTTTTTACAGCCCGTGCGGCACGAAGCTTCGCCGGCGTCGGCGCCGTGCTGCCCGCTATCGTCATCGGCGCTGCAGCGCTGCATTTCATCGGCATTTTCTTGCCGGGTGCGCTCGATCATCACAATGTCCAGCTGACGCTGACCATGGCCAGCCTCAGCCTACTGCTCGAGGCGCCGGCGCGTCGCTGGGCGGCGCTGATTTCCGGGCTGTGTGCGGCCCTGACGCTGGCCGTCGGCATGGAAACCGCGCCCTATGTCGCGACCATCGGCGCCTGCATCGCCTTGCTGTTCGTCGTCGATCCCGGCGGCGAACGCCGGATCGCCAGGGATTTCGGTCTCGGCTTTGCCGGGGTTTCAGCCCTCGTCTTCGTCACCACCATCCCGCCATCGGCCATGGGCCAGCCGCAGTGCGATGCCTTCTCGGCTGTGCAGTTCGTGGTGGCGGCAATCGCCGGACTGGGGCTTGCCGCCGTGACGTCGCTCACGGTGTCCAATGGCACGGCCAGCCGCCGCCTGATCTCGCTTAGCCTGCTCGCGCTTGTGCTGGGCGCCGTCATCGTGGCGCTGTTTCCGCAATGCCTTGCGGCTCCCTACGCAAACCTCGATCCGCGCCTCAAGGAATTGTGGCTCGATCACATTGACGAGGCGCAGTCGCTGTTCAGTATTGCCGCCAGCGAGCCGGCGTCGCTGGCGGCGCGCTATGTCACGCCGCTGGTGGCGATCGCGCTGATGGCGCTTCGCCTGCGCGGACCATGGCGCCGCCAGGACAGCCTCGTCGGCGCCTTGCTGGTCGGCGCCTTCATCGTCAGCGCCTGGCAGGTCCGCGGCTCGACATTCTCGATCGCCTTTGCCGTCATCCCGCTGTCGGCCTGGATCGCAAGCTGGCGCGAACGGGCGAGGATCAGCCCTGCGCGCAGCGTATCGCTGCGCATGGCGGCGGTCTGGGTGGTGTCGGTGAATGCCGTCTGGGCCGGTGCTGCCGCCGCGACGTCGAGCGTATTCGAGGCCAACAAGGTCTCGGTCGAGGCACAGGACACCGACAGCGATCCGTCCTGCGAGCGCAAGGCCTCCTTCGCGGCGTTGGCCCGGCTGCCGCACACCACGGTGCTTGCCATCTCCAATCTCGGTTCGCCCATCCTGGCCTATTCCGGGCACCGCGTCTTTGCCGGCCCCTATCATCGCAACATCGCCGGCGACCTGCTTGCGCTCGATGCCTTCCTCGGATCGGCGGACCAGGCGAGGATGATCGCGGCGGCTCATCACGTCGGCCTGATGGCGCTCTGCCGCGGCAGCGCCGAAAGCAAGATGCTTGCCGCCAAGGCGCCGCAAGGCTTCCTGGCCAGGCTGATGCAGGGAAGCGTCCCCGATTGGCTCGAACCGGTGGCCGAAACGCGCGGAACCCCGGTCGAACTCTACCGCGTCCGCTAAAGCATCATTCGCCAGCGAAAAATCGATTTCGCGATACGCTTCCTAAACGCTTTGCTGCCAGTCTCAGCCTAAATTTCGGGCGTCACAAACAAGGATACCGATGCAAACGACGTTTGGCACCGGGCAGGCAAGCACGGAAAACTCGGATCTGGCGTTCACCGATGCGCTGACCGGGCTTGGCAACCATCGCCGCTTCTTCGACAAGGTCGATCGCCTGATCAGCGACCGTGCAGACGATCCCGCGCCGTTCACGGTCGGCATTCTCGACCTCGACGGCTTCAAGCCGATCAACGATCTGTTCGGCCACAAGGCCGGCGACGACATATTGATCCAGGTGGCGATGCGGCTGCGCGCCTCGATGGACAGCCACTCCACCGTCTGCCGCATCGGTGCCGACGAATTCGCCTTCCTCTACCCGATGGTGTTCTCGGAGGAGGCGGCGGCCGAGAAGTCGCGCATGATGATCGAAATCCTGTCAGCGCCCTACGATGTCGGCGAACGCACCGCCAGGCTTTCGGCCTCGGTCGGCTGCTCGCTGTTTTATTCCGGCGACGAAACCACGGAAATCCTCGTCAACAAGGCCGAAACGGCGCTCTACCACGCCAAGCGTTCGGGCCGTGGCCGCGTCGTCGTCTACACCCGCGAAATGGAAGAGGCGGCCAAGCGCGTCACCCGCATCGAACAGGCGCTGCGCCGTGCCGTCTCGGCCGGTGAGGTCGAACCGCATTTCCAGCCCATCGTCGATTTGACCACCCGCCGCACCATCGGCTTCGAGACGCTGGCGCGCTGGACCGATCGCGACCTCGGCGTGGTGCCGCCGACCGTGTTCATCCCGATCGCCGAAGAGCGCGGCATCATCGGCCCGCTATCGCAGCTGGTGCTGCGCAAGGCGACCGAAGCGGCGCGCAGCTGGCCGAAGGACCTGTTCCTGTCCTTCAACCTGTCGCCCTCGCAGCTCGTCGACCAGAACACCGGCCTGCACATATTGTCGATCCTCGACCGCACCGGCTTCGATCCGCGACGGCTGGAGATCGAGATCACCGAAACCGGCCTGATGAACGATCCGGCCTCGGCCGAGAAGATCGTCGAGGACCTGCGTCGCGTCGGCATCCGAGTCTCGCTCGACGATTTCGGCACCGGCCAGTCCTCGCTCGGCCGCTTGCGCGAATTCCATTTCGACAAGCTCAAGATCGACCGCGCTTTCGTCTCCTCGATCCTCGACGACCGCCCGTCGGAACACATCATCCGCGCCATTCTGGCCATGTGCGAAGGGCTCGGCATGGATGTCGTCGCCGAAGGCATCGAGGAGGAGGCGCAGGCCGACCGCCTCGTTCAGTTCGGCTGCGCCGGCGGCCAGGGCTATCTCTTCGGCAAACCGGTCGACGCCGACGCCACGCTCGGCTACCTCCGCGATTCCTATCGCGGCGCCCTCTACGCCAAGGCAGTCTGACCGGCGGTCTTGCCTGCGTCGAGCAAGTCAGCGGCGCGAGCCAAGACGACTGTGGCCGCCATCTTGCGGCCTTTTGTCTGACATAAGCCAATCAAATCGCCGTTTTCGCCCTTGCTCCCCGGACTTGGCTGGATAGGATGCGCGCCGACCGGACCGGGAGATGAAGATATGATGCCATCGGCGGATTTTGCCGACCTCAGGGGAGCCTCGGTGCTGATCACCGGCGGCGGTTCCGGAATTGGCGCGGCACTGACCGAGGGCTTCGTTCGCCAGGGCGCCCATGTCGCCTTCATCGACATCGCCGATGGCCCAAGCACGCTGCTTGCCGACCGCGTCGAAAAAGAACTTGGCCGGCGACCGCTCTACCTTAAGACCGATTTGCGCGACGTCGAGGCCTTGCGCGCTTCGGCCGCAAAAGCGGCTGAGGCGCATGGCGACGTCACCGTGCTGGTCAACAATGCCGCCTGGGACGAACGCCACGATGTCGCCGACGTCACCGTCGAGTTCTGGGACAACAATCTCGCCGTCAATCTGCGCCCGCATTTCTTCACCGCACAGGCGGTGGCGCCGGGCATGAAGCGGGCCGGCGGCGGTTCGATCATCAACTTCACCTCAACCTCCTATCTCATCAACCACCCCGATATGCCGGCCTACACCGCCGCCAAGGCCGGCATACTCGGCCTCACCAAAGGTCTCGCGGGCAAGCTTGGGGTCGACGGCATCCGCGTCAATGCGATTGCGCCGGGCTGGGTGATCACCGACCGGCAAAGGGAACTCTGGGTCACCGAGGAGAGGCTCGCCGCCCATGTCGCCAAGCAATGCATCAAGCAGGTCATGCAGCCCGACGACATCGTCGGCACGGTCCTGTTCCTGGCCTCCGACGCCTCGCGTATGCTGACGGCGCAGATGTTGATCGTCGACGGGGGTTTCCTGTGAGCCCGGTGAATCAAAATCCGGCAAAAGGCACGCCAGCAGTCGCCGCCGTCGACTGGGGCACGACCCGCATGCGGGTCTGGCTGGTCGACGAGGCGGGCGGGGTGCTTGCCGAGCGTCGCGGCGATGATGGGTTGATCACCGCGCAGCAAAAAGGCTTTTCGACCATCCTCGAGGGCCATCTGGCGGCGCTCGGCGCACCTGACACACTGCCGGTCATCATCTGCGGCATGGCCGGCTCGCGCCAGGGTTGGCTGGAAGCGCCTTACGTCACCGTGCCGGCGCCGCTCAGTGCCATCCTCGCGGGGGCCGCCCGCATTCCCGGCCAGCGCCGCGACATCCGCATCGTGCCTGGCCTGGCGCAGCGCCTGGAAGATGCGCCGGACGTAATGCGCGGCGAGGAAACCCAGCTTGCCGGCGCCGGTTTGCCGGCAAAAGGTCGCCATCTCGTCTGCATGCCCGGCACCCATTCGAAATGGGTTCTGGTCGAAGACGGCGCGGTCGACGGCTTCTGCACCTGGCCGACCGGCGAGCTGTTTTCGGTGCTGGCCACTCACTCGATCCTGCGCCATTCGCTGGGCGAGAGCCCGAAGCCGGTCATTCCGGACAATCCGTTCTTCCAGGAATGGTGCCGCAAGGCTTTGGCCGAGGGCGGCGATGTCACCTCGCGGCTGTTCTCGATCCGCGCCGCCGGCCTGCTGCAGGACCTCAAGGCCGACGATGCCGCCGCTTGCCTGTCCGGCCTGCTGATCGGCGGCGAGATCGCCTCGGCGGGCCGCCGCTATGGCGAAAGCACCACCGCAATCGTGCTGGTCGCCTCGGGGTCGCTAGCAGCCCTCTACCGCCAGGCGCTCGACCTTGCAGGGCTTGCCGTCAGGACGGTCGACGCCGACGAGGCGGTGCGTGCCGGCCTTATCGAGGCAGCGCGGGAAAATGGCATGATCGCCAAATGACTCACCAGAGTGGAGTGACAGCGTGACCCAGACCGCCCCCTTCCCGAAGCTCAAGCGTGGTCTTATCGCCATTCTGCGCGGCCTCAAACCCAGCGAGGCGGTTGCCATCTGCCAGGCGCTGTTTGACGCCGGCATCGAAGCCATCGAGGTGCCGCTCAATTCGCCGGAGCCGTTTTCATCGATCGCCAGCATTGTCACCGCATTGCCCAAGACAACGCTGGTCGGCGCCGGCACGGTGCTGACTTCAGCCGATGTCGACGCCCTGGCCAAGGCCGGCGGGAGGCTGCTGGTCAGCCCCAACATCGATGCCGAGGTCATGGCCCGCGCCATGCACCATGGCATGGTGACGATGCCAGGCGTGTTCACCCCCTCCGAAGCTTTTCAGGCGATTAGGCTTGGGGCTTCGGCGCTCAAATTCTTCCCGGCAAGCGTGCTCGGGCCTAGCGGCATTTCGGCGATGCGGGCCGTGCTGCCGGCCGATACCGTGGTCGGCGCCGTCGGCGGCGTTTCCGACAAAGACTTTGCCGGCTACAAAGCCGCTGGGGTGACTGCTTTTGGTCTTGGCTCCAGCCTGTTCAAACCCGGCATGAGCGTCGACGAGGTGGCCTCGCGCGCGCAGGCGGCGGTGACGGCCTGGGATGCGGCCTTCGGCGGAGCGGCATGATGGAAAACGTTTCGGTTTTCTCGGACCATGTCTGCGAGCTCGGCGAGGGGCCGAGCTACGATCCCGCCACCGACACGCTGTTCTGGTTCGACATTGTCAACGGCCTGCTGCTGGAGCAGGGTGTCACGTCCGGCGCGCGGAAAGTCCATGAGCTCGGTCAGATGGCCAGCGCCATCGCCATTGTCGATGACAATCGCCAGCTCATCGCCACCGAGACCGGCCTGCATGTCCGCGACGTCTCGACCGGCAAGCTGACGCTGCATACGCCCATCGAGGCCGACAATGCGCTGACCCGCTCCAACGATTCGCGCGTCCATCCGTGCGGCGCCTTCTGGGTCGGCACGATGGGCAAGGGTGAGGAGAAGGGCGCCGGCGCCATCTACTGGTTCTTCAAGGGCGAATTGCGCACGCTTTACACCGGCATCACCGTGTCGAACTCGATCTGTTTCTCGCAGGATGGAACGATCGCCTACTACACCGATACCTCGACCGGCCTGTTGATGCGCGTCGCCTGCGATCCGGCAACGGGTCTGCCGATCGGCGAGTCCAAAGTGTTCGTCGACCATCGCTCGTCCAAGGGCTTTGTCGACGGCTCGGTCGTTGATCGCGACGGCGTGCTGTGGAACGCCGTCTGGGGCGGCAAGGCGGTCAAGGCCTATTCGCCAGATGGCACATTGTTGCGCGAAATTGCCGTGCCGGCGGGGCAGTCCTCGTGCCCGGCCTTTGTCGGGGCCAAGGCCGATCGGCTGGCGGTGACCTCGGCCTGGAAAGGCAAGGACGACAAGCAGCGCAAGCTCGACCCACAGGCCGGCATGACCTTCCTGCTCGACATCCCCGTCAACGGCCGCTTCGAGCCGCGCGTGGTCATCGCCTGAGCGCTGTCGCGCAGGCGTCCGCCTCGGTCGGTTTCGCGCAAGTCTGAAGCAGGGGCCATGCCATGGTGGGACAACACCACCGAAGGTCCTGATCCATGCCGCGCCCGACCCTGATCCTCGTCCATGAGCCGGAAAAGGCCTGTCTCGACCGGCTGGTCGCCGACGGCTTTCCCGCCGAGCGTGCCTTGGAAATCTCGTCCTATCTGGCGCAATCGACCGATCTCGCGCCCGAATTCGATGAAATCACCGCCGCTTGCGGGCGGCGCGGCCTCGCCTTTATGCCGGTTGCACTCGACGATGCGGCAAGCGCGCTGGCGAAGGCCGATCCCGCAACCACGCTGGTCTGGACGCTGACCGACGGCATTGCCTATTTCCGCGGTGCTGCAGCGCCCGCACTTGCCAGGCTGAATGGGCTTAGAACCATCGGAGCCGACGATGCGCTGTTCGCGCTTTGCCAGGACAAGTTCCGTTCCGGCGCCGTGCTTTGCGCGCTCGGCCTGCCGGCGCCGCAGGCAGGCCTGGCCCGCGACGGCCGCTGGCTGGCCGACCCGCCAGCTTCGGAAGCCGGCTGGTTCGTCAAGCCGAACCGGCTCGGCTCCAAGGTAGGCATCTGGCCGGATTCACGCTGCAACGACCTGGCCCATGCGCTGGAGCTTAGCCGGCGGGTCTATGCCGCTTATCGCGACGATGTCGTCGTCCAGCCCTATGTCGGCGGTCGCAATGTCCGCGCCAGCTTCCTTGGGCTGCAAACGGATGCCGGGGCGGAAGCGCTCGGCGTTGCATTCGTCGACTCCGGCGGCGATTTCCAGACCATGGCGGACTCGATGGCGCTTTACGGCGACACCGGCGAGGCCGCCAAGGCGGCTGGACTATACAGCGAGCCGGTGCTGGAGGCGGTTGCCGACACCCAGCCGGCAGCCGCGGCAACCATCCGCCGCATCGCCGAGCGGCTGGTCAGCGGGCTCGGCCTGCGAGACGTGTTTTCCCTCGATTTCAGGGTCGAGGCTAACGACCATGTCCACCTCATCGAGTTCGAGGTCTGTCCCGGCCTGCCCTGCTTCGATTTCCGCGCCTATTGCCTGATGCAATGGGGCATGACGCTGGCCGATGCGGTTGCCGAGACGGCGGCGAACCGACTGAACCGACAGGCGATCTGAACGGTCGAGGGACCGGCGCGACCTACCGCGCCTTGACGGCTTTTGCTCCACCTTGAGTGTCGCGGGACAGTCCTCAGGCAAGGCCGCGCGATGAGCACACCAGCAAGCTCCCTCCACCATCACATCAGGCGCATGGCCGGGCGCGATCCGCACGAGGCGCATCGCGTCGCCACGCCGCTCGAACTGCTGTTCGATCTGACCTTCGTCACCGCCTTCAGCCTTGCCGCCGCGCAACTGGCGCACGCCCTTGCCGAGGGCAACTACGCGGCGGCGCTGATCGGCTTCGGCTTTGCCAGCTTCGCCATCTGCTGGGCGTGGATCAATTTCTCCTGGTTTTCCTCCGCCTATGACACCGACGATTGGATCTTCCGCCTCGTCACCATGGTGCAGATGATCGGCGTGCTGGTGCTGGCCATCGGCCTGCCGCGCATGTTCGCCTCGATCGAGCATGGCGAACACCTCAACAATTCGGTCATGGTGCTGGGCTACGTCATCATGCGCGTCGCCATGATCTTCCAATGGCTGCGCGCGGCGCGGCAGGACCTTGGGCGGCGGCGTGCCTGTCTCACCTATGCCATCCGCCATCGCGATCGCCCAGATCGGCTGGGTGGTGCAGATCCTGGTCGATTTCTCGCTGGCGACGAGCCTGGCTTTCGGCGCGGTCCTGCTTCTCATCGAGCTTGCCGGACCGGTCATCGCCGAACGCCGGGATGGCGGCACGCCCTGGCACGCGCATCACGTCGCCGAGCGCTACAGCCTGTTCGCCATCATCGCGCTGGGCGAAGGGGTGGTCGGCACGCTGGCGACGCTGTCGGCCGTGGTCGAGGAGCAGGGCTGGAACCTCGATGTCGCCTTGATCGGCATTGCCGGAATGGGTCTCACCTTCGGCATGTGGTGGGTCTATTACATGCTGCCCTCGGGGACGGTGCTGCACCAGCACCGCAGCCGTTCCTTCGTCTGGGGCTATGGCCAGATGGTGATCGTCGCTGCCATCGTCGCCACCGGCGCCGGGCTGCATGTCGCGGCCTATTTCATCGAGCACAAGACCCATAACGGCCCGGTAGCGACCCTGCTGTCAGTCGCCATTCCGCTAGGCGTGTTCCTGGGGGCGATCTATGCGCTGTATTATTATCTCGTCCAGCGCTTCGATCCCCTCCACGTCTGGCTGCTGGCGGGAACGGCTGCGGTCGTCGCACTTGCCATCATCGCCGCCATTGCCGGCGTCGACATGGCGGTCTGCCTCATCTTACTCACGCTAGCGCCGGCCGTCACTGTTGTCGGCTATGAGCTGTCGGGGCACCGCCATCAACTGGAGGTGCTGGCGCAGGAGGAAGCGCCGCACTGAGCAGAGCAGCTTCGCGCGTCAGATACCCTCGACCAGCACGATCTCGCCATCGGCCACTTTCTGACGGATGGCGACGGCGCGCTGGTACTCCGGCGAGTGGTAGCAGTCATGCGCCATCGCCAGCGATTCGAACTCGATAATGACATTGCGGGCGCGGCCAGGCCCCTCGGCCTTTTCATGCTCACCGCCACGGGCCAGGAACTTCACGTCGAAACGGTCGAAAGCGAGCTTGGCGGCAGCGACATAGTCCTTGTAGCCTTCAGCATCGCGCACATCGACGCGGGCTATCCAGTATCCCTTGGGCATTTTCTTCTCCTCGCTACGCGGCGCGCATCTCTTCCAGTATGGCTTCGGCAGCCGCGCGCCTGTCGCTTGCCGCCACGATCGGCCTGCCGACCACGAGATGGCTGGAGCCGTTGCGGATCGCCTGGCCGGGCGTCACCACGCGTTTCTGGTCGCCATGGTCGCTGCCCTTGGGCCGTATCCCCGGTGTCACCACCGCCAGGTCGGGTCCGACGATGCGGCGCACCGCTTCCGCCTCCTCGGCCGAGCAGACGACGCCGCCCATGCCGGCATGCAGCGCCTGTTCGGCACGTCTCAGCACCAGCGTGTGCGGGTCGTATTCATAGCCGGCGTCGATCACGTCCTGCTCGTCCATCGAGGTCAGCACGCTGACCGCCAGCAGGCAGAGGTCGCTGCCCCTGGCGGCCTCCACCGCGGCTCGCATCGCCTTGGGATAGGCGTGGATGGTCAGCATGGTCATGCCCATGCGCACGATGTTCTCGACACCCTTCGCCACGGTGTGGTCGATGTCGAGCAGCTTCATGTCGAGGAAGATTTTCGTGCCGCCGCTGGCCAACTCCCTGGCGAAGTCGAGCCCGCCGGCGAAGGCCAGCTGATAGCCGATCTTGTAGAAGGAGACGACGCCGTCGAGCTCCTGCACCGCCTGTTCGGCCTCTTTCACCGTCGGCACGTCGAGGCCGACGATCAGCCTGTCTCTCATGGTATGGGCCTGCATGGCTGTGGAAATCATGCCCCGGTCCGGGTCGATAGCATGCGCGAGGTTTCGATCAGCGTGCGGCATAGGTGCTCCATCGATTTGGTCAGTCTATCATCCCTGAAATTGCCGTCGCCGTCGAAGGCACTGCCGCCATCGGATACCGAGCATTCCGGCGTCACCATCTCCAGCTGGCAGCGCACCAGCACGGCGCGCAGATGGTTGATGCAGCGGATCCCGGCGAAATGTCCGTTCGAAGACGAGCACAGGCCGGCGACCTTGCCGACAAATGGCCTCACCGGCCAGCCGCCATCGAGGCGCACCCGGCTTACCCAGTCGATCGTGTTCTTGAGCAGTGGCGGGATCGAGCCATTATATTCCGGCGTCGCGATCAGTAGCCCGTCATGGGCGGCGATCAGCCGGCCGAGCTTCACGGCGTTGTCGGGAACGCCTTTTTCCTTTTCGAGGTCCTCGTCGATGATCGGCAGCGGATAGTCGGCCAGCGAAATGCGCGTCACCTCGGCGCCTTGCATGGCCAGCTCCTTCTGCGCCACATCGGCGGTCCTGCCGCTGAAGGCGCCGCTGCGCACCGAGCCGGCGAAGACGAGGATTTTCGCGATCACAGCCATTGGCCACTCTTGTTCCCGGACAGGTACAGCCGCCGGCAGTGCAAATCAATGCACCTCGCGCCGGTAGATCCACAGCTGCGTCGGAGGGATGTTGCGGAGAATAAAATCGAAATGCTTGACCGTGTAGTTGCCCCTGCCGGGCGGGATCGGCGACAACGGGCCGTACGTCAGCTGCACGATCGGCCGTCCAACCGGGATGCGGTCTAGCAGGCTTCCAATATAGGCGATCCGCTGTGCGACCGGGAAATTGAGCAGCGGCACGCCGGAGACCACGGAATCGAAAACCATACCGCTCTTCTCGCCAAGCGTGGCGTTGAGATTGAAGGCATCGCCCTCGATGACGTTGACGCCGGGATAGAGCTGGCGCAGATGGCGCACGAAATCGGTGGAATATTCGACCGCGTAGAGGTTTTCGGGCTTAACGCCCTGGGCGAGGATTGCACGCGTGATGACGCCTGTGCCGGGGCCGACTTCAAGCACCGGCAGGCCGGACTTCGGATTGACGATGGAAGCCATCTTGCGGGCGGTGACGGAGCTTGTCGGCACGATCGAACCGACCGACTTCGGCTTGTCGATCCAGCCTTTGAAGAATTTGAGTTCGTCGTCGAACTTTTCCGCCAGCGCCTTCCGCAATCCCGGACCACGTGCCATGCAAGTTCTCCTCAACACTCCCCGAACGCTACTTAGCAGCTAACAGGTCCAAGGCAAGGCGCGATCTGGCATAAGATGTTGATGACGTTCGGGAAGCGTGGCGGCCTTAGTTTGGGTTCAGTGCTCGCCGAAGGATTCGAAAAAGTCCTTCATGCGGGCGAAAAAGCCGCTCGACTGGGGCGAATTGTCCTTCGACGACAGCTGCTCGAACTCTTCCAGCAACTCGCGCTGGCGGCGCGACAGGTTTTGCGGCGTTTCGACCGCGGTCTGGATATAGAGGTCCCCGACATTGGGCTGGCGCAGCACCGGCATGCCCTTGCCCTTGAGGCGGAACTGGCGGCCGTTCTGCGTGCCTTCGGTCACTTTCACCTTGGTCTGACTGCCGTCCAGCGTCGTCACCTCGAACGAGCCGCCAAGGGCGGCCGTCGTCATCGATATCGGCACCTTGCAGTAGAGATCGGCGCCGTCGCGCTGGAAGAATTCATGCGGCTTCACCGCCAGAAAAATATAGAGGTCGCCCGATGGGCCGCCGCGCAGGCCCGCCTCGCCCTCATTGGCAAGCCGGATGCGGGTGCCGTCCTCGATGCCGGCCGGGATATTGACCGACAGCGAGCGTTCCTCGGTGACACGGCCCTGGCCGGCGCATTTCGGGCACGGGTCCTTGATCGTCTGGCCGCGGCCTTGGCATTGCGGGCAGGTACGCTCGATCGAGAAGAAGCCTTGCGTCGCCCGTACCTTGCCGTGGCCATGGCACATCGAGCAGGTCACCGGCTGGGTGCCGGGCTTGGCGCCGGTCCCGGAGCATTCCGTGCATGAGATCGAGGCCGGCACGCGGATTTGCGCGGTCTTGCCGGCAAACGCTTCTTCCAGCGTGATTTCCATATTGTAGCGCAAATCGGCGCCGCGTTCGCGGCCGCCCGACGAGCGGCGCTGGCGCCCGCCCATCATGTCGCCGAAAATATCCTCGAAAATGTCGGCGAAGCCGCCGGCGCCAAAACCTTGCGCGCCGCCATTCATGCCGCCCTGCTCGAAGGCGGCGTGACCGAAACGGTCATAGGCCGCGCGCTTCTGCGGGTCCTTCAGCGTTTCGTAGGCTTCGTTGATTTCCTTGAACTTGTGCTCGCAGGAGTGATCGCCGGGATTGCGGTCGGGATGGAACTGCATGGCCAGCTTGCGGAAAGCGCTCTTGAGCTCCTTCTCGTCGGCGCCCTTTTGCACGCCCAGCGTCTCGTAGAAATCAGCTTTCATCTTTTCCCGCAGTCCGGATGCTCAACGTCTTGATGCATGTTGCGTCGTTTGCCGGCACGTTGTCTCGATTTAGGAGCGGTGCTGCCCGGATGCTAGGGCCGGCGCGCTTGTGCCTGTGTTTTTCAGTGACTTTTTCGGCAAGGCCCGCACTTTTTCAGCGATGGTTGCAAAAAAGCCCGGCTTTGCGCCGGGCTTTCCGCTTTATTTGCCGTCAACCGGTCAGGCCGACTTCTTCTTCTCGTCGTTTTCGTCGATTTCCTCGAAATCGGCGTCGACCACATCGCTATCCTTGGCCGCGTCCGCCTTGGCGTCGGCTTCCGCCGCTTCCTTCTGCGAAGCTTCGTACATGGCCTGGCCGAGCTTCATGGATGCTTCGGCAAGCGTCTGCGACTTGGCCTCGATGTCGGCGGCATCGTCGCCTTCGGCAGCAGCCTTCAGCGCCGTGATAGCCTCCGATATCGCCGTGCGCTCGGTTTCCGAAACCTTGTCGCCATATTCCTTCAGCGACTTCTCGGAGGAGTGCACCAGCGCCTCGGCCTGGTTGCGGGCCTCGACCAAAGCACGCCGCTGCTTGTCGGTCTCGGCATTGGCTTCGGCGTCCTTGACCATCTTCTCGATGTCGGCGTCCGAAAGGCCACCAGAGGCCTGGATGCGGATCTGGTGCTCCTTGCCGGTGCCCTTGTCCTTGGCCGAAACGTTGACGATGCCGTTGGCGTCGATGTCGAAAGTGACCTCGATCTGCGGCACGCCGCGCGGCGCCGGCGGAATGCCGACCAAGTCGAACTGGCCGAGCGCCTTGTTGTCGGCGGCCATTTCACGCTCGCCCTGGAAGACGCGGATGGTCACGGCCGACTGACTGTCTTCAGCGGTCGAGAACACCTGGCTCTTCTTGGTCGGGATCGTCGTGTTGCGTTCGATCAGGCGGGTAAACACGCCACCCAGCGTCTCGATGCCGAGCGACAGCGGCGTCACGTCGAGCAGCAGCACGTCCTTCACGTCGCCCTGCAGCACGCCGGCCTGGATGGCGGCGCCCAAAGCGACGACTTCATCCGGGTTGACGCCCTTGTGCGGCTCCTTGCCGAAGAACTGCTTCACGATCTCCTGGATCTTGGGCATGCGGGTCATGCCGCCGACCAGGACCACTTCGTCGATCTCGCCAGCCTTCAGCCCGGCATCCTTGAGCGCCGCCTTGCAGGGCTCGATGGTGCGCTGGACGAGATCGTCGACCAGCTGCTCGAACTTGGCGCGGGTCAGCTTCAGCGTCAGGTGCTTGGGGCCGGTCGCGTCGGCGGTGATGAAGGGCAGGTTGATTTCGGTCTGCGTCGTCGACGACAGCTCGATCTTGGCCTTTTCAGCCGCCTCCTTGAGGCGCTGCAGCGCAAGCTTGTCGTTCTTCAGGTCGATGCCCTGTTCCTTCTTGAACTCGGCCGCCAGGTATTCGACGAGACGCATGTCGAAATCCTCGCCGCCGAGGAAGGTGTCGCCATTGGTCGACTTCACTTCGAACACGCCGTCGCCGATTTCGAGCACCGAAATGTCGAACGTGCCGCCGCCAAGGTCATAGACGGCAATGGTCTTGCCATCCTTCTTGTCGAGGCCGTAGGCAAGTGCTGCAGCCGTCGGCTCGTTGATGATGCGCAGCACCTCAAGGCCGGCGATCTTGCCGGCGTCCTTGGTGGCCTGGCGCTGGGCGTCATTGAAATAGGCCGGAACGGTGATGACCGCCTTCTCGACCTTCTCGCCGAGATAGGCCTCCGCCGTTTCCTTCATCTTCTGCAGGATCATGGCCGAGATCTGGCTGGGCGACTGCTTCTTGCCGCCGGCCTCGACCCAGGCATCGCCATTGTCGCCCTTGACGATCTTGTAGGGGACAAGCTTCTTGTCCTTCTCCGTCACCGGGTCGTCATAGCGGCGGCCGATCAGGCGCTTGACCGCGAAGATGGTGTTTTCAGGATTGGTGACCGCCTGGCGCTTGGCCGGCTGGCCGACGAGACGTTCGCCGTCGCCCGAGATGGCGACGATGGAAGGCGTCGTGCGCGCGCCTTCCGCATTTTCAATGACCTTGGGCTCCTTGCCATCCATGATGGCGATGCAGGAGTTGGTGGTGCCGAGATCGATACCGATTACTTTTGCCATTTTTCTAGTCTCTCCGCTAAGCAGGCTCTCAGGACCCGTAAGGCGTTCCGACGAAAGCCCCTGTTCACAAGAAATTCCGCTCCGGCAACCGGCATTCCGGCACTGGGCGGCTTGGCGCGTATATAAGAACAGGCGGCATCGGGCGCAAGCATTCTGCGCATGGCATCCACCGCGCCGCGCTTGGCGCCCTTGAACAGCCGCCCGGCGGCCCGGATGTGCTCAAACCGCGCTCAAAGCCCCAGGATCTGCGCGATCCCCCGGCGAAGCGCCCAGTCAGGGCTTCGAAACCACAAGAAAACGTCACCTATGCGTGAGAGAGGCGGCTCCTGGCTGAGGAAGGCGCCTGCCCACAGCAGACACAGGCAAAAGCGTCACGCGGCCTGCGACAGCGATTTATGCGCCTCGGCCAGGATTTCGAACGAGCGCACGCGTGCCGCATGGTCGAAGATCTGCGCGGTCACCATCAGCTCGTCTGCGCCGGTGCGGCGCACGAACGCGTCTATGCCTTGCCGGACGGTTTCGGGAGAGCCGACGACGGCGCAGGACAGCGCCTGCGAAATCATGGTTTTTGCCATCGGCTCGAGCGTCTGGTCATAGCCCTCGACCGGCGGCGGCAGGCGGCCGGCCCGCCCCGTGCGCAGATTGACGAAGGCCTGCTGCAACGAGGTGAACAGCAGTTTGGCCTCTCCATCGGTCGGTGCGGCGAAAACGTTGAGGCCGAGCATGACATAGGGCTTGTCCAGCTGTTCCGAAGGCTGGAAGCGCGAACGGTAGATCTCCAGCGCATGGTCGAGTTCGGCCGGCGCGAAATGCGAGGCAAACGCATAGGGCAGGCCGAGCATGGCGGCGAGCTGCGCGCCATAGAGGCTGGAACCGAGGATCCAGACCGGCACCTTCTGGCCTTCGCCGGGCACGGCGTGGATACGCTGGCCTTCCGCGGCCGGCTGGAAATAGCCCATCAGCTCGACGACATCCTGGGGGAAATTGTCTGACGCCTCGAGATTGCGGCGCAGCGCGCGCGCTGTTCCCATATCGGTGCCGGGCGCCCGGCCGAGGCCGAGGTCGATGCGGCCGGGGTGCAGTGCCGCCAGCGTGCCGAACTGCTCGGCAATCACCAGCGGCGCATGGTTGGGCAGCATGATGCCACCGGCGCCGACGCGGATGGTCTTGGTGCCGCCGGCGACATGGGCGATGACCACGGCGGTCGCCGCGCTGGCGATGCCCGGCATGTTGTGGTGCTCGGCCAGCCAGTAGCGCCTGTAGCCGAGCCGCTCGGCATGGCGGGCCAGGTCGAGCGAATTTGCCAGCGATTGCGAGGCGTCGCTGCCTTCGACGATCGGCGACAGGTCGAGAACGGAAAGTGCGGTCATGGGCCTCAAGCCTCTACGATGTTCAACTGCCTGCCCCTTGTTTCGAAGGCGCGGTCGGGAATGAGGATGTCGAGCTGGTGCCAAGCAACGGGTCCATATTCTCGAACGGGATCGCCTGCGGATGCTGGCGATGCGACGCGCTCAGCGTGCCGAGCGGAGCATCGATCGGGCCGCGATAGCCGATGCGGTCGAAATAGGCGTCGAGGTCGAAGGAGGTATCGTTCATCGGAGGGTCCGGCTTGACCGGCTCGATATAGGCACTCCGCCTGAAGACAACAAATGCGAGATGACGGACAGGCGCGGCAAGCTTATGGCGCGGCCTTTCCGTTCTCTTCGGCCGCTTCCTCCTCCACCACGGCCGTCTGCTGTGCGGCGAGAAAATTGCCGACATGGCTGAGGCCATCGAAATGATCGCAGAACACTTTGACGACGACCAGCAGCGGCACCGCCATCAGCGCGCCGACAAAGCCCCAAAGCCAGGACCAGAAAGCGATGGCGATGAAGATCGCCACGGCGTTGATCTCGAGGCGTCGGCCGACAACCATCGGCGTAACGAACTGGCCTTCGACGATGTCGCACAAAAGCACGAAGCCCGGCGCCAAAAGGGCGTAGGAGATCGAGTCGAAGCTGATCATCGCAATGACGCTGACCAGCACGATGGTGATCAGCGCGCCAACATAGGGCAGGAAGTTGAGCAGCGCCGCCATCGTTCCCCAGACCAGCGGGTTGGGCATGCCGAGCGCCCACAGGCCAAGGCCGATAACCGCGCCGAGACCGGCATTGATGACGGTGACGGTGAGCAGATAATGCGAGATTTCGCGCTCGACGTCATAGACGACGCGCAAGGCCCGCTTCTTCTCGCTGAGGCTGGCGAAGGACTGGATGATCTTCTCATAGAACATCGTGCCCGACGCCAGCAGAAACAGCGACAGCACGAAGATGATGGTCAGGCTTGTCCCCGCCGACAGGACGTTGCTGGCGGCGGCCGACAGGACGCCGGACTGCGCCATCGCCACCTTCTGGATGCCCGGCTCCTGCGAGGTCTCCGTCATCTGTTCGATCTGATGCGAGATCTGCATGATCCTCTCGAGCGGACGCCGCAATTGCGCCAGCCGATCGGTGAGTTGTTGGCCGATCGACGAGGTGTTGTTGAGAAGATCGATGACCGGGCCGCTGAGCAGATAGCCGGCAACGCCGAAGACGCAGATCGACAGCACGACCAACATTGTCGCCGAAACCACTTCCGGAATGCCGCGCTTGCGCAGGAAGCGCACGATTGGTGTCAGCGTCAGCGTCAGCAGGAAGGCGAGGATGACCGGCATGAAGAAAGCACGCGCGAAATACAGCGCGTAGATGGCCATGAACAGGAAGATCCCGATGAGCAGCGAACGCATCAGATGCGTGTCGGCACGCGCCACAACTCTCGCCTCTTCGGTCTCGGCAAGGCCAGCACCCAAAGCGGCGGGTTCGGCTTTCATGATTTTCCCTCAGCGGCGCACCGCAATTGGTGCTTTCCCCTGACGGAAACGCCTCTGCAAGCCCAAGGTTCCGTTAGCCGGCAAGGCCCTCAATCCGGGCCGCCCGTCGCTCAGGCGGCTGGCGCTGCGACGGCGACGCCGGGCTTGGCGGTCTCCTTGCGCACGATCGGCGCCACCTTGGTGCCGTACAGTTCGATCGCCTTCATGATCTTGGCGTGCGGCATGGCGCCGATCGCCATCTGCAGCAGGAAGCGGTCATTGTTGAAGATCTTGTGCTGGGCGACGATCTTTTCCGCCACCTGCTCCGGATCGCCGACGAACAGCGCGCCGTTCGGACCACGCGACTGATCGAAATGCGCCCGCGAGGTCGGGCCCCAGCCGCGCTCGCGGCCGATGCGGTTCATCACTTCGGCCTGCGGGCCATAGAAATCGTCGGCCGCCTGTTCAGTGGTGCCGGCGATGAAGCCGTGCACATTGATGCTGGTGGCAAGGCCCGAGGGCTCGGTACCAGCCCGCCTGGCGGCATCGCGATAAATGTCGAACAGCGGTGCAAACCGCGCCGGCTCGCCGCCGATGATGGCCAGTGCCAGCGGCAAACCGAGCACGCCCGCGCGCGCCGCAGATTGCGGCGTTCCACCTATTGCGATCCAGATCGGCAATTTGTCCTGCAGCGGCCGCGGATAGACGCCGCGGTCATTGATCGACGCGCGCAGATTGCCGGACCAGGTGACTTTGACGCTGTCGCGTATGGCCAGCAGCAAATCGAGCTTTTCGGCGAACAGCTCGTCATAGTCCTCGAGATTGTAGCCGAACAGCGGGAAGGATTCGATGAACGAACCGCGCCCGGCCATGATCTCGGCCCGGCCGCCCGACAAAAGGTCGAGCGTTGCGAACTGCTGGAAGACGCGAACCGGATCGTCGGAGGACAGCACGGTGACCGCGCTGGTCAGCTTGATGCGCTTGGTGCGTTCGGCGGCAGCGGCCAGCGCCACCACCGGCGCGGACGCGGCATAGTCGGGGCGGTGATGTTCGCCCAGACCAAAGACGTCGAGGCCAACCTGGTCAGCCAGCTCGACCTCCTCGATCAGATTGCGCAGCCGCTGATGCGGGCCGATCGCGCCGGGGCCGGGCTCCGGGCTGACGTCGGCGAAAGTGTAGAGACCGAGTTCCATGGCATGTCATCCAAATGTTCTGATTTGCCGCTAGAGGTAGCGGCGAGCCGCCCCGGCCGCCAGAGGGGCGGATAGTGAACAGTGCATGTCGGTTTCGGCCGGCTTTGTTTCAGGGAAAACGCGTCTCCCGGCTGCAACAGCATAAACTTTCATGGCTGGCATACCGTTTTGGCGCTTGAACTCTCGGTTTTCGCGCGTATGTAAGCGTCGCGAATTGACTTCAGGGAAGTGGACTTGGCTATCTACAGGGAAAAAGACATTTTCGAGCGGCGCAATGCCGCGAACGAGGCAAAGAAGGCGCTTCTGGAGCGCTTCAAGTCAAAGCCGGCGGCTGATGATCCTGCGGTTCTGGCCAAACAGGCCGAACGCAAGGCGATTCTTGAGGCTCGCGAGATACGCGAGGCCGAAAAGGCCAGGCTGAAGCAGGAAAAGCTGGCACGCGAGGCGGTCGAGAAGGCCGAGCGCGAGGCAGCAGCCGAAGCGGCGCGTATTGCGGCCGAAGAGGCAGCGCAGGCTGAAGCGAAGATCAAGGAAGCCGAAGAAAACGAGCGCATTGCCCGTTTGCTGGCCGACGAAGCCGAACGCAAGGCCAAGCGCGACGCACGCTATGCGGCCCGCAAGCAGCGTACCGGCAGGACGCCTCCGGGCTTCTCCGCCCGCTAACGCTTCGATCGAAACGATCGGACATCAGGGTCGCCTTCCAGCGGCCCTGAATGTGTTTGTGCGTCGATTTCCTTGGTTGCTTTGCTCAGGCGGCGAGCTTCAGCCCCATAATGCCGCAGACGATGAGCGCAATGCAGGCGAGCCGGATGGCCGTCGCCGGCTCGCCCAGCAGCCAGATGCCAAGCAGCGCCGTGCCGACCGTGCCGATGCCGGTCCACACCGCATAGGCCGTCCCGACAGGCAGCGTCTTGAGCGCCAGGCCGAGCAACCCCAGGCTGATGATCATCGAGGCGACAGTGAGCACCGTCGGCAGCGGCTTCGAGAAGCCGTCGGTGTATTTGAGGCCGATCGCCCAGCCGATTTCGAACAGACCAGCGAAGAACAGAAAAATCCACGACATCGGGATGCACTCCTTCCATGAGGATGGCGGGGCGTCCCGGCCGGACTTTTGAGAAAGGCGCGAGGTCGTCCTCGCCGCTTCGGTATAAGCGGCTGCGCCGGTCCGATCAACAAAACGCCGGCAGCATCGTTCATGCCGCCGGCGTCAAAATCTGCGCCGAAACGGTTTGCCCGGATCTCAACCGTCCCAAGATATTGACGACCTAAGGCGGGCTTACTTTTCCTTGAGCCTCATCGCCTTCACGGGCGGCGCCTTCAGCGCCGGAGCCGCGGCGGGCTTCTTGGCGTCTTTTTTCGGCTTGCGAGCTTCCTTGCCCGCCTTCATCGCACCTTTAGCCATGATTCGTTCCTCCAGTTGCTGGGAGGCCAAGTGAAACAAGAGAAACGCCGGACTGCAAGGGGGCGGGCGTCCGTCGCCGGCGCCGGCGGGCCGCTTTCAACCGGTTTTCTAATTTGCTCGTAAACCATTCCGGTCCGTGCCATGGTTGCCTTCGCACTGCAGCATCGGCCATGCCTTCGCCCGGCGATGATCAGGAAGTGCGGTCAGGACGACAATGCGAATCCGCATCGGCAGCGAGATGAGTTTCGATTTTCCGCAGGAAACGCCGCTGATCGCGATGCTCAACGTCCACTACTCCAGGGCCTCCGATCTCGAGCGCCCGGATTTCCTGACCTCCAACCCGCCGGTGCCGATCCAGAGCTACCGCGACAGTTTCGGCAATTGGTGCAACCGTTTCGTCGCCCCGCCCGGTCGCTTCACCTTCGGCACCGATTCGGTAGTCCGCGACCCCGGCACGTTCGAGATGGGCGACCTGATGGCCTGGCAGCACGAGGTGCGCGATCTGCCGTCGGACACATTGCTCTTCCTGTTGCCGAGCCGCTTTTGCGAGAGCGATCTGCTGGCCAGCGAAGCCTGGCGGCTGTTCGGGCATACGCCGCTTGGCATTGCGCGCGTCCAGGCGGTCTGCGACTTCGTCCACAACCATATCGTCTTCAGCTACGGCAATGCGCGGCCGACCCGCACCGCGGCGGAAGCCTATCGCGAGCAAAGCGGCGTCTGCCGTGACTTTGCCCACCTCGCCGTCACCTTCTGCCGTGCGCTAAACATCCCGACCCGCTACTGCACCGGTTACATCAGCGACATCGGCCTGCCCAAACCTTGGGCGAGCATGGATTTCGCAGCCTGGATGGAGGTCTATCTCGGTGGCCGCTGGCATGTCTTTGACCCGCGCAACAATTCGCCACGCATCGGCCGCATCCTGATCGCGTCGGGTCGCGACGCCGCCGACGTGCCGCTGACCCACATCTTCGGACCGGGCACGCTGGCTGGTTTCAAGGTGTGGACGGACGAGATCATCGAATAGGGGCGTCTTTCCGCAAGCTGCCTACAAGACCCTGAACGACCGGGCGATTCGTGCGTTGTGATGCCTGTGGAGCTCGGCGGCAGGGGCGTTACATCAGGTTCCTTGGAGGGACAGCATGGCAGCACATGGCGGGTCGAAGACGGTCATCTACGCGGCGCTCGCCGGTAATCTCGCTATTGCTGTGACCAAATTCGTCGCCGCCTTCTTCACCGGCAGCTCGGCGATGCTGTCGGAAGGCGTGCACTCGCTGGTGGATACCGGCAATGGCGGGCTGCTGCTCTACGGCATGCACCGCGCCGCCCGCCCGCCGGACCGCACGCATCCGCTCGGCCATGGCCGCGAGCTGTATTTCTGGAGCTTCATTGTCGCCCTGCTCGTATTCGCGCTCGGCGCCGGCGTGTCCTTCTATGAAGGCGTCGTCCACATCATGGCGCCTGAGCCGGTCGCCAATCCCAAAATCAACTACATCGTGCTGGGCCTCTCAATGCTGTTCGAGGGCAGCTCCTGGTACGTGGCGCTGAAGGAGTTCCGCCAGCAGAAGGGCAAGCAAGGCTGGCTGCAGGCCGTGCAATCGAGCAAGGATCCGAGCGTCTACACGATCCTGTTCGAGGACAGCGCCGCCCTGCTCGGTCTGTTCGTCGCCTTCGCCGGCATATTGGCGGCCGAACTCCTCGACATGCCCGAACTCGACGGCGTCGCCTCGATCGGCATCGCGATGATCCTCGGCGCCACCGCCATCTTTCTGGCGCGCGAAAGCAAGGGATTGCTCATCGGTGAGCCGGCCTCGCCGGAAGTGCAGGCCAAGGTTCTGACCATCGCCCAGCAGGATCCGGCAGTGCAGCGGGCCAACGGCGTTCTCACCGTCCATCTCGGCCCTCGACAGATCGTCGCTGGGCTGAGCATCGAATTCGAGGACCATCTGACGGCGCCTGAGATCGAAGCCTGTGTCGAGCGCATCGAGGCGCTCTTGAAAAAAGAAATGCCGGAGATCACCAGGCTGTTCGTCAAGCCGCAGACGACCGGAACCTGGGAGCACCGGCGCAAGCAGGTCGAGGCGGCGTCGGACTAGTTCTGGACCAGCAGTCCACCGTTGGCCCCATCGCCTGGTCCCGCTAAGATCACTCGGCGGAATTCGGAGAATCAACCATGAAAATCGATGGTGGGTGTCATTGCGGCGCCATAGCTTATGAAGCAGAGGTCGACCCGGAAAAGACCTCTATCTGTCATTGCACCGACTGCCAGCAACTGACCGGCACCGCCTTTCGTGTCACTGTTCCCGCGCCTGAGGATCATTATAGGATCACCAAGGGAACACCGAAGGTTTATATCAAGACGGGATCGAGCGGCGCCAAGCGTGCCCAGGCGTTCTGCGGCGACTGCGGTTCGCATCTTTACGCAACGTCGGTTGGCGACGGGCCGAAGGTCTATGGGATCAGGGCGGGGACCGCGCGGCAACGCGAGGATCTCGTTCCGACCCAACAGAAATGGCACCGATCGGCCCTGCACTGGCTTCCGGAATTCGAGGGCGTAAGCATCGTAGAGGCGCAGTAGCACCTGCCTCCCGGTTAAACGCGGCCCAAACCAGCCAATAATGTGCTAGGCTAGCCACCAACGGATGGCGGGGGATAGCAATGTCGGAAACGGACAAAGTGTTTGCCGGCTCGATTCCGGAAAACTACGACCGCTACATGGTGCCGCTGATCTTCGAGCCGTTCGCCGCGGATTTGGCACGACGGGCAGCGTCCTTGTCGCCCGGCGCCGTCCTGGAAGTCGCCGCCGGCACCGGCGTTGTCACCCGCGCATTGGCTCCAAAACTGTCTCCCGGCGCAAGCTATGTCGTGACCGACCTCAACCAGCCTATGCTCGACTACGCGGCCTCGCGACAAGCTCCCGACAGTCGTATACAATGGCGTCAGGCGGATGCTCTGGCGCTGCCGTTCGAAGATGCGGCTTTCGATCTCGTTTGCTGTCAGTTCGGCGCGATGTTCTTTCCCGACCGAGCCGCCGGCTATCGCGAAGCAAAGCGGGTCCTGAAGACCGGCGGCCATTTCCTGTTCAACGTGTGGGATCGCATCGAAGAGAATGTATTCGCCAATGATGTGACGAATGCTCTTGCGGAGATTTTTCCCAACGATCCGCCCCGCTTTCTCGCCCGCACGCCGCACGGCTACAATGACATTGCATTGATCCGCGGCGAGTTGGAAGCCGCAGGTTTCTCCCGTGTGGTGATCGACACGAGGGCCGAACAAAGCCGTGCCTCCTCGCCGCGCCTTCCGGCGGTTGCCTATTGCCAGGGAACTCCGCTTCGCAACGAAATCGAGGCTAGAGGAAAACTGGAAGCCGCAACCGATCACGCCGCGTCCGTGATTGCAGCCAGACACGGCAGCGGCGAGGTTGCGGCCAAGATCCAGGCGCACGTGATCGTGGCTACGGTCTAATGCATGGCGCCCAGAAGTGTGCCGCGGTTCTGGGACAACGACATGCATTAAAACAAAGACTTTTAAAGCGCGTCGTATGAATCCGTTCAGCGCGACGCGCTTTAATCGTCGCCTTCGACGACACGCAGCCTGAGCTGCCCCGTCTTGGAATCCGCCACCCGCACCCCGGCTTCGGCCTTGGCGGGTCCGCCACCGCGCACTTCGGCTTCGCTTTCGCCAAACTCCAGCGCTTCGATCTTTTGGCCGCGCTTGGTCACCTTCGACGTCGACACCAGTATCTCGTCGATATCCTTGGCCGACTGGCCAAAATGCGTCTGCAACCGGCGCACGCGTTCGTCGACGCGCGCGACGTCTTCCATCAGCCGGATCACCTCGCCCTGGATCAGATGCGCCTGTTCGCGCATGCGGGCGTCCTTGAGGATGGCCTGGATGACCTGGATCGACAGCATCAAAAGCGACGGCGAGACGATGATGACACGCGCCCGGTGCGCCTTCTGGACCACGGCGTCAAAATTCTCGTGGATTTCGGCGAACACCGATTCCGACGGCACGAACATGAAGGCGGTGTCCTGCGTCTCGCCCTGGATCAGGTATTTTTCCGAGATATCGCGGACGTGAATTTCGATGTCGCGGCGGAAAGCCTGGGCCGCGATCTTCTGTTGTTCGGCGCCATCGGCGGCGCGGATGGCGTTCCAGGCTTCCAGCGGAAACTTGGCGTCGATGGCAAGCTGCGGCGCACCGTTCGGCATCCTGACCAGGCAGTCGGGACGGCTGCCGTTTGACAGCGTTGCCTGGAACTCGTAGGCGCCCATCGGAAGGCCGTCGGCGACGATCGCCTCCATGCGC
This sequence comes from Mesorhizobium sp. M0802, assembly GCF_040320115.1. Lineage (NCBI taxonomy): Bacteria > Pseudomonadati > Pseudomonadota > Alphaproteobacteria > Hyphomicrobiales > Phyllobacteriaceae > Mesorhizobium > Mesorhizobium sp. M0802. Next base: position 121,264 of record NZ_JAMYOY010000017.1, read on the forward strand.
GACTGGCCGAAGGCGCCGCGCGTCTGCTTGTTGGACAGGATCGCCTGCAATTGCACGACCTGGCCGGCCAGCGACTGAATGTTGCCTTGCGCGGTGTCGATGACCGCCAGCCGTTCCTGCAGTTTGGCGAGGCTCTCATGCGTCGATTTGGTCTGTTCGGTCATGGTTTGACCGAGCCTGCCGGTCATGGCGTCGAGGCGCTGGCCGATCGACTGGTTGAGTTCGGCCTGCCTTGCGCCGAACACGTCGGCGATGGCGCCCATGCGGCCCTGCATCTCGGCCTGGCTTTGCAAAATGCCGGCCATCCGCGCCTCGGCGTCGCGGGCGTGGTCGGCAGCTTCCGCCGCGGCGATGGTGCGCGCCTTGGCCGATCGCCACAGCGCCACGACAAGCGCCAGGAACAGGCCGAGAAACACCAGCGCGCCGATGGCCAGTGCATGGCCGAGCGTGATCGTCGTAGCGCCAAGCCGGGCAACGGGTTCGGAAAGGATGGTGCTCAGGTCGTTCATCCCGCCAGCATAGCCGATTCGCAGACCTGGCACAGATCAAAACGTGAACGAGACCGATTCGCACCGGTTGACGCTTCTCCTGCGACGTTTTAGGTGAGGCGCCATGTCGATCAAGCCGCTCATCATCCTTCCCGATCCTATCCTGCGCCAGGTTTCCAAACCGGTCGAACGCGTCGACGCGCCTTTGCGCAAACTGGCTGACGACATGCTGGCGACGATGTATGATGCGCCGGGCATCGGCTTGGCCGCAATCCAGATCGGCGAGCCGCTGCGCATGCTGGTCATCGACCTCGCCAAGGAAGACGAGCCGCCGGCGCCGCATGTCTTCATCAATCCCGAAATCCTCGAAAGCGCCGACGCTCGCTCGGTCTACGAGGAAGGCTGCCTGTCGATCCCGGACTATTACGCCGAGGTCGAGCGTCCCGCCTCGGTGCGCGTGAAATATCTCGACCGCGACGGCAAGCTGCAGGAGATCGAGGCCGAAGGCCTGATGGCGACCTGCCTGCAGCACGAGATCGACCATCTCAACGGTGTGCTGTTCATCGACCACATCTCGAAGCTGAAGCGCGACATGGTGGTCAAGAAGTTCAAGAAGCTCGCCAAGGACAAGGCGCCGGGCAAGCTGGTGGGATAGGGAAGATGCCGCTTCGCGTCATCTTCATGGGCACGCCAGAGTTTTCGGTGCCGGTGCTGCGCGCGATTGCCGAGGCCGAGCACGAGATAGCAGCCGTCTACACCCAGCCGCCGCGCGCCGCCGGCCGCCGCGGTCTGGAGCTCACACCGTCGCCGGTGCAGCGCGAGGCTGAGCGGCTGGGCATCGAAGTGCGCACGCCGCTGTCGCTGAAGGGCGAGGGCGAGCAAGCTGCTTTCCATGCGTTGCGTGCCGATGTCGCAGTCGTCGTCGCGTATGGTTTGCTGTTGCCGAAGGCTATTCTGGAGGCTCCGCGCCTCGGCTGCCTCAATGGCCACGCCTCGCTTTTGCCGCGTTGGCGTGGTGCAGCTCCCATCCAGCGAGCCATTATGGCCGGCGACGTCGAAACCGGCATGATGGTGATGCGCATGGAAGAGGGCCTGGACACCGGTCCGGTGGCACTGGTTGAAAAATGCGCCATAGAGCCCGACATGACGGCCGGCGATCTGCACGACCGCTTGATGAATATTGCTGCCACGCTGATGGTGGAAGCGCTGTCCCGATTGGAGACAAATACCCTGGCATCGACTTTGCAGGCGGCTGACGGGGTGACCTACGCCAGGAAAATCGATAAGTCGGAGACACGTCTGGACTGGACGCGCCCGGCTGCGGAGGTCCACAATCACATTCGCGGCCTGTCGCCATTTCCCGGCGCCTGGTGCGAGGCCGACATCGGCGGCCGCACGGAACGGCTGAAACTGCTTCGCTCGACGCTTTTGGAAGGCACGCTTTCTGAAAGCATGGGCGAGTCGGGAGGAATTCTCGATGACCGGCTGACGGTCGCCTGCGGGTCGGGCGCGGTCAGGCTGGTCGAAGTTCAACGGGCGGGCGGAAAGCCCGCTGCCGCGCAGGAGTTTCTGCGCGGGGCCAAGATCGAAAAAGGAATGAAGTTCTCATGAGCATGATGTCGATACGCGGCGCGACGCCGCGGGACCGCGAGGCCATACGCCTGGTCGAGGAACACGCATTCGGCCAGCAGGCGGAGGCCGGGCTGGTCGACGCTCTGGTCACCGGCGGCGACGCCGTTGTCGAACTGGTGGCGGAAGAAGACGGCCAGGTGGTCGGCCACATCCTGTTTTCCAGGCTGTTCGTCCAGAACGGCGGCAAGCAGTTTGCAGCCGTGGCGCTGGCGCCGTTGGCGGTGGAACCTTCGTTCCACGGCTCGGGCATTGGCGGTGCGCTGATCCGCGAGGCGCATATCCGCCTCAGGGATGGCGGCGAGACGCTCGCCGTTGTGTTGGGCGATCCGGCCTATTACGGCCGCTTCGGCTACAGCCATGCGCGCGCCGAAAAGTTCGAGAGCGAATATCAGGGCGAAGCGCTGCAGGCGCTGGCCTGGGGTGACGCACCCGAAAAAGGCAAACTGGTCTACGCCCAGGCCTTTACCGCACTCGCCGCCTGAACGAAGGGTGTATGCCGCGTTTTCGTCTCGATATCGAATATGACGGCAGCCTCTTCGCCGGCTGGCAACACCAGGCGGATCAGCCTTCGGTGCAGCAGGCGATAGAGCAGGCGATCGAGAAATTTTGCGGTGAGGCGGTGCGGATACGCGCCGCCGGCCGCACCGACGCCGGCGTGCATGCGACCGCCCAGGTGGCGCATGTCGACCTCGCCAAGGCATGGCCAAACGACAAGGTGCGCGACGCCGTCAACGCGCACCTGCAGGCGGCAGGTGCGCGCATCGCCATCCTGCAGGCCACGGTTGTCCCCAATGAGTTCGACGCCCGTTTCTCGGCCACCGGACGGCACTATCTCTACCGCATCCTCAACCGGCGCGCGCCTGCAGCGATGGAAAAGGGCAAGGTCTGGTGGGTGCCGAAGCGGCTCGATGCGGACGCCATGCACGAAGCGGCGAAAGTCCTGCTCGGCCGACATGACTTTACCACCTTCCGCTCGACGCAATGCCAGGCCAATAGTCCGGTGCGGACGCTGGAGCGGCTCGATGTAAGCCGCCAGGGCGACCTGATCGAAGTCAGGGCCTCGGCGCGCTCTTTCCTGCACAACCAGGTGCGCTCCATGGTCGGTTCGCTGAAACGCGTCGGCGACGGCGGCTGGACCGCCGCCGACCTCAAGGCCGCGCTCGCTGCACAAGACCGCGCCGCCTGCGGCCAGGTGGCGCCGCCCGACGGGCTTTTTCTCGTCGGTGTAGACTATCCGGAAAAGTTCTAGGCCGGAGCGGCGGTCGGCACAGTGATGCCGAGCAGCGCCACCAGGCCGAACAACACGGCCAGAGACACCACCAACATGCCTGCGAACACGGCGCTGCCGACAGCCGCGCCCTTGCCGATCGCGGCGTTGGTCATCCGCCAGGAGAGTACCAGCGAAAGCACCACCAGAACCAGCCACACCAATTCGGCAACCGGGTTGCCGGACGGCAGGAAAAGCCTGATCAGCGCTGAAGGCAGCAGCATCCAGGCGGTGATCGCCGACGCCCAGTTGCTGGCGACGACATAGTGGACGAAGCGGTCGCCAATGCCGGCGCGCGATGCGACCAGGGCAAGCACAAACAGGGGCAGCAGCCACGAGCCGAGGTCGACGGTCGCCAGGCGAACCAACATGCCCAGCCGACCGGCGAACGCATCGGGATCGCCGATCTCGTTGGCCGTGCCGACCCACCCGACGATCATCGCCGGCGCGGCGACGACGATGGCGAAGAAGGAATTCCAGAAGCCGTCCGCCGAAAGGTCGAGCAGCCGCAAGCCGTCGGCCTTTCCGAGCATCAGCCGCCAGGCGCCGTTAAGCGATGAAGAGGTCTCGTCAACCGAAAGCATGATCAGCCCTGCTCGAACCAGTCATCGATGAAGCGCTGGTAGATTTGGGTCAGCGTCTCGAGGTCGGCCAGTGCGACGCGCTCGTCGACCATGTGCATGGTCTTGCCGACCAGGCCGAACTCGACCACCGGGCAATAGTCCTTGATGAAACGCGCATCCGAGGTTCCGCCCGAGGTGGACAGCGCCGGCTCCTTGCCGACCGTCGCCTTGATCGAGCCGCGCAGCGTCCCGATCAGCTTGTCGTCGCGCGTCAGGAAGACATGGCTCGGCCGGTCGCGCCAGATCAACTCGTAGTCGACCGGCGTCTTGCCGGTCCGGTATTTCTTGCGCTTCGCCGCCTGGTCGAGGCGGTTATGGATCTCGGCCTGCACCGTCTCGGCAGTCCATGTGTCGTTGAAGCGGATGTTGAAGGTGGCTGTCGCCTTGGCCGGAATAACATTGGTCGCGGGGTTGCCGACATCGATCGAGGTCACTTCCAGATTGGTCGGCTGAAAATCCTTCGTGCCCTTGTCGAAGACGGGCGACAGCAAGGCGTCGACCAGGCTGATCAGGCCGCGCACCGGATTGTCGGCGAGCAATGGATAGGCGACATGGCCCTGGCGGCCGTTGACCGTGACACTGCCCGACATCGAGCCACGCCGGCCGATCTTGATCATGTCGCCGAGCGTGTCCGGATTGGTCGGCTCGCCAACGATCGCGGCGTCCCATCTCTCGCCCCTGGCCGCCGCCCAGTCGAGCAGTTTTGTCGTCCCGTTGATCGCCGGCCCCTCCTCGTCGCCGGTAATCAGCAGCGAGACCGAGCCTTTCGGACCACCCTTTTTCTCGACATGGCGCGCCACGGCGGCGATGAAACAGGCGATGCCGCCCTTCATGTCGACGGCGCCGCGGCCATACATCTCGCCCTTGGCGATCTCGGCGGCGAAGGGCGGATGCGTCCACGACGCCTCGTCGCCCGCCGGCACCACGTCGGTATGGCCGGCAAACATCAGATGCGGCCCATTGCCGGAGCGACGCGCGTAGAGGTTCTCGATGTCGGGGGTGCCGTCTTCGGAAAACACCGGGCGTTCGACGGAAAAGCCGAGCGGCTTCAGCATGCCTTCCAGGGCAGCCAGCGCGCCGCCCTCGGCGGGCGTTACGGAGGCGCAGCGTATGAGGGTCGCGAGGTTGGCGGCGGGATCGGTCGGCAGTTTCATGGGCAAAGCGATAGTCGAAAGCGAAAGGCCTGTCACGGCCAGAGATGATGACCGGTCCTGCCGCCGACATTATGGTTTTCCTGTCGTATAGTGCAGGCCAACACGAGATAATCGCATGGCCAACGCCGAAAAGACCATCGTCATTGCCGGCGCCGGCAGCATAGGCTGCTATGTCGGCGGCTGCCTGGCGCTGGCCGGACGCAAGGTGGTGTTTTTGGCGCGGCCAAGCATCGCGACGGTCTTGCTGGACGGCGGCCTGCGCATCACCGATCTCGATAATCGCGACCGATCCATCCGGCCGGAGTCCGTCACCACTGATCCCGCCGCTGCCCTGGCCAGTGCCGACGTGGTGCTGGTGACGGTCAAGAACGGCGCTACCGAGGAGATGGCGTCGCTTGTTGCCGGACATGCGCGCGGCGAAGTCGTGGTGGTCAGCCTCCAGAACGGCGTCGGCAATGCCGACCGGTTACGCGCCGGGCTCGGTGGACGGACTGTGCTCGCCGGCATGGTGCCGTTCAATGTCGTCCAGTCGGCCATAGGCAATTTGCCGCTTCACGTGCATCGCGCCAGCAACGGCAAGGTCATGATCGAAGATGGCGTGACCGGCCTTGCCGGCCTTCTCGATGTCGAAGGGCTTGGCGTGGAAACCCATCCCGACATGAAAGCCGTGCAGTGGGGCAAGCTGCTGATCAACCTCAACAACGCGCTTGTCGCCTTGTCCGGCCTGCCGCTGGCGAGCGAACTTGCCGACCGCCGCTGGCGGCGGATCCTGGCCGGTCAGATCGACGAGGCCCTGGCGGCGATGAAGGCGTTACATATCGCGCCGGCACGAATCGGCGGCTTGCATCCCGTCCTGCTGCCGAAACTGCTCCGGCTGCCGGACTGGCTGTTCCGGCTGGTCGCCCGCCGCATGCTCGCCATCGACCCGCAGGCGCGTTCGTCGATGTGGGACGACCTCCAGCGTGGTCGGCCGACCGAGATCGGTGACCTGCAGGGGGCGGTCCTGAGCCTCGCCGAAAAGGCCGGCACGCCGGCGCCTCTGCTGAAGCGGGTCACCGTGCTGGTGCGGCAGGCCGAGCGGGAAAAGCGCGGCTCACCCGGGCTGACGCCGGAAACCGTCACTGGATAGTCTACTTGCCGCGAGCCTCGGGCCTTGGCCCGCAAAATAGGCGCGTAGGCCCGCCGCGTCACAGCTTTGGTGCGCGCCTCGGAGCCGGCGCTTTGCTCGCCGAGCCTGGCGCCGGCAGGGGCTGCGCAGCCGGGTGGTTCTCGATCAGCGTGATCTTCTGCCAGATCTTGCGCGACAGGTTGGACGCCAGGTTCTCGACGTCGTTGACGCCGTCGATGACCACATCGTCATTGACCGACTGCGCAAACAGCGCCGCGATCTTGCCGGTGATCGACAGCATCTCCGAGCAATAGTCGAGGTAGCGCGCCAGGTCGGCGGCATTGGTGATGCGCGCCGGCGAATGCGCGGTCGGCCTGAAATTGGCGGACAATGCTGCCGGATCCTTGGTCAGCTGGTGCATGTCGATGACATGGATCAGCGATCTCAACCCATGCAGCTGGCGAAACACCCGCTTGCGCTTGATGCGCTCCTCGGTGCGGATCAGCGCCAGCAGGCCGAGCACGGCAAGGATCATCATGTTGATCGTGGCTTCGATGCCTTGCACCGACTGCACCGCATCGTCGGCCTGCGAGATATGGATGAGCGGCAGGATGGTGCCGACGAACAGGAAGATCAGCGCGCCGGCGGCAACTGCGGCGACGATGGCGCCGCGCAGCCACCAGATCGGCGCTTCCAGCGCCTGCGCCGCCTTGGCCAGGTCGCGCGACAGCGACACCAGTTCGGCGGCGACGCCGCGCAGGCCGGCATCGGGAAAACGCTCGGCGACGCGCTCTTCCAGCCGCTCGGCGGTGTCGATGATCAGTTTCGGATCAAGCGTGCGGTAGCGCATGGCGAGATATCCGGTCGGCGCTCATGGTTCAGCCGGCGCGTTGCTGCGCTTGCCGTAGCGGTTCGGACCGGGGTCACCCCGGAAACACGCTAGAACGATGAGAAGAATGGGGCCGATGATAAGAGAGATCAACGCGTAATAAGTCGGCTTGCCGAAATCATGAAACCGCTTTGCGGTTACCGCAAAGCTCGACCATGTCGAGATCAGCAAAACGACCCAGAACACAAGTGCCCAGTTCTGGCTGGTTGCGGTGCCGGGTTCCAGTCTCGACAACTGGTAGAGCGGGAAAAACTGTGCAAGCACCAGCAGCAGCCCGGCGAGCACGTAGGCACTTGGGCTGACGCGCCCTGAGAGGCTGAAGAAAAGCCAGGGAAGTGGTGGTGTGTTGGGCAATCTGGAGCGCTCTGGTTGCTCGGACAGGATCAATCACGCAGCAGTTCGTTGATCGAGGTTTTCGACCGGGTCTTGGCATCGACGCGCTTGACGATGACGGCGCAGTAGAGGCCAGGGCCCGGCTCGTTGTTCGGAAAGGCCTTGCCCGGCATCGAGCCGGCGACGACGACCGAATTCGGCGGCACCTCGCCATAAAACACTTCGCCGGTGGCGCGGTCGACGATCTTGGTCGACTGGCCGATGAACACACCCATTCCGAGCACCGAGCCTTCGCGCACGATGCAGCCCTCGACCACTTCGGAGCGCGCGCCGATGAAGCAATTGTCCTCGATGATGGTCGGGCCGGCCTGCATCGGCTCCAGCACCCCGCCGATGCCTACGCCGCCCGAGAGGTGCACATTCTTGCCGATCTGGGCGCAGGAGCCGACCGAGGCCCAGGTGTCGACCATGGTGCCGCTATCGACATAGGCGCCGACATTGACGAAGGACGGCATCAGCACCGCGCCCGGCGCGACATAGGCCGAGCGGCGCACGATCGAAGACGGCACGGCGCGGAAGCCTGCCTTCTCGAAATCGACCGCGCTCCAGCCGTCGAACTTCGACGCCACCTTGTCCCACCAGACCGCCTGGCCGGGGCCGCCCTTGATGATCTCCATCGGATAGAGCCGGAACGAGAGCAGCACCGCCTTCTTCAGCCATTGGTTGACATGCCATTTGCCATCGGCCTGGCGCTCGGCAACGCGCACGGTGCCACGGTCGAGCAGGTCGAGTGAGGACTGGATGGCGTCGCGCGTTTCGCCCCGAGTCGCGGTCGAAATCGTGTCGCGCTCCTCGAAGGCCTTCTCGATCGTCTTTTCGAGGCTGGCCAGATCAGGCTTCGACATGAATTCGCTCCGTTACCACGCTGTTAAGGCCGTCGGCCTTAACCTTGTTTTGAAAGTCGCGCGGACCCTATGTTAAGGCGTATTGGGGGTCAATCGCGCGTGCGCCATGGGACGGCGCAAGTGAACTGTTGGGACGGGTAGAAAGCATATGACTCCTATGGAAAAGGCGGGATGGACGCCGCTGCCGCATTCGGACGAGGATCTGGAGCGCTCGAAAAGCGTTCCCGACACGCCGCAGACGCGCGCCGAAACCTACCGGCTGGCCTGGAACGATCCCGACTTCATGACGCGCCGGGAATTGCGCGCTGTGCGCTTGCAGCTTGAGCTCTTGAAGCCCGAAATGATCCTGGCCGAGCGCGGCATCCGCTCGACGGTCATCCTGTTCGGCGGCGCGCGTATTCCCGAGCCCGGCGGCGAGGCCTGGGCCGCCAAGAACGAGACGCAGAAGAAAAACCTCGAGGAAAACAGCAAATACTACGAGGAGGCGCGCAAATTCGCCCGCCTCTGCTCACAGCAATCGGCCACGTCCTACTACCGCGAATTCGTCGTCGTCACCGGTGGCGGCCCAGGCGTGATGGAGGCGGGAAATCGCGGCGCCGACGATGTCGGCGCGCCGTCGATCGGCCTCAACATCGTCCTGCCGCACGAGCAGGCGCCGAACGCCTATGTGACCCCGGAGCTGTGCTTCAACTTCCACTATTTCGCCATCCGCAAAATGCATTTCGTGATGCGCGCCAAGGCCGTCGCGGTGTTTCCGGGCGGCTTCGGCACCATGGACGAGTTCTTCGAGACGCTGACGCTGATCCAGACCGGCCGCATGGAACGCGTGCCGGTGATCCTGTTCGGCAAGGCGTTCTGGCAGCGCGCGATCGACCTCGATTTCCTGGCCGAACAAGGCACCATCACGCCCGGCGACCAGGATATCATCGACTTTGTCGACACCGCCGACGAGGCCTGGGGGATCATCAGCCGCTTCTACAAGTTGGGGGAGTAGGGGAACCGGGAATTGAGGAACTGAAGAATTGAGGAAAAGGAGGTCCGGATCGGTCTTCCTTTCACCAGTTCTTCAATTCTTCAGCTCCTCAATTCCTCCACCCCCTCCACTATCCCCGTCAGAAACGTCGCCAGATCGTCGGTGACGAAATCGACGTCGTCCTCATTGGCCGGATCGCGTTCCCAGATCTCGGCAAAGGTCGGCTCGAAATTGCGCGGCACCACCAGCACCGTGGTCATGCCCAGTGATTTCGGCACCTCGAGGTTGCGGGCGAGATCCTCGAACATCACCGCATTGTGTCCGGTGACGGCGTGCAGTTCGGCAAACTTCTCATAGGTCTGCCGCGACGGCTTCGGCGTCAGCCCGGCGGCGACGATATCGAAAATGTCGTCGAAATGGTCGAGTATGCCGAGCTGGCGCGCGGTGCGCTCGGCGTGCCTGCGGTCGCCATTGGTGAAGATGAACTTGCGGCCGGGCAGCTGGCGGATAGCGGTGCCCAGCACCGGATCCGGCACCAGCCACGAATAGTCGATATCATGCACCTTTTCGAGAAAATCGTCGGGGTCGATGCCGTGACGCGTCATCAGCCCGTTCAGCGTCGTGCCATATTCGAGATAGAGTTCCTTCTGCAGCTTGCGCGCTTCCTCGCGCGGCAGCGTGAGCAGTTCTCCGACATAGGCCGTCATCTTGACGTCGATCTGCGAAAACAGATTCGAATGGTGCGGATAAAGCGTGTTGTCGAGGTCGAACACCCAGTCGGTGACATGGGCGAAGCGGGCGGGATCGGGCAGCGTGGTCATGGCGTCCTTATGGCATGAAATATCTGCCGTTCGAACCCCTTTCTGATGTAGAGCTTATCCACAACCTATGTGCATCTAGAGTTGTAAAAATGGGCTCACCATTCAAATTTTAGCCATCACGGAAAGGTGGCCTTCAGGGCTTGCTGGCACAGAGACGGTTCAGTGGGAGCCAGCGATGAGTCGCATAGTCTTAAAGTCCGCCGCGGTCGCATTCGGCTCGGTAGCCATCTCGCTTTTGCTGACGCTGATCATCGTTCCCGCCATGGGTTTTCCGGTCGACCGCACTGTCTGGCTGACATCGACGGTGTGCCCGCTGGCGCTCGCCTGGATCGCCTGCGCCAGCACCTTCTGGCAGAGCGACCGACTGAAAAACGCGCATCGCGATCTCGCCCGCGCGCATGCCCAGCTCGCCGCCGCGCATCGGCGCCTGTCGGCGAAGGCGAGCCGCGACGACATGACCGGCATGCTCAACCGCGAGAGCTTCTTTGCCGCGTTGGACGGCTCGCGGCGCAAATCCGATCGCGGCGCGCTGCTGATCATCGACGCCGACCATTTCAAGGCGATCAACGACAGTTTCGGCCATCTGACCGGCGATGACGCACTGGTGTTGATCGCCAGCGCCATCGAGCGCGGCGTCCGCAGCGGCGACGTGCTCGGCCGCATTGGCGGTGAGGAGTTCGGCGCCTTCCTGGTCGGCGCTACGGAAGCCGAAGCCCGGCGCGTGGCCGAGCGCATCCGCCGTGAAGTCGAGCTGGTCCGCTTTCGTCCGGTCGACGAGCGCACGGTGCCGCTGACCGTCTCGATCGGCGGCATCACCTGTGCGCAAGATGCCGATGTCTCGGACCTGATGCGCGCCGCCGACCGCCGGCTCTACGAGGCCAAGCACCGCGGCCGCAATTTGTCGATCCTCGACCGGGACATTTCCGAAGCTGCGTGAGGTGTTGGTGGTGGGGCTGTTAACGGTTCGCCAACATTGTTTCCACGCAACTGCGCCGTTTACCGGGTTGTAACTCGTTTACAGGCAAGGCTTGGCACGGGAATGGCATGTCTGGCCGGTACGTGTGCCGTTCAGGGAACGCCATGCGTGGATCGAAGCCCCCATCCAGAGACGTGTCATGAGTTTGTTCATCAGGAAAATGTCGCGCCGCACCATCGTGCAGGCGCTGATTGCGATGCCGGCGCTACAGCTTTTTCGCAAGCTGCCTGACAGCGACCGCCCCCCGGCCGATCCCGACGAGATCGTCGTGGTCAATGGCTGGATCCTGAAGCGGAGCGACCTGGCATGATCTTCGACTGCTATGAGGCGTTTCGAGCCTCGGATTTCAAGCCCAAGGTCTGCATTCTCGGCTCCGGGCCGGCCGGCACCACCATTGCCAGAAAGCTCGGCGCCGCCGGCATTCCGGTCGTGGTGCTGGAGGCCGGCGCACGCGAATTCAGCGACGAGTCGCAGGATTTCTACCGCGGCTTCACGGTCGGCGATCAATATTTCGATCTCGACATCACCCGGCTGCGCTTCATGGGCGGGTCGTCGAACCACTGGGCCGGCTGGTGCCGCGTGCTCGACAAGCAGGACTTTGAGCCCAAGGCATGGGCGCCGGACACCGGCTGGCCAATCGCCCGGACCGACATCGAGCCCTATCTGTCCGAGGTGCACGACATACTCGAGCTTCCCGACTTCAAGCCCGATGTGCCGATTTCAGACGACATACGCTGGGTGCAGCTGATCAAGAGCCCGGCCGTGCGCTTTGGCGAGAAATTCTCCGACGAGCTCGACAAGAGCAAGAACATAGCGCTCGTGCTCAACACCTATGCCACCGAACTTGCCGGGGACGGCAAGCGAGTGACCGGCGCCAGGCTGTGGTCGAACGGCAAGGATGCCGGCGCCTTCAGCGCCGATTGTTTCATCGTCTGCGCCGGCGGGCTGGAGAATTCGCGGCTGCTTCTATGGTCGAACCAGCGCTCGAATGGCGGCGTGGTGCCGAACGCCACGGCACTTGGCCGCTACTGGATGGAGCACCCGACCTTCGAGGGCGGCAATGCCATCCTGGCCGATTACAGGGAGTTCGAGGTTGATGCCGTCAACGAGGCGTTCTTCTCGCCGACGCTCGCCGCCATGGAGCGGCTGCAGATCATGAATTTCGGCATACGCCTGATCGAGACGCCCTATGCCGGCGTCAAGAGCCTGATTGCCGACCTCGCCTGCACCGCGCCCGAGGCCGCCGAATGGGTCGCCTACCAGCTCAGCCAGAACCTGCGCTGCGCCGCCCAGCTCTACGTCGCCTGGGAACAGGCGCCGCTGGCCTCGAACCATATCGAATTGTCGAAGACCGATGTCGACCGTGCCGGCGTGCCGCGCATCGAGCTGCACTGGAAGAAGTCGCCGTTGGAGCGCCGCACCATCCTCGAGGGGCTCAAGCTGTTCGGAACGACGCTGATCGAGAAGGACCTCGGCCGCGTCCGCATCATGGACTGGCTGACCAATGGCGAGGACTACCCGACGGATGAGGAACTGGCCGGCCACCACCACATGGGCGGCACGCGCATGGGCACCGATATCACCAAGAGCGTGGTCGACGCCAACTGCAAGGTGCACGGCATGGACAATCTCTATGTCGGCGGCTCGTCGGTGTTCTGCACGTCGGGCGAATGCAACCCGACGACGACAATCACCGCACTTGCCTGCCGGCTAGGCGACCATCTGACCAAAGTAATCACGGTGTGACGAAGTCATCCACGGTGTGACGAAGTCATTACCGTCTGATTGTCAAGAAAGCGAACGGCGCGACAGGATTGCTGCCGGCGCTACCCATGCCTTGGTGTCGAAACCCTCGGAAATCAGCGCCAACGAGATCTCCGTCCTCCTTTGTGGGGAGGGATTAAGGGTGGGGGTAGGTGCCGCGCAAACCCTTCATGATTTGCTAAACCGTCGCTGGATCCAGCGCCGGCTGCCCCTTGCGGCGGGCGACGATCGCCTTGAAATCGGCGGTCCGGAACGCATCGCGCAACACGTCGAAGGACGGCAGCACGAAATAGGCGCGCTGGAACTTGTCGATCTCGTAGCCGGTGCGCATCACCGTTTCGAGGTCGAAGGGCACGCGGTGCGCGTCCGGGCTCGCGACGGCGAACTGCAATTCGGTGAACGACGACATCAGCCCGGCGCCGAAAGCTTTCAGCTTCTGGCCCTCCTCCTGTATCAGCCCGTATTCGGCGGTGTACCAGTAGAGCCGGGTGATCATCTCGTCACCGCCCAGCGCAATCACGCTCTCGGCCTTTTCGCCATACATCTGCATGAAGTCGGCAAACACCGGCTGTGTCAGGATGGGCACATGGCCGAAGAAGTCGTGGAACATGTCGGGTTCGACGATGTAGTCGAGCTCGTCCTTGGTGCGCAGCCAGTTGGTCACCGGAAAGCGCCGGTTGGCGAGATGGTCGAAGAAGGGCGCGGCCGGGATGAGGCCAGGCACGGCGACGATTTCCCAGCCGGTCAGCTTGCGCAGCTTGTCTGAGACCGCGCCGAAATCCGGGATCTTGTCGAGCAGGCCGAGTGCGGCGACGCCATCGAGATAGGAATGGTGCGCCAGCTTCTGCGTCAGCTTGGTCTGCCGGTCGCACAACGTGCGCCACACCGCCTGTTCTTCGGCGCTGTAATCATAGCCCTGCGCCACGGTGAAATCGGAACGGCACACTGAATAGTCGCCACGCAGGCCTTGCGCCGCGCAATCACGGGCATATTCGGCAACGCTCATCGTCGTCATGGTTCTTCTCCCCTGATCGTGACACTTGAATCTGTCCGCAGAGTCTAGCGGCGGCCGGCGAGGCAATTCAGCTTTGATGATGGCTTGGGTCCATGATTTGAGGTAAAAATCACCAAGCAGAAGCTGAAAGAGAGTGAAAATGCCTCAGCTCGACGATTTCGAGATCAAGATGCTGGATGTTCTTCAGCGCGATGGACGCAAGCCCGTGTCCGAACTGGCGCAGGAGATCGGCCTGTCGACGACGCCTTGCGCCCGCCGCTTCGAGGCGCTGCAGGAGGCCGGCATCATCAAGGGCTTTGCCGCCGTGCTCAACCGCCGCGCCGTCGGCCTGATGGTCGAGGTGTTCATCCAGGTGCGCCTCACCAGCCACAGCGACGGTTCGCCCGAAAGCTTCATCGCCGCCGTGCAACGCATGGACGAAGTGTCGGCATGCTGGACGATGACCGGCCACCACGATTTCCTGCTGCACGTCATGGTGCCGTCGGTCGACGAACTCAACGCCTTCGTCATGCACCGCCTGATGCGCCTTGCCGGCGTGCGCGACGTTCACACCCAGCTGGTGCTGCAGAACATCAAGGGCCCGGGCCACGTGCCGCTCGCCCATCTCAGGCGGTAGGACACGCATCGCCATTTCTGCGGAAAAGCTGCACGCAAACTGCTGAACGGAGCCCAAATGCGAAACTGAAACGCCGGCTACGCCATGCGGACCGTCGCTCAAAGGTCCGTCATGAACATCGTGCTGATCAATCCGCCGCACACCGCCATCGGCAGCCGCGTGCCCGATGACCATCTGCCACCGCTCGGCCTGCTGGCACTGGGCGGCCCGCTTATCGAAGCCGGCCATAAAGTCCGGCTGGTCGATGCCGAATTCGGGCCGATGCCGTTGGAAACGCTGGTGCGCGATGCGCTCAGCGGCCAGCCCGATTGCATCCTGATCGGCCACTCCGGCTCGACCTCGGCGCATCCCACCGCGCTCGCGATCGCCCGCATGGTCAAGGCGCTCGAGCCGGCGACGCTGGTGATCTATGGCGGCGTGTTCCCGACCTATCACTGGCGCGACATATTGGCGGCGAGCGATGTCTTCGACTTCATCGTGCGCGGCGAGGGCGAGGCAACCATCCTTGCCCTGGTCGTGGCACTGGACAATCGCCGGCCGCTGGGCGATGTCGCGGGTATCGCCTATCGCGACGATCTCGGCCGCCCCTTCGCGACGCGGCCGGCCGGGACCACTGCCAATCTGGACGAGTACCGCGTCGGCTGGGAGCTGATCGATCACCGCCGCTACAGCTATTGGGGCGGCAAGCGCGCCGTGGTCATGCAGTTTTCGCGGGGCTGCCCGCATCTGTGCAACTATTGTGGCCAACGCGGTTTCTGGACCCGCTGGCGGCATCGCGACCCCAAGAAATTTGCGCAGGAGATTGCCTGGCTGCACCGCCAGCACGGCGTCGAACTGATCACCTCGCCGACGAAAACCCGACCGTGTCGAAGAAGGTTTGGCGCGCCTTTCTCGATGCGCTGATCGCCGAGAACGTGCCGGTGCTGATCGTCGGCTCGACCCGGGCCGATGACATCGTGCGCGATGCCGACATCCTGCACCTCTATCGCAAGGCCGGCGTCATCCGCTGGCTGCTCGGCATGGAAAACACCGACGAACAGACGCTTCAATTGATCCGCAAGGGCGGCAGCACCTCATCCGACCGCGAGGCAATCCGGCTGCTCCGCCAGCATGGCATACTGTCCATGGCGACCTGGGTGGCCGGGTTCGAGGATGAGACCTTTCGCGATCTGTGGCGCGGCTTTCGCCAGCTGCTTGCCTATGACCCCGACCAGATCCAGGCGCTCTATGTCACGCCGCACCGCTGGACGCCGTTCTTCCGCATCGCCAAGAACCGCAAGGTGATTCAGACGGATGCCCGGCTGTGGGACTACAAGCACCAGGTGCTGCAGATGACCCGGCTGAAACCGTGGATGCTGTTCTTCTCGATCAAGCTGATCGAGGTCGCGGTGCAGTCGCGGCCGAAGGCGCTGACGCGCATTCTCTTCCACCCCGATCCCGAACAGAGCCATTCGATGCGCTGGTACACGCAAATGGGCCGCCGCGTCTGGTTCCGCGAGGTCTGGGGTTTTCTGGCCCGCGACCGCCGCCTCAAGGATGGTCCGACGCTGGCTGAGTTCTGGGGCGCGCCGCAGGATGCCGATGAGGAATCCATGGTCGTCATGCGCCCGCCGCTCAAGCCGGCCGAAGCGGCTGTCGCGATCTCGGCCGGCGCCTGACGGGCTCGCTGCCCTTCATACCTACCGTATGCGTATTGACATACGCAGCGTATGTACCCACCTCATGCATACGGGACGTATGTGAGTGCCCCGGACAATGGAGTGAAAATGACCAAACGTGACGCGATCTTTCCTGCCGGCCGGCAGGCTCTCTACGAGATAAATCGCTATTCTGCTGCAATCCGATCAGGCGATCTTTTGTTTGTCTCGGGCCAGGTCGGCAGCCGCGAGGACGGGTCGCCCGAACCTGTCTTCGAAAAGCAGGTCCAGCTTGCCTTCGATAATCTCGCGGCAGTGCTGAAAGCAGCGGGCGCCACGTTCGACGATATAGTCGACGTGACCACCTTCCACACCGATCCGGCAACGCAATGGCCCGTGATCGATGCCGTTCGGCTGAAGGTGTTCGGTGAACCGCCCTACACCAATTGGACGGCGGTCGGCGTCAACTGGTTAGCCGGCTTCGACTTCGAGATAAAGGTCATCGCGCGCCTGCCCCAGCCTGCCTAAGGGCTGGCCAGCCGACCAACTGGCCGCCAAGCCAGTTGCCGATCAGGGCACGATTAGCGTGCCGGCGCCGTGTTCGGTGAACAACTCCAGCAGCACCGCATGCGGCGTCTTGCCGTTGAGGATGACGACGCCTTCGACGCCGCGCTCGATCGCCTCGATGCAGGTCTCGACTTTGGGGATCATGCCGCCCGACACCGTGCCGTCCTTGATCAGCGCCTTGGCTTCGGCCACCGTCAGCTCGTCGATCAGCTTCTTGTTCTTGTCGAGCACGCCGGGCACGTCGGTTAGGAACAAAAGGCGCGTCGCCTGGCAGGCGCCGGCGATGGCGCCGGCGAAGGTGTCGGCATTGATGTTGTAGGTATGGCCATCGCGGCCGGGCGCCACCGGCGCCAGCACCGGGATCATTTCGGAGCGCGCCAGCAGGTCGAGCAGGGTGCGGTCGACTTCGACCGGTTCGCCCACGAAACCGAGATCGAGCACACGCTCGATGTTGGAATCCGGGTCGATCATGGTCTTGCGAGCCTTTTCGGCGAACACCATGTTGCCGTCCTTGCCGCACAGGCCGATCGCCCATTCGCCCTCGGCGTTGATCAGCGCGACGATCTCCTTGTTGATCGAACCGGCCAGCACCATCTCGACGATTTCGACCGTCTTCTGATCCGTGACGCGCAGTCCGCCTTCGAACTTGGATTCGATGCCCATCTTGGCCAGCATGGCGCCGATCTGCGGCCCGCCGCCATGGACGACGATCGGGTTGACGCCGGACTGCTTCAGCAGCGCGATGTCACGGGCGAAAGCCTTGCCGAGCTCGATATCGCCCATGGCATGACCGCCATATTTCACCACCACCGTCTTGTGCTCGTAGCGCTGCATATAGGGCAGGGCCCGCGAGAGCAGGGCGGCCTGCATTTCGGCGGTGGCGGTGATCTCCGTCATCGGCATGGTTCCCTGGATGCGGGTAAGGACGGCGGCGTCTTAGCGGGAATTGGCCCAGGCCGCAAACAGCTTTGCTATCACGATGATGAAATCTGCCGGATCAGGCCGGCACCTTGAGCGGCGCCCGCCGCGTCAGCCAGCCGGAAATCTTCTCCATCTGCGCGGCGAGCGACAAAACCGTCTGCTCGTCGCCGGGGCGGCCGACGCCCTGGATGTCGAGCGGCAGGCCATTCTGGATTGCCGGCCAGTGGTAACCACAGGCTCTTGTCCATCAATCGCCCAAACAGGGATCTGATCTCCAAGGCACGGGTCAGATGCAATTTGTCGAGCAGGTTCGATGAGCTCGTCGGCCCCCTTCGGGTCCATGGCGCCGCAGGCAAGCGGCGGATGCGCAATGATCGGGTTGCCTCGGCGCGCGCGATCGCAGCATCGACAAGGTCCGGCGGCGAGATCTCGCCTCTGTGCAACAGCTCTGCCAAGCCGGTCGCATCGTTCTCCCACAGCATCCGTTCGGCCGACATTGCTGTTCCCCTATCTGCGGGAGGCTAACGACAGCCGATTTCCTTGGCAACCGACCGGCGATTACTGGCGATTGGGCGCGGACATCGATTGCGTGGACAACAAGATTTCTGCCTTTGCAAATAAATTGTGATCGCTTAGCTTGTCCGTATGACGCCGCAGGATATCTCCACCCTGATTGTCCGGACCTCGATGAAGGATCGGACTGCGTTCGATCTGCTTTACCGGCAAACCAGTGCGAAACTTTTCGGCGTGTGCCTTCGTGTATTGAAGGATCGCGGAGATGCGGAAGAAGCGCTGCAAGAGGTCTTCGTCAAAGTGTGGACGAAGGCGGATCGTTTCGCTGTTTCTGATCTCAGCCCAATCTCCTGGCTGGTGGCCATAGCACGCAATCATGCGATTGATCGCATCCGGTCGCGACGCAAGCCTGCTGCCGATATCGATGCCGCGCTCGACGTGGCTGACCCCGGTCCCGGGCCAGAGGCTATGGTTGTTGCGGGCGGTGAATCCGAGCGCATCTATCAGTGCCTTGAAGAGTTGGAACAAGACCGGGCGCAAGCCGTTCGGGGTGCGTATTTGAACGGCGAAAGTTACGCCGAGCTCGCGGAACGTCACAAGGTTCCGCTCAACACGATGCGGACATGGCTGCGCCGCAGCCTGTTGAAACTTAGAGAATGTCTGGAAAGATGACCCTGGCAGAAGAAAATGGACCGGAACGTGGAGGCGACGACCTGCTCGCAGCCGAATACGTTCTCGGCGTGCTGCCGGCGGATGAGCGCCAGATAGCCTCCGGACGCATCGACGCGGAGACCGGCTTTGCCCGTCTCGTCGATTCCTGGGAAGTGAACCTCTCGCCGATCGCTGCCGCTTATGCTGAGGTAGAGCCGCCGGCCACGGTCAAGCCGGCTATCGATCGCCGGCTGTTCTCCTCCACCGCGGCGTCGATGACGGCGCCGAGCGGCAGTCTCTGGTCCAGCCTTGCCTTCTGGCGCGGCCTCACCGCAGCGGCTCTCGCGGCCCTGGTACTCTATGTCGCCGTGCCCTACGTCAGGTCGCCGGTCGTCGTGCCACAGGAGCGCCTCGTCGCCTCGCTGGCCGCCGAAGGCAGCGATGTCAAATACCTCGTCGTCTACGACGCATCCCGCCGCGATGTCGGCCTGTCGCTGGTTTCGGGCGAACGCGCCGCCGGCAAGGACTTCGAACTGTGGATGATCGAAGGCAAGAATGCGCCGGTCTCGATGGGTGTCATTCCCGCCGGCCAGGTCACGCACATTCCGGTTACCCCGGCAGTGCAGCAGAAGCTGGCGCAAGGCGCCGTGCTTGCCGTCAGCGTCGAGCCGACGGGCGGTTCGACGACCGGACAGCCGACCGGACCGGTCGTTGCCGCGGGCGACCTGAAGGGCATCTGATTAATCGTAAGATCATGACGTGACAATGAAGGCAGCGGAAGTACATCTTCCGCTGTTTTCGTTTTGGATACGCTGCTGGAGATTACGGATTCGATCTCCGGAGATAATTCGGCGACAAAATAAAGGATAAATTTTTCCCGGCGCGCGGAAACTCAGGCAGTTCTATTCCGTATCTCCTCATGTTCCCGAAAGAGGAAACAATAACCCTGAGGAGTTCGAACACTATGCGTAGAATCGCCACCCTTTTGCTCGCCGGTACTATTGCCGTCTCCGCCCTCGCCACAATCGCCTATGCCGAGAATCCGATGGTTGGCGGCGCCGCCATGTACGCCAACAAGAACATCGTTGAGAACGCCGTCAATTCGAAGGATCACACGACACTGGTCGCCGCCGTCAAAGCTGCCGGCCTGGTCGAGACACTGCAGGGCGCCGGCCCGTTCACCGTCTTCGCGCCGACCAATGAGGCCTTCGCCGCGCTTCCGGCTGGCACGGTCGAGACGCTGCTCAAGCCCGAGAACAAGGACAAGCTCACCAAGATTCTGACCTGCCATGTCATCGGCGCCAAGGCGATGGGCGCCGATGTCGCCTCGATGGCCAAGGCCGATGGCGGAACCCATAAGGTCAAGACGGTTGGCGGCTGCGAGCTGTCGCTCAAGGCCGATGGCGGCAAGGTCACCGTAGCCGACGAGAACGGCAATGTCGCCAATGTCACGATCGCCGACGTCGAGCAGTCGAACGGCGTCATCCACGTCATCGACAAGGTCCTGCTGCCGAAGATGTAACAAAGCCCCTGCCGCCGACGAACAGGCGGTAAGCTCCTGCAGATTGCGCGGCCCCGCCCCCGTGGGCCGAGCAAACGACCGAGCGCTCCATCCCGTCCGCAACAAGCGCGAGCCGGTGTGGAGCGTTCGTTTGCAGGACAACCGTCACCGGCTTTTGATTTTCCAGTGGCGGCCAAATTTGGCAAAACAACCCGCAGGAGGATTTCTGTCATGAACCGTCGAGATTTGCTTTTGAGCGGCGCCGCCATCGCTGCCGTGGCCGGCGCGGCGGCAACGTTGCGCATGGGCGGGCCCGCTAAGGCTGCCGAAACCTTCGAGGTCACCAAGACCGACGCCGAGTGGCACGCCATCCTGTCCGACGAAGCCTTCAACGTGCTGCGCAAGGAAGGCACCGAGTATCCCGGCACCAGCCCGCTGCTCAACGAGCACCGCAAGGGCATTTTCGCCTGCGCCGGCTGCGACCTGCCGGTCTATTCCTCGGAGACCAAGTTCGATTCCGGCACCGGCTGGCCGAGCTTCTGGCAAGAGATTGCCAACGCCGTCGGCAAGACCGAGGACCGTTCGCTCGGCATGACCCGTACCGAGGTCCACTGCCGCCGCTGTGGCGGCCATCTCGGCCATGTCTTCGACGATGGCCCGGCGCCGACCGGCCTGCGCCATTGCATCAACGGCGTTGCGCTCAGCTTCAAGCCGGCCACTGCCTGACCGTTCGGCGTCTTTTAGCGGGGTGGGGATTTGGCGCCGGCGTGACGACCGCCTCCTATCTGTTGAAATGGGGCGAAAACAGTCAACTTCAAGAATTGGCAGACGGCTTTTTATGCGTAGATTCCGCAGCCCTTAACGAGAGGGCCAGAACCTATGCAACGAACTGAAGCACGGGCTCGCGACGGCGAGCCCAAATCGAGCGCCAAATCGACCGACGGTGTTGATGCGGACCGGCCGCGAATATCCCATTCCGTGGTGATCGCCGGCGGCGGCCCGACCGGGTTGATGCTGGCCGGCGAGCTTTCCCTGGCCGGCATCGATGTCGCCATCG
The DNA here is from genome assembly GCF_040320115.1 of Mesorhizobium sp. M0802. Taxonomy (NCBI): domain Bacteria; kingdom Pseudomonadati; phylum Pseudomonadota; class Alphaproteobacteria; order Hyphomicrobiales; family Phyllobacteriaceae; genus Mesorhizobium; species Mesorhizobium sp. M0802. The sequence goes on from NZ_JAMYOY010000017.1 coordinate 142,675, forward strand.
TCGAGCGGCGCGAGAACCAGGATCTCGCGGGCGCGCGCTCGGGCGGGCTGCATTCGCGCACCATCGAGATCTTCGACCAGCGCGGCATTGCCGATCGGTTCCTGTCGCAAGGCCAGACCGCCCAGGTCGCGGGCTTCGCCGGCGCTTCCCTTGACATCAGCGACTTCCCCACCCGCCACAATTACGGGCTGGCGCTGTGGCAAAAGCACATAGAGCGCATCCTTGCTGACTGGGTCGAGGAGCTTGGCGTCACGTTCTACCGTGGCCGCGAGGTGACAGGCTTGGTGCAGGATGGCGGCGGCGTCGATGTCGCGCTGAGCGATGGCGGGTCGCTTCGTGCCGATTATCTCGTCGGCTGTGACGGCGGCAGAAGTCTCGTGCGCAAGGCGGTTGGCATAGAGTTCCCCGGTTCCGAGCCGACAACCAGCAATTTGATCGCCGAGATCGAGGTAACGGAAGAGCCGCAATGGGGTATCCACCGCGATGCCATCGGAATTCACGGCCTCAGCAGACTGGAAGACGGTACGGTGCGGGTGCTGGTGACCGAACGCGAGGTCGGGGCCGGCGGCGTGCCCACATTGCATGAGCTCAGCGAGGCGCTCATTGCCGTCTACGGCACCGATTACGGCGTCCACAATCCAACATCGCTGGCCCGCTTCACCGACATGACCCGGCAGGCAGCCTCATACCGCAAGGGGCGGGTGCTGCTGGCAGGCGACGCCGCGCACGTGCATCCACCGGACGGTGGACAGGGGCTGCAGACCGGCGTGCAGGACGCGGTCAATCTGGGCTGGAAACTTGCCCAGGTGGTCAGGAAAACTGCGCCCGAAAGCCTGCTCGACAGCTACCAGGCAGAGCGCCACCCGATTGCCGCGCGTGTGATGAAAAACACCATGGCGTCGGTCGTGCTCCGTCGCGAAGACGAGCGCACCAAGGCGCTGCGCGATACAGTGTCGGAACTTCTCGGCATGGAAGAACCGCGCAAGCGTTTTGCCGGCATGTTGTCCGGCCTGGACATCCACTACGATCTTGGCGAGGGGCATCCGCTGCTGGGGCGTCGCATGCCGGATCTCGACCTCGTCACCTCTGCCGGTCCGCTGCCGGTTTTCGCCCTGCTGCATGACGCTCGGCCGCTGCTGCTTAATCTTGGTGAGCCCGGCGCTTTTGGTATCGGCCAGTGGGTGGAGCGGATTCAGCTGGTCGACGCCAGCTACGATGGCGCATGGGAGCTTCCGGTGCTGGGGGCAGTCGAAGCCCCACGCGCAGTGCTGGTCCGGCCTGACGGTTATGTGGCCTGGGTCGGCGGCCCTGAAGCAGCCGGGCTAACCGACTCGCTGACCAAATGGTTTGGGCCGCCTGCCGCAGCATAGCGCGCCGGGTGTTCGACCAAGGAGCTTGATAACGATCGATGCTTAAGCGTGACCCCGGAAATCGGGGGTGATTTCCGGGGTCACACATGAGGGCGCCAGGCGGGGGGTCCGGCGCGCTCAATGGCCTCCGCCACCGCTGCCCGCGGGCGGCGCCGGCTTGGCGATGACCAGGGTGAAAACCGCCATGGTCGCGAACAGCACGGTCAGCATGGTGAACACATCCATGAACGACAGCAGCGACGCCTGCTGCTGGACCATGCCCGACAGTTTGGAGATCGCCGCCTTGGTGGCGTCGAGACCAGGCGTCTGCTGGAAGTCGAGCGTCATGTTCTGCAGCTTGGTCTGCGCCGCCGCACTGCCCCATTCCACATGCTCGGCCAGCCTGGCGTAGTGGAAGGCGCTGCGATCGATCAGCACGGTGTTGATGACGGCAAGGCCGACCGCACCGCCGAGGTTGCGGGTCAGGTTGAACAGGCCCGACGCGTTCTTCAGCCGGTCCGGCGGCAAGGTGCCGAGCGCAATGTTGTTGATCGGCACCATGCACAGCATCATCGAGCTGCCGCGCAGGATCTGCGGGATCAGCAATTCCCAGAAATCCCAGTCGGCGGTCAGATGCGTCATCCACCATGTGCCGGCAGCGAAACCGAACAGCCCGATCATCATCATGATGCGCAAATCCATCTTGCTCGACAGGATGCCGGAAATCGGCGCAGTGACGAACATCGCCAGGCCGCTGACGAACAGGGCTTCGCCGATCATCAAGGAATCGTAGCCGCGGATGCGTCCGAGGAACACTGGATAGAGATAGGTCAGACCGTACAGGCCGATTCCGATGACGAAGGAGAACAGCGAACCGAAGGCGAAATTGACGTTGGTGAAGGCCCTGAGATCGACGATAGGCTCCTCGGCGGTGAAGGCACGCCAGAAGAACAGCGCCGCACCGACAACCATGATGATGGCGCAGATGAACACGGCCTGTTCCTGCAGCCAGTCATGGTTCGGACCTTCCTCGAGCACATATTCCATGCAGCCGAGAAACGCCGCCATACCGGCAAGGCCCCACCAGTCGAACTTGCTGAACAGGCCGAGATTGGGCTTGTCAAAATCGATCAGGGTCCAGGTCGTAACCGTCACCAGAATGCCTGGAATGACATTGATGAGGAACAGCCAGTGCCACGACATGGCATGGCTGATATAGCCGCCGACGGTCGGGCCGATGGTCGGCGCCAGCGTCGCCACCAGGCCGATCATCGGCGACACCATGGCGCGGCGCGACGGCGGGAAGATGGTGAAGGCGGCGGCGAAAACGCTCGGGATCATGCCGCCGCCGATAAAGCCCTGGATGGCGCGGTAGACGATCATCTGGTCGATGTTGGTGGCGGTCGCGGCCAGCGCGCTGGCCGCCGTGAAGCCGGCCGCGGCGCCTGCAAACAGCACGCGCGTCGACAGCATCCGGCTGAGGAAGCCCGACAGCGGGATCATCACCACTTCGGCGATCAGATAGGCGGTCTGCACCCATGGGATTTCATCGGAACTGGCGCTGAGGCCGGCCTGGATCTCGGCCAGCGAGGCTGAGACGATCTGGATGTCGAGGATCGCCATGAACATGCCGAACACCATCGCCAGGAAGGCGATGAGGCGGCGCGTCGAGATGGTCGTCGGTACCGCCGGCATGGCAGGCGCCGGCGCCGCTCCTGCAGTTATGGTTGCGGTTGCCATGGCGTTGCTCCCGGCTTTCGCTCAGTTCGCCGCGGCCGGAGCCGTGCGGCTGTCGACGGCGACGACGACGCTCAGGCCGGCGCGCAGCCTGCCTGCCTTCAGCACATCGGCCGGCACGTCGATGCGAACCGGGATGCGCTGCACCACCTTGGTGAAGTTGCCGGTGGCATTTTCCGGCGGCAGCAGCGAGAACACCGCACCCGAAGCCGGCGCCAGCGACGACACCGTGCCTTCGAAATCATGGCCGTCCGTGGCGTCGACCGAGACCCGCACCTTCTCGCCGGGCACCAGCTTGGCCAGCTGCGTCTCCTTGAAGTTGGCAACGATGTAGAGCTTGTCCAGCGGCACCACGACGGCGAGCTTCTGGCCGGGGCTGACGAGGTCGCCCTGCTCGACCGAGCGGTTGCCGACCACGCCGTCATAAGGCGCCTTGAGCACGGTGAAGGAAAGATCGCGCGCGGCCTTGTCGCGGTTCAGCCGCAGCGAAGCCAGCGTGCTGGCCGATTCGGCGCGCTGCGCTTCGAACACGCCGATATTGGCCTGTGCGGCTGCAATCTGCGCGTCGGCGCCGACAAGGGCCGCATTGGCCTGGTCGAGAGCGGTCTGGGCATCGTCCAGTTGCGCCTGCGTGCCGACATGCGTCTTGACCAGTTGCGCGGCGCGCTGCTGGGCGCGAGCGGCGTTGTCGGCTGCCGCCTGGTCGGCGACCTTCTGCGCCTGCGCCTGTTGCAGCGAAGCTTGCGCCGCCTTGGTCTGCGCGTCGATACGGTCGAGCGTCTTGGCCAGCGTGGCGATCTGCGCCTCCGCCTGGGCAACGGCTATTCTGTAGTCGCCGTCGTCGATCGTCAGCAGCGGATCGCCGGCCTTGACCTGCTGGTTCTCCGAGACCTTGACTTGATCGACATAGCCGGAAATCTTCGGCGAGACGAACGACATGTCGGCCTGGACATAGGCATCGTCGGTCGAGATCAGGAACCGGCCGTCGGTCCAGTAATCATAGCCATACCAGGCGCCGGCGCTGAGCAGAGCGAGGCCGATGATCGGCAGCATGAACGAGCGAGCCGACCGCTTTTTCTTGGCCGGCACCTCGGCCAAAACTTCGGCGGCAGGCTTGATGGGCGCGTCCGGCGCTTCGATAACCGGCGAGACCTTGGCGTTGGGAAAGGGGCGGACTTCGGCGGTGGTTGGCGTGTTCGAGGACATGATATCTCGCTACCGTAGCTACATAAGGAAAATGTGTTATACTGAACCGTTCGGTTCGATGCGAACGTTGACATAGCGCTAAAGCAGGCCCATATCAAGAGCAATCGAACCGCTCGGTTCGAATTATTTCGCGAGGTGTGACTTTAATGGCCGACACGTTACCCGACGTCGAAAATGATCCGTGCGATGTGCTGGATAGTGCGCGTCGCGGCCGCCCGGCGGCGGGCCAGGATCCGGTCAAGCGCAGCCAGATTATCGAGGGCGCGCGGCGCGTGTTCATCGACAAGGGCTTCGAAGCGGCGTCGATGAACGACATTACCCGCGAGGCCGGCGTCTCCAAGGGCACGATCTATGTCTACTTCGCCAACAAGGAAGAGCTGTTCGAGGCGCTGATCGAGGAAGAGCGCGGCACCATCTTCAAGAACATGTACGACATGCTCGACCGCGCCGACGATCTGCGCCAGACGCTGGTGAAGTTCGGCAAGGTGCTGTCGATGAAGATCACCTCGGCCAAGGTCATCCAGGCGCAACGCACCGTGATCGGCGCCTCCGACAGGATACCGGACATGGGCGCGCGGTTTTACGAACGCGGCCCCAAACGCGGCCACGACAAAGTGGTCAAGTTCCTCAATGCAGCCATAGAACGCGGCCTGCTCAAGATCGATGATGTCGATCTTGCCGCCTATCAATTCACCGAACTGTGCCTCGCCGGCCTGTTTCGCCAGTGCATCTTCGCCTACCGCACCAAGGCGCCGGGCCAGGATGAAATCGACCACATCGTGCGGTCGGGCGTCAGCCTGTTCCTGAAGTCCTACGGCACTGAAAAGCTTGCCGAGGAAGAAAGCCACCAGATGATCGCGCTCGAGGCGAAGTCCAAGGCAAAGGCCTAGTTAGCCAAAGGTCTTTTTTCGCAACTCCGGACGGAAAACCGCTTCACACTTTTCCCGGAGTTGCTTTTAACCGCCATTGGCCGCCAGCACGATCGCCGCGCGCAGTTCGTCCAGACCCTCGCCCTTTTCCGACGACGTGGCGAGCACGAACGGAAACGCCGCCGGCCGCTTCTTGATCTTCAGTAATGTCTCTTCGATCAGCTGCGGCACGCCGGCGGCCTTGATCTTGTCGGTCTTGGTCAGCACGATCTGGTAGGACACCGCCGCCTTGTCGAGCAGCGACAGCACTTCGTCGTCCTTGGCTTTGATGCCATGGCGGGAATCGATCAGCACATAGACCCGCTTCAGCGTCACGCGGCCCTTGAGATAGTCGAAGACCAGCTTGGTCCAGTCGTCCACCTTTTCCTTCGGCGCGCTGGCATAGCCGTAGCCCGGCATGTCGACCAGCGCCATTGGCGGCAGGTCGGTGCCTTCGCCGGAAAACCCGCCCGGCACGAAATAGTTGAGCTCCTGCGTGCGGCCCGGCGTGTTGGAGGTGCGCGCCAGCCCGTTATGGCCGACGAGCGCATTGATCAGCGACGACTTGCCGACATTGGAGCGGCCGGCAAAGGCGATCTCAGGCGGCCCCTCCGGCGGCAGGAACTTCATCGCCGGCACGCCGCGGATGAAGATCCACCCCTTGGTGAACAGGTCGGTGCCGATGACGGTGTTGCCCAGCGCGTTCAAATTGCTGCCTCCAGCCTCGAAATATCGGCGCCCCGGATGGCGTTGAGGTTGCGGCCGATCTTGTCCACCGGCCAATTCCACCACGCCACAGCCAGCAACCGCCGCACCGTCCTGTCGTCGAAACGCATCTTCACCACCTTTGCCGCATTGCCGGCGACGATCGCATAGGCCGGCACGTCATGCGTCACCACCGATTTCGCCGCCACGATGGCGCCATTGCCGACCGACACGCCGGGCATGATCACCGCATCCATGCCGATCCATACATCATTGCCGACCACCGTGTCGCCGCGCACTTCCTGTGACCACGTCTTCGGGTCGAAGCCTTGCTCCCAGCCATGACCGAAAATGTTGAACGGATAGGTGGAAAAGCCGGACATGGCATGGTTGGCGCCGTTCATGATGAAGCGCGCGCCCTCCGCGATGGCGCAGAACTTGCCGATGATCAGCTTGTCGCCGATGAAGGGATAATGATGCAGCACGCATCGCTCGGCGAATTTGTCCGGTCCGTCAGGATCGTCATAGTAGGTGAACTCGCCGATCTCGATATTCGGCGCGGTGACCAGGGGCTTGAGGAAGCCGACGCGGGTGTGCATCGGGATGGGGTGTTTGATGTCTGGGTTGGGTCCGTCCATGGCGAGATCCGTCGAGAGTGGCGCAAATTAAAGCCGCCATTCTAGATGGCGTGATCCGCCCTATAGCACCAATCGCCCGATGAGCGAGCCCTGCTGGGCTTCGATGTTCAGTTCGTGCCGCGGCAGATCACGATCAGGTCGACCGCCGCCGTCGGCTAAGGCGCCCTGAAACCCAAAAAAACGGGGCCCTGCGAAGGACAAGCAGGACCCCGGTGGTGTCGAAGACGGCTTCAAAAGAATGGCACCTCCTCGTGAGGTGGGGAAGGCAGACCGAGAAAGCCCGTCGCAGCCCGCCGTCATTCCCCGTTGCGTAAAGCCGTTACTTCGGCAACAGCACCTTGTTGACGACGTGGATGACGCCGTTCGACTGGTTGACGTCGGCGACCGTCACCTTGGCGGCGCCGCCGGACTCGTCGACGATGTAGAGCGAGCCGCCCTTGACCTCGGCGATCAGCGTGTCGCCGCTAACGGTCTTCATCTCATACTTGCCGCCCATCGCCTTGGCCTTGGTCATCATCTCCTTGGCCGAGATCTTTCCGGCCACGACATGGGCGGTCAGGATCTTGGTCAGCTTGTCCTTGTTTTCGGGCTTCACCAGCGTGGCGACGGTGCCGGCCGGAAGTTTCTTGAAGGCGGAATCGGTCGGCGCAAACACCGTGAAGGGTCCCGCGCTTTCCAGCGTGTCGACCAGGCCGGCGGCCTTGACGGCGGCAACCAGCGTCTTGTGGATCGGCGAGTTGAGGGCGTTCTCGACGATGTTCTTGGAGGTCAGCATCGCAGCGCCGCCAACGGCGGGATTGGCGAGCGTATAGGCCGTCGTCGCTGCGAGGCCCGATAGAGCCAGGCCGGCGGAAAAGCATAATGCCTTGAGGATGGACTTTGCCATTGGAGAACCCTTCTGGTGCGACAATTGTTGATTCGATTGTCGGGAAGAGTTACGCGGCGATTGCGGGAAAGTTTCGGTGCAGCGTAAAAAATGATAATGATAACAAATACTTAAAGGCGAATGCCCATTCCACGCGCCGCATCCCCGCGATGGACATGACGGGGTCACGGATCAAAAACAACGGTCTTCGGATTAGGGCTGATCGGTGTTGATCGGCCTTGGCGGTACAAGCAGCAGCCACGCCGGTTGCACGCCGCAAGTTTCGCGCCTCACGGGAACGTGATGAGCGCCTCGTCCACAAAAAACACCGGACGAGCCGGGGCTTTGATTGCCACGCCGTTTATTCAGCCGGCGAGGGTTTCTTTCGGAACAATGCCGTCAGATTGTCCCACAATTCGATCTTGGCGCCCTGGCGCTTCATGATCACGCCCTGCTGCAGGATCGACAGCGTGTTGTTCCAGGCCCAGTAGATGACGAGACCGGCCGGGAAGCTGCCCATCATGAAGGTGAAGATCACCGGCATCCAGGTGAAGATCTGCGCCTGCGTCGGATCCGGCGGCGTCGGGTTCATGCGCATCTGCAGGAACATGGTGATGCCCATGACCACCGCCCAGGCGCCCATATGCGGCAGGAATGCCGGCGGCGCGAAGGGCAGCAGGCCGAACAGGTTGAAGACCGAGGTCGGATCGGGCGCGGCCAGATCCTGGACCCAGCCGAAGAACGGCGCGTGCCGCATCTCGATGGTGATGTAGAGCACCTTGTAGAGCGAGAAGAACACCGGGATCTGCAGCGCCACCGGCCAGCAGCCGGCGAGCGGATTGATCTTCTCGGTCTTGTACAGCTCCATCATCGCCTGTTGCTGCTTCATCTTGTCGTCCGCGTATTTCTCGCGGATCTCGAGCATCTTGGGCTGCACCTTCTTCATGTTCGCCATCGACGCATAGGATTTGTTGGCGAGCGGGAAGAAGAGGGTTTTGACGACGACGGTGGTGGCAAGGATGGCCAGACCGAAATTGCCGAAGAATTTGTACAGCGTGTCGATCAGGTAGAACATCGGCTTGGTGATCCAGATGAACCATCCCCAATCGATCAGCCGGTCGAACAGCCTGATCTGGCGGTCCTGGGCGTAGGCGTTGATCTTGTTGACTTCCTTGGCGCCGGCGAAGATCTCGGTCTCGACCGTCGCCGACTGCCCGGCGGCAATGGTGATCGGGTCGGTGAGGAAGTCCGACTGGTAGCGCGCGCGGCCATTGTCGTAATAGGCATAGTGCGGCTGGAACGGCTGCTTCTCGGTCGGCACCAGGGTAACCGCCCAATATTTGTCGGTGATGCCAAGCCAGCCATCGGTCGATTTGCTCGGCGTATAGAGCTTGTTCTTCTCGATGTCGGCGTATTTGTGCTCCTGCAGGCCTTCCGTGCCGGTGACGCCGATCAGCCCTTCATGCAGCACATAGGAGCTGGCGACGGCCGGCTTGTCGAAACGGATGACCCGGCCGTAATTGGACAGCGTGACCGGGGCCGAGCCTGAATTCTGCACCGCATCGGAAACGGTGAACATGTAGTCGCCGTCGACGGAGATCGTGCGCTTGAAGGTCAGGCCCTTGTCGTTGGTGAAGGTCAGCGTCACTGGCGTCGCCGGCGTCAGAGTCGCATTGCCGTCGACGCTCCAGACCGTTTCCGGGCCTGGCACCGTGCCGGTCGTGTCACTGCCGACAAAGCCGATCTCGGCATAATAGCCGGTGGGCAGCGCCTGCGGATTGAGCAGCTGGATCTGCGGCGATGTCTTGTCGACCGTCTCGGTGTAGTGCTTGAGCTTTAGGTCGTCGAGGCGGGCGCCGGTGAGGTTGATCGAGCCCGACAGGCTCGGCGTGTCGATGTTGACGCGGGCCGTCTTGGCCACTTCCTGCGCGCGGCCTTCCGGCGTCGTGACATAGGTGCCGGGCGCGTTTGGAATGGCGCCGGGCGCTGCGGGCGCCGGCGTGCCGCCGGGGTTGGCGGCCTCGGCCGCCTTCTTCTGCTCCGCCGCCCGCTGCTCTTCGATGCGGGCCGCCTCGCGCTGCTGTTCGCTGCGCGGCAGCACATAGAAATATTGCCACAGCCCGAGGATCAGCACCGACAAGACGATGGTGATGTAGAAGTTCCGGTTGTTTTCCATCGAAAGCCCTTGGCCTATCGTGTTCCGCTGAGACGGCGGGAGAGTTCGGCCTTCAACTGGCCGAACGGAATGGTGAGCACGTCTTCACGCCCGACGATGACATAGTCATTGCCGGGCGCCATGTCACTTGCGGCATGGGTGCGCACGGCTTCTTTCAGCCGCCGCCTGACGCGGTTGCGGACAACCGCATTGCCGACCTTCTTGGTGACGGTGAAGCCGACGCGCGGCGGCAGGCCGTCATTGCGGTCGAGAACTTCGACGAGAAAAAGCCGCCCGCGCCGCTTTTCACCGCGGCGGACGGCCAGGAATTCCGCACGTTTCAGAAGCCGCTTGGGGTTTGGTCCCACTGGCTTGCCGGTTGCGGGCAACGATCTCGTCTTCCGTTCAGGCGCTGAGCCGCTTGCGGCCGCGGTTGCGGCGAGCTGCGACGACGCCGCGACCACCCTTGGTGGCCATGCGAGCACGGAAACCGTGCCGGCGCTTGCGGACGAGTTTGGACGGTTGGTAGGTACGCTTCATTTGTTTTAATACCGCGGGGTGCGGCCCTTCTTGATTCTGTCACTGTGTAACAGGAGCTTTGCCGGGCCGGCATTGGCGCGATCGAAACCGCGCCGGGACGAATGGCCCGAGCGTGAGCGGCTTATAGAAAGAAGGGTTTTGGGAGTCAATCCAGCGCGAACTATGAGTTCGTCGCAGCGCGAACACCCAGTTCGAGGCGGTCTTTTATTGCTGGCACCATCGTCCAACGAAGGATGAAATTGGCAAAAAAGCCGCAATCGCCTAATCTCAACCGATCAAGCGTTTGTGAAGACAGGCCTTAATGAGCGAAGTTGCATCAGCGGATGAAGGGAGCGGCCCGGCGACAGCCGATGCCAGCCCGGCGACCGTTCGCCCGGTTGCGAGCCGTTCGGTGCCCAATCGTTCAGTGCCCTTGGCGCGCGGCCTGTCGACCAAGCTGCTCTTGCTCACCATTGTCTTCGTGCTCCTGGCCGAAGTCCTCATTTTCCTGCCCTGGATCGCCAGCTACCGCCTGGCCTGGCTGAAGGAGCGGCTAAGCACCGCTGCCGCGGTGTCGATCGTGCTGGTGCAGGGCGAGCCCAATTCGCTCTCCCGCGCCGCCCAGAACGACGTGCTGATGGCAATCGGCGCCAAGGCGATCGCGGTGCGCGACGGCGGCGTATCGCGCCTGCTGGTGGTGGCCGAGATGCCGCCGCAGGTCGACGAGCATATCGACATCGCCAATGTCGGCATGATCAAGGGCATGACCGGGGCGCTGGATACGCTGTTCTTCGGCGGCAAGCGCATGCTGCGGGTGTTCGGCCCGGTCGGCGACAGCGACAAGGAATTCGAGCTGATCATGCCCGACTATTCCCTGCGCAACGCCATGCTGCGCTATTCGCGCAACGTCGCCTTCGTCTCGCTGCTGATCTCGCTGTTCACCGCAATGCTGGTCTATGCCGCGATCGACCTGATCATGATCGGCCCGATCCGCACCATGACGCGCTCGATGCTGTCCTTTTCCGAGGCGCCCGACGATCCAGGGCGCATCATCCACCCGGCCGCCCGTGCCGACGAGATCGGCGTTGCCGAGCGCGAACTGTCGCAGATGCAGGAACGGCTGCAAAAGATGCTGTCGGAGCAGAAGCATCTTGCCGATCTTGGCCTCGCCGTCTCCAAGATCAACCATGATATGCGCAACATCCTGGCCTCGGCGCAACTGATGTCGGACCGCCTGCGCCTGGTCAAGGACCCGACGGTGCAGGCCTTCGCGCCAAAGCTGTTGCGCGCGCTCGACCGCGCCGTCTCCTATTCCGAAGGCGTGCTCCACTATGGCCGCACGCAGGAGCCGGCGCCCTCACGCCGCCGCTTGCGGCTGCGCCAGCTGGTCGACGACGTCCACGGCCTGCTCGACATCGAGGACGGCATCGAATTCGTCAATGCCGTCGAGCTCGCCTTCGAGGTCGATGCCGATTCCGACCAGCTGTTTCGCGTGCTCACCAATCTCTGTCGCAACGCGGTCCAGGCGATGGCGGCCGACGCCGAGAGCGCGCTGGTGCGCCGGCTCGCCGTATCGGCCGAGCGCATAGGCAGCGTAAGCCGCATCATTGTCACCGACACCGGTCCCGGCCTGCCGGCGAAGGCGCGAGAAAACCTGTTCGCGGCGTTTCGCGGCTCGGCCCGCAGCGGCGGCACCGGCCTTGGCCTGGCCATCGCGCACGAACTGATCCGCGCCCATGGCGGCACGGTGGAGCTGGTCGAATCGATCGGCGGACGCACCACCTTCGCCGTCACCATCCCCGACCAGCCGGTCCGCCTCGACCAGGCCCGCAACGGCCTGCGCCGCCCTGCCTGAGCTGTATTGATATTCAGCCGAAGCCGGACTGAGCTGAATCTCAGCACCCCTTTGATCGGCACCGTCGAAAGCAGCTGCGACAAAACTTTTGCCGGATTGGCTTGCTTTTCGGAAATTCAGTCGCTAGGGAACACGTCTTGTCGCGGCCGGTCGTCAGGATCGGTTAGCGGGGCTATGTAAAGCATGGCCTGTTGCGCGCCCGTAGCTCAGCTGGATAGAGCACCAGACTACGAATCTGGGGGTCAGGAGTTCGAATCTCTTCGGGCGCGCCATTTCCGCCGAATCTGCGATTTCCTGCGATCCGCTAGCCGGTCTTGGGCTCGCATATGAAGAGCAGGTCGCGGAACACGTTGCCGAGCACCGCCTCATCCGAGTGCTGGAGAACTGGACGCCGCCTATTCCGGGCTTCTTCATTTATTACCCCAGTCGTCAGCCTGACTGCGCTATAAACGCGCTGCGATGTTCTTGAAACGGGAGAGTACGCGGCGACCGTTATCTGGGCGCAGCGACGCTGAATGCTCATTCACGCCGCCGCGCAGCACGCTCACTTTTCTTCCGCCTTTCCCGGATCAGGGCCCAATAGGCCTCGCTCCAGCCAGATACCGCTCATTGTCAAACGGCTCGGCGTGGGTGCTGCCCGGGCTCCACATGTGGCGGTGGGTCTCGGTCAGATTGCCGAGATAGACATGCAGCGCGCCTGAGCGGGCGATGCCGGTGTTGGCCACCGCGTGCACGGTATCAGGGGTCATGTGCACCACCGCGGGCGCCGCGATGTCGTGGCGTTCCGGCGCATCGATCTCGCTGCCGTCGACGGGATAGATGAAGTTGGTCTCGCTGCCCTTGTAGATGCCGATCAGCGCATCCATCAGATGGTTGTGCGGCGGGTACCGCAGGCCGGGCGACAGCGTGATGTGGTAGATGGTCAAGTCAGGGCTGGCATGCAGCAGCACCTCATCGTCGTCTTCCTCATGCGCGAGCACGCCTGATGCATGGAAGCGGTCGGTGTGTTCGCGCAGCACCGCCTTGACCCGTTCGATGGCATGAGCACCTTTGGCTGCGTTGACGATACCGGCGGTTACGGCGTAGAGAGGCGAGTTGGCGGCAAGAGACATTTGTCGTCATCTCCATTGGGAAGCTCAACCAATACAGCTGAGATGCTCAGGCTAGCGAATGCCGACAGACCCGTCAACCGGATGGTCGAAACGGGCAAGCAGACTACGCGGGCAGACTACGCGGGCAGACCACGCGGGCAGACCACACGGGCAGGCAGATATGGCTCTTCCGAAATCAGTGTCACCGTCCGCCGTCAAGGCGCCGTCGACCGCCGACATATTGCGCAGCGAGGAAGCTTATGAGCAGCTGAAGAGCGACATCGTCGCCTGCGTCCTGCAACCCGGCGAAAGCCTGACCGAAAAGCAGATCGGCGACCGCTACCAGATCAGGAAGGCGACGATCCGCTCGGCTTTGGCCCGCCTGACGCAGGAAGGGCTGATCAAGAGCGAGCCGCGCCGCGGTTATGTCATCGCACCGCTTAGCCTGCGCGATGTCAACGAGATCTTCGACCTCCGCAGCCTGATCGAACCGGAAGTGTTCCGGGTGGCCGCGGCAAACCTCACCGAACGCGGGCTCGACGACATCAGGCTGGCGGCGCAGAAGGTGCTGAAGCCGGAGACGCTGCGCAGCCATGTCGCCTTTCTGGCGGCCGACCGCGCCTTTCGCCTGGCCCTGGCTGAACTCTCCGGCAATCTGCGGCTGGTTCGCCTGCTCGACCAAACGCTCGACCAGTCGGAGCGTGTCCTCCATCTCGGCTTCAAATCGCGCGACTTCACGCAAGCGATCATCGGCCAGCAGAAGGAGTTGGTGCTTGCCTGCGAGCTGGCCGAAGTCTCGGCCATCGCAAAGCTTGCCCGCTCGCAGTGCCTGTCGCTCAAGAAGCAGGTGCTCGAGGCCTTGCTCGCCGGCTCCAAGCTGCAGGACGCCAATTTGCAAAGCTTCGCCTGAGGCGCGAAGTCCGCGCTCTCTGGCCGATGCTTACTCGTCGATGAAGCGGATGTCCGCATCGGCAAGGCAATAGGGCGCGTAGCGGAAATCGCGAATATGGCTGACCTTTCCATCCTGCCAGTCGACCAGCATGAAGCCGCGCACGGCGTCATCTCCCGTTTGCGGGTTGCGGATCAGGATGGCCGGCCTGCGGTCGACGAAGCCGAGCGACAGCGCCCAGTCCTGGACACGGTCGTAATTGCCGAAATAGTTGGAAACCTGCGCCTTGCCGCGCATGCGGGTGCGGTTGACGACTTCAAGCTGGATATCCTCGGCGATCAACGCGCGCACGGCGTCGAAGTCGCGCGCGTTGAACAGGTCGACATAGCGGCGCAGGCGCCGCTCGTCGTCGGCGTCGAGCTTTGGGGCAGGCGCCTGCTCGTCCTGTGACGCCAGCAGGCGCAGCTGCGACCGCCCGCGATGCAGCGCTGCCTTGGTCGCGGCCAGCGTCGCGCCGGACACTTCGCAGGTTTCGTGCAGGCTGAGGCCAAGCACGTCGACAAGGATCACGGCGCTGCGCTGCACTGTTGCCAGCTGCATGAAGCTTCGCAGGCTGGCGGCGGTGGCGAGCCTCGCATCGGCGCTTGCGGAGGGGTCTTCGATCGTCGTCATGTCGGTCTCGCTCATGCGCGCCTGCTCCCGCTGGCGCCGGCGCAGATGATCCTGCGCGGCATTGTGGGCTATGCGGAACAGCCATTGCTCCGGACGCCCAACGGTGGCGTCGCCGTCGATGGCCTGCAGTGCCTTGATCAGTGTCTCCTGGACGATGTCCTCGCCATCGATCACCGAGCCGGCCATGCGGGCGCAGTAGCGGTGCAGCTTCGGTCGCAAGGCGCCGAGCATCGCCTCCAGGGCAACGCGGTCGAGTTTTGCTGTGTTCATCCTGTCCGTTCCCAAAATGCCGGTCTTTGCATTCAAGCCGGCACGACCTCGCCGGCCAGCATACGATAATTGCCGACGATCTTTGCCGGCGATCTGGCAAGCGGCGTCGAGCGGCGCCCGGCATGATCGGCGCTGAAGGCCTTGAAGGCTGCGAGCCCCGTCAGGCCGTCGCCATCCTGGCTGACAAGATGGATGAACTCGCCATTCTCCAGTTCCAGGACGAGGTAGCGCACGGATTGCGGCTTCGTGTCGTCGAGTGCCTCGAACACCTGTGCAACCAGCATACGGTTCTCGGCGATGCTTTCGTCCTTCACGCCGTAGCGGATGAGATTGTAGCCCATTGTCGTCTCCTGTTTTTCAACTCTGCACAGAGAAGACGTTTCGCGGCCTCGAAAAGATTCGTCGCCCGGCGAATCTTTTCGATCGTCCGGATCGTCTTTCCCGTCGACGGCTGCGCGGCAGCCGTCCAGGAGCAGGAGAGACCCATCATGCACATCCAGTTTGCCGAATTGCCGGTGTTCGACCAGGACCGCGCCAAGGCCTTCTACACCGGACATCTTGCTTGCCAAGTGGCGGAGGACCAGCTGATGGGCGACAGCGGCTGGCGCTGGATCGAGCTGACATTTCCCGGCGCCGTCACCAATTTGCATTTCGTCAAACGCCCCGATGACACGCCGGGCACTGAGCCCGTGCTGGTGCTCGTTGATGGCGATGTCGAGGCAACGGTCGCGGGCCTGAAGGCGCGCGGCGTCGAAATCATCACCGAGCCGCAGGAAGCGCCTTGGCAGCCGGGCCGCACAGTCGCCGAATTCCGCGACAGCGAGGGCAACCGCATGGTTGTCGCCAGCAAATGATCGGACCCGGCGCAAAGCCGAACTTTGACATGAGAACAACAGGAGAGATGGACATGACCCCCCAAACGTCGACGCTGAAAGTACCGGGCGCCAGCCTCTATTATGAGATGCGCGGTTCCGGCCCCGTACTGTTGATAATCCCCGGCGGACCGCAGGACGCCGGCGTCTTCGCCGATGTCGCGGGCCACCTCGCCGACCGCTACACGGTGGTCGCCTATGATCCGCGCGGCAATTCGCGCAGCACCTTCGACGGAGAGCCGCAAGAGCAGGACCTCGATGTCCATGGCGACGATGCCGCGCGATTGATCGAGGCGCTTGGCGCCGGACCGGCCTATGTGTTCGGCACCAGCGGCGGCGCCCAGATCGGGCTCAACCTCGCCGCCCGCCATCCCGGCCGGGTTCGTGCACTGGTGGCGCATGAGCCGCCCAGCATGATGCTGCTCGACGACCCGTCGCCGTCACTGGCCGGCATGCGCGACCTGCACGACACCTATCGCAGCCAGGGTGTCGAGGCGGCGATGCAGAAATTCTTCAGCGAGAACAGCCTGTCGGAAGGGCCGGGTCAGGATGAAGCCGGGCCGCAGGACGGACCGCCTTCGTTCGAACCGTCGCCCGAGGAGGCCGAGACCTTTGCCAGGGTCAGCGGCAATTTCGAATACTGGCTGGCGCATGGCGTCATGCCGCTGTCGCTCTACCGTCCTGATATCGAGGCGCTGCGCGGCCGCCCGGTCGTGGTCGGCATCGGCGAAGAGTCCATCGGCCAGCCGATCGACGGCATGGGCAAGGCGCTGGCCGACGGGCTCGGCAGCAAGCGCGCCGCCTTCCCCGGCGACCACATGGGCTTTGCGCCCTATCCCGACCGCTTCGCCGAGACCTTGCACCTGACGCTCAGAGGCGCGTGAGATCGTCAGTTCAACAGGAAAGGAGCGTCCGCATGCACAATGCGGACGCCCTTCTCCCATGAAATTACCCGCTAAGATTGCTGTATCAGACGGCCTCCCAGCCTTCCTTGCCGCCGGCGCGGAAGATGGCGTCGATGACCTTCTGGTTGAGCACGGACTCCTCCAGCGTGAAGACACGCTCCTTGCCACCCTGTGCCGCCCTGGCAAACGTCTCGACCTCGCGCCGGTATTGCTGCGTGCCGGGAAAGCGGAACACCTGCGCCTCCGTATGGTTCTGGTTGTGCAATTCGATGCGGTGATGGTCGTAGAGCCCGGCATTGAACGGCGAGAACACCTCGATGAAACCCTTCTCGCCGTGGAACACCATCACCTGCCGCGCCGCCATCTGCGTCGACAGATAGAAGGACAGTTCGAAATCGCCGAAATCGGCGCGGATCGAGGAATAGATGTCGGTGCCGAATTTCTTGTCGCGCTCGATCGTCGCCTGCACGCGCAGTGGCTCCTTGCCGCTCGAAAACCGCGTCGACACCGTCGGATAGACGCCGATATCAGGCAGCGCGCCGCCGCCGAGATCGAGCTGGTTGCGCATGTTGGTGGGATCGACATTGTAATAGGAGAAGGCGCCCTGCACATGGCGCAGCCGGCCGATGGCGCCATCGGCGATGAGATCGCGCACCTTGATCCATTGCGGGTGGTAGATGACCATGAAGGCCTCGCAGACCAGCACCTTCTTCTGGTCGCGCAGCTTGATCAGCGGTGCGATATTCTTGGCGTCGAGCGCCAGCGGCTTTTCCACCAGCACATGCTTGCCCGCTTCGATGGCCTTGGCCGTCCACTCGACATGCTGCGAGGTCGGCAGCGGGATGTAGACGCCGTCGACGTCTTTCGAAGCGAGCAGCTCCTCATACGAACCAAAGGCATGCCTGGCGCCGAACCGCTCGCCCAGGGCCTCGGCCTTCGACAGGTCGCGGCTGGCGATCGCGGACAAAACGCCATTCTCGGCCTCGACGATTGCCGGCAACAATTGCTCGCGGCCGATCTTGGCCGTCGACAAAACACCCCATCGGAACATCAGGCTTCTCCTATCGATTTACAGGCGAGGAGGTTTGCCCGAAATTGCAGGAAAAGCCAATGCGGATCGCTGGTCCTGCTAGCCTCGCTTGCCCGTTAGCGTCATGTCGAAATTGACGATATTCGAATAGATCGGCGTGCCGACATCCATGCCGTACCGGGAGCGCAGCACCTTGCCGGTGACGTGGAATTTAATGACGCCGCCCTTCAGCCCGCCGAGCTCGGCAGTGAACTTTTCCGCAAACGTCTTGCCGCGCGCCGTCAGCCGGCCGCTGACCAGCGCCGTGGTGTCGCTGGTTCGGGTTACGCTGGTCGAGCGGAACTGGATTTCGGGGCTGTTGGCGACGTCGAACACCGCATCGGAGCGCAGGAAGGCGTCGATGCGGCCCTGGCCGGTGCCGACGCTTTCGGGATAGATGGTGAAGTTGACCGCGGAACGGCCGACATCGCTGTTGTCGATGCGGATGGAGCCCTTGAAGCGGCCAAAGGCGCCGTCGAGGCCGCCGCCACCGACCTTGCCGATGGAGAAGCGAATGCTGGAGCTGGCCCGGTTGACCGTGTAGCTGCCGGCGGCGTCGCCGAGGTCCACAGCGGCGGAGACAGGCATGGCAAGGCAAGCGGCAACAGCCGCCAATCCGAAGATGCGCGCATACATGGGTTTTGTCCTTCTGGGGCAGGCGAAGTGTTGCGCCCTCACTCCAATGAACGAATGCGCGGCGCGCGCTATTCCATGTCCTGATCTGACGAAGGCGTGATCATGCGCGTGAGCACGCTGTCGCGCAGCCAGAAATGATGCCGCAGCGCCGCCAGCGCATGCAGCGCAACCAAGGCAATGCCGGCATAGGCGAGATACCAGTGTGCTACCGCCCAGAAGTTTTCCGCCTCGTCGGACACGCCGAGCGGCAGGTTCGGCATCACGAAAAGGTTGAACGGCATGCTGGGGATCTCCAGCATCGACACCGAAACCAGTGCCCAGCCGGACAGCGGCAGCGCGAGCTGGAAGCCATAAAGCGCCAGATGCGCCAGCGGCGCCGTCCGACGCTCCAGGCCTCCGACCGAGGCCGGCAAGGCCGGGGCCGCATTGCCGAGCCGCCAGGCAATGCGCAGGATAAGGAGGCCGAGCAGCAGGAAGCCGAAGGATTTGTGCAGCTGGATCAGCTCGAAGGCGGTGCGCTGGCTGGTCAACCGCACCATGATGAAGCCGAGCATGAACTGGCCGATGAACAGGATGCCGATCAGCCAGTGGAGGACGATCGCCGCCCAGCCGTAGCGGGTTGAGTTGTTGGTGATGGATGCCGGCATGGTTGGTGAACGAATGGCAGATGGGCTTTCTTCCACCCTCCCCCTTGTGGGGAGGGTCGGCGCGAAGCGACGGGGTGGGGGTGTCGCCCTACGAAGACCCCCACCCCGATCCGCTACGCGGATCGGCCCTCCCCACAAGGGGGAGGGTGGCTAACTGTCCGAACCGGATAGATAGGTAACAGAATGGACCGATAGCATGGGTGACAGTTTTCTTGTCCGCCGGAGGACCGGCGATGGTT
>NZ_JAMYOY010000018.1:0-160038 GCF_040320115.1 Mesorhizobium sp. M0802
GCTTGGCGCTGCGGCGGACGCATAGGGGGAGAGAAGTGTCACCTATGTATCCGGTTCAAAGTGTTACCCATCTATCGGCTGGACATAACCACTCACCTTGAAGAAATCCACAAACGCCCGCAGCGCCGGGCGCATCTGGCGGCGGCTGGGGTAGTAGACGAAGAAGCCGTCGAAGGGCGGACACCAGTCTTCCAGCACGTGGATCAAGCGGCCGTCAGCGAGCGGTGCGCGCACATAATCGTCGAAGACGAAGGCGAGCCCTGCGCCGTCGACCGCTGCCTGGGCGATCAGATGGTCTTCGTCGAGGATCAGCGGCCCTTGCGCCGCGATCTCGATCTCTTCGCCATCCTTCTCGAATTCCCAGCGGTAAAGAATGCCGCTGGAAAAACGGAAGCGGATGCAGCGGTGGTCGGCAAGATCGCGCGGATGACGGGGTCTTGGCATGGTCGCGAAATAGGATGGCGCGCCGACCACGGCGCCGCGAAGGTCCGGTCCGATGCGCACCGCGATCATGTCGCGCTGCAGGCTCTCACCGAGCCGCACGCCGGCATCGAAGCCGCCTTCGACGACGTCGGTGAAGCGATCCTCGATGACGATTTCTAGCACGATGTCGGGATAGGCCGCGGCAAAGCCGCCGAGCCTGGGCGTCAATGCCAGGTGGGCCGCGGTGCGCGGCACGGTCAGCCGCAGGTTGCCGGCCGGCCGGTCGCGCGCCTCAATCGCCGTTTCCAGCGCCAGATCGATCTCGGACAGCGCCGGCCGCAGCCGTTCGAGCAACTGCGCGCCCTCTTCCGTTGGCGCTACGCTGCGGGTGCTGCGCGCCAAAAGCCGCACGCCGAGCCGCGCCTCCAGGCTGGACACGGCATGGCTCACTGCCGAGGGCGCGATGGCCAGTTCGCGCGCCGCGCCACGAAAACTGCCGCATTGGGCGACTGTTGCCAGTACAGCCAGTTGAGAAAGATGCGCTCGGTTCATTGCTCTATTTTATAGAACAGCCCGTGCGAATGACAGCCGATTATCGAACGTAAAGCTAGGCGCTATCTCCCTTTCATCGCAACAAGGAGACGCGCCATGAAAACCCGCAAACTTGGTACTGAACTCGAAGTCTTCCCCGTCGGCCTCGGCTGCATGGGCATGAGCTTCGCCTATGGCGGTCAGGCAGAGGTTGACGCAATCGCCACGCTGCGCCGCGCTGTCGAGATCGGCGTGACGTTTTTCGACACCGCCGAAGTCTATGGTCCCTTTGAGAACGAGATCCTTCTCGGCAAGGCGTTGAAGCCGGTGCGCGACAAGGTGACGATCGCGACCAAATTCGGCTTCAAGATCTCCGAGGAAGGCTCAGGCCTCGAACGCATGGTCGGCGTCGACAGCCGCCCGGAGCACGTCAAGGCGGTGGCGGAAGCCTCGCTGAAGCGGCTCGATGCCGATGTCATCGACCTCTACTACCAGCACCGCTTCGATCCCAACGTGCCGATCGAGGACACGGTCGGCGCCATGGCGGAACTGGTGCGCGACGGCAAGGTGCGGTCGCTGGGCCTGTCGGAGGTCAGTGCCGCCACCATCCGCCGGGCGCACGCCGTGCATCCGATCGCTGCCGTGCAGAGTGAGTACTCGCTTTGGAGCCGCGACCCTGAAGACGAAGTGTTCGATGTCTGCCGCGAACTCGGCATCGGCTTCGTCCCCTACAGCCCGCTCGGTCGCGGCCTGCTCACCGGCACCATCGCCAAGCCCGAGGCCCTCAGCGACGACGACTGGCGCCGCACCTTGCCGCGTTTCCAGGCCGACGCCATGGCCGCTAATGCCAAGGTCGTTGCGACGCTGGAAAAGCTGGCGGTGGAAAAAGGCGTCACCTCGGCGCAGCTGGCGCTGGCTTGGGTGCTGCACCAGGGCGACTTCATCGTGCCGATCCCCGGCGCAAGAAAGATCCGCCATCTCGAGCAGAACACAGCGGCGGTCGGGATCGAGCTGAGCGCGGCTGAGGTCGCGGCGATTGGAGATGCGCTGTCGCCGGACAAGGTGGTTGGCAAGCGCTACACCGAGGAATTGCTGGCGCTGGTGAATGGGTGAACAAGCGGGGGAGCTTGGCGCCCTGAAAAGTCAGCGCGCGGCACCCCCCTCTGTCCTGCCGGACATCTCCCCCGCAAGGGGGGAGATCGGCTGTCGTCGCTGTTTTCGCCAATCACCAACGTTGCAGAAAGTGCGCCAACGATGAAGCTGCCAATCTCCCTCCTTGCGGGGGAGATGGCCGGCAGGCCAGAGGGGGGTGCCTCGCGCCGCCATTTCGTATTACCAAGGCACCACCGTAATCTCCGGCCAGCACGCCTTCGCCCTCGCCCCCTTGGCCTCATGCGTGCGCCTGTTATCCATCAGCCGGTTGGGCGTGATGCGAAACGCGAAGAGGTCATCCAGCCCGAACGGCGCCACGACCTCAAGCTGCCCATCGGCATCGTATCGCACCCCGACCGCATGCGTCTTCGAGGCGAAATAGCTCACCGACTCGCTGGAACTCGTATAGCGCGGGCAGGGCTGGCCGAATTTCTGCGGATACCACAGATGCACCCGTGCCTGGTTGCGCACCTCGGCCGGCAGAGCCAGCCCCTCGAAATGCTGCGCGGCTCGACGGATGACCGCGTCCTCGGCCTCGTAGGACAGGTCGCTGTCATCGAAGTAGAAGAGATCGACATCCTTGATGCCGTAGCCCGGCGGCTTGCCGGTCAGGTGGTTCCAGACGCTGTTGTAGAGCGCGCCGGACACCACCAGCCAGTCCGGCAACGCCAGCGTGCGGGCCCGCTCCAGCGCGTCGCTGACGAGCGCATCCGCCAACACCATGGCGAGAAACGCTTCGCGCTGGGCTTCGAACGGCAGACCGGAATAGCGCAGATGGTCCATCGCCCTTTGGAGAGCGATTCGCAGCTGCCGGCAATCCTCAGAAGCAATTCTAGGAAAAGTGTGTAGCGGTTTTACTGGGAAAGCGCGCCGCGCTTTCCCTAAGACGCGCTTTCCCTAAGAATTGCGTGAAGTCGAAATACGTAGGGCGGCGTTAGCCGCTCTACGTTCTCAGCATGCCGCCCGTTTGCTTGCCAACATTGTCGACGATGCGCTTGGCCAGCGCCTCGAAATCCTCGTCGGTGAGCGTCTTTTCAACCGGCTGGATAGATACTTCGATGGCAACCGACTTCTTGGCGGTCCCGAGAGATGCCCCCTCGAACACATCGAACACCGAAACGCCGGTGACCAGCTTCTTGTCGGCGGCGAGCGCCGCGCGCACCAGCGCGCCGGCCTCCACCGTCTTGTCGACGACGAAAGCAAAGTCGCGCTTCACCGCCTGGAAGGCGGACAGCTCCAGCTTTGGCTTGGTTTTCGTCGGCTTGGCCTTCGGCTCGGGCACGCCGTCGATATAGACCTCGAAACCGCAGATCGGTCCGGAAACGTCCAACCCCTCCAGCGTCTTCGGGTGGAACTCGCCGAAGGTGCCGAGCACTGTCTTCGGGCCGAGCTTGATCGTGCCGGAGCGGCCGGGATGATACCAGGCCGGACCGCCTGGCTCGATCTGCAGCCTGTCGACCGGCGCGCCGCAGGCTTCCAGCGCTGCAATCGCGTCGGCTTTGGCGTCGAACACGCCGACCGGACCGGAATTGCCGGCCCAACTGCGGCCGGAACCGTCGAGCTTGGCGGTGCCGCGGCGCACACCGGCGGCAACGCGCCGCTGCTGGTCGGGGCCGTCGCCCTCATAGGTACCGGAGACCTCGAACAGCGCGACATCGCCGATCCCCTTGTCGGCATTGCGCTGCGCGGCGACGATCAGGCCGGGCAACAACGAGGGCCGCATATCGGACATGTCGGCTGCAATCGGATTAGCGAGCTTCAGCGCCGTCTGGCCGCCGCCGAACAGTTCGGCGTGTTTGGCCGGGATGAACGACCAGGTGAGAACCTCCAGCATGCCCCGCACGGCGAGCGAGCGCTTAGCAATGCGGGTGCGCACCTGCAGCGTCGTCAGGATCTTGGAATTGACCGCGTCATGAGCGCCGAGCGGCTGCGGCGCGATGTTGTCGACGCCGTGAATGCGCATGACTTCCTCGACCAGGTCGGCTTTGCCATCGACATCGGGCCGCCAGGACGGCACCGCCACATCGACGATGTCGTCCGAGCCCTGCGGCTCGAAGCCGAGGCGCGAAAGGATGTCGAGGCTTTCCGCCTTCGGCACCTCGATGCCGGTCAGCCGCTTCACTTCCGAGATCGGGAAGGAAACGATCTTCGGCTTGTAGCCGGCATAGCCGACCACCTCCGTCTCGGTCGGCTCTCCGCCGCAGAACTCCAGCACCAGCTTTGTCGCCAGTTCGACGCCGGGCACCATGAATTCCGGGTCGACGCCACGCTCGAAACGGTAACGGGCATCGGTGATGATGCCGAGCGTACGGCCGGTGCGGGCCGTGGTGATCGGATCCCAAAGAGCGGATTCGATCAGCACGTCCGTGGTGTTCTCGTCGCAGCCGGAATGCTCGCCGCCCATGACACCGGCGATCGATTCGACGCCATTGTCGTCGGCGATCACGCACATCTGCGGCGTCAGCGTGTATTCGCGCCCGTCAAGCGCCAGCACCTTCTCGTCGTCGCGTGCGCGGCGCACGACGAGATTGCCGGCGACCTTCTTGGCATCGAACACATGCAGCGGCCGGCCACGGTCGAAGGTGACGTAGTTGGTGATGTCGACCAGCGCGCTGATCGGGCGCAAGCCGATGGCGATCAGCCTTTGCTGCAGCCATTTCGGCGACGGCCCGTTCTTCACGCCTTTCACCAGGCGCAGCGCGAAACCGGGGCAGAGCTCCGGCGCCTCGATGGTCACCTTGACCGGCGTTTCACCTTTGCCAGGGACCGCTTCGACCGGCGCGGTCTTGAGCCGGCCAAGCCCGCTTGCCGCCAGGTCCCGGGCGACGCCGTAAATGCTGGTCGCATCCGGCCGGTTCGGCGTCAGATTGATCTCGATCACCGGATCGTCGAGATGCGCGTAAGCCGCGAAGCTGGTGCCGACAGGCGCATCGGCCGGCAGGTCGATAATGCCATTGTGCTCATCCGACAGCTCCAGCTCGCGCTCGGAACACATCATGCCATGGCTCTCGACGCCGCGGATCTTGCCGACGGTCAGCGTCACGTCGATACCGGGCACATAGGCGCCGGGCGCGGCGAAGGCGCCGATCAGGCCGGCGCGGGCATTCGGCGCACCGCACACCACCTGGACAGGGGCTGCGCCATTGCCGGTGTCGACGGTCAGCACCCGCAGCCGGTCGGCGTCGGGATGCTGCACCGCCGTCAGCACCTTGGCGATGACGAACGGCTTCAGGCCGGCCTTGTCGTCGACATGCTCGACTTCGAGGCCGATCGAGGTCAGCCTCTCGACGATCTCGTCGAGCGTGGCGTCGGTGTCGAGATGATCCTTGAGCCAGGAAAGGGTGAGTTTCATCACTATGTTCCGTTTTGTCTGTACCCGCCCGGACCTTGTCCATCGGGTCTGGGCACGCTTGTCTTCAAATGGCGCGGCAAGTCGTCGGGCATATGCACGAAGGGCAGCTGCTCGCGCACATAGGCATGGTGCGTCGGCCGGAAATAAGCCGGCATGTCCATGGCGCCCAGCATGAAATAGATGTGGTCTTCCAGCCGCTCGTCGACATAGGCGATAGGCGAGCCGCAAATGCCGCAGAACGAGCGTGTAACCGGGCCGTTCTCGTACATCTTCAGTGCCTTGCCGGTGAAAGCCACCTGCTCGGTAAGGAAGCCGACAAAGGCCGACACCGGCGCGCCGCTGGCGCGCCGGCAATCGCCGCAATGGCAATAGCTGACATGGTGCGGTTCGACCGAGGCCTCGAACCGTACCGCGCCGCAGCGGCAGCCACCGGCGTGCGGCGCCGTCATGCGGAAAGACCTCCGAACAGCGTCGGCATGTCGAGCGGCCGGAAACCGTAATGCGACAGCCAGCGGACATCGGCGTCGAAGAAGGCGCGCAGGTCCGGCATGCCGTATTTCAGCATGGCGATGCGGTCGATTCCCATGCCCCAGGCAAAGCCCTGATATTCGTCGGGATCGAGCCCGCCGGCGCGCAGCACATTGGGGTGGACCATGCCGCAGCCGAGGATCTCCATCCAGTCGGAGCCTTCGCCGAAGCGCACTTCGCCGGGCCGCGAGCGGTCGCATTGGATGTCGACCTCGAGGCTTGGCTCGGTGAACGGGAAGAACGACGGCCGGAAGCGCATCTTGACCTGCGGCACCTCGAAGAAAGCCTTGCAGAATTCTTCCAGCACCCACTTCATGTTGGCGACATTGGCCGATTTGTCGATCACCAGCCCCTCGACCTGATGGAACATCGGCGAGTGGGTAGCGTCGGAATCCTGCCGGTAGGTCTTGCCGGGAATGACGATGCGGATCGGCGGCTTCTGCTTCTCCATGGTGCGGATCTGTACCGGCGAGGTGTGCGTGCGCAACAGCTTGCGCTCGCCCTTTTCGTCCGGCTGGAAAAAGAAGGTATCGTGCATCTCGCGCGCCGGATGCCCTTCGGGGAAATTCAGCGCGGTGAAATTGTAATAGTCGCTCTCGACATCGGGACCTTCTGCGATGGCAAAGCCGAGATCGCCGAAGATCGCCGCGATCTCGTCGATGACCTGGCTGATCGGATGGATGCGGCCGCGCTCGGCCGGCGATTGCCGCACCGGCAGCGTCACGTCGACCGTCTCGGCGGCAAGGCGCGCCGTGACCGCCACATCCTTCAGCTCGGCCTTGCGTGTCGTCAGCGCTTCGGTGACGCGGTTCTTCAGGCCGTTGATCGCGGGGCCCTTGACCTGGCGCTCCTCGGCGCTCATCGCGCCCAGTGTCTTCAGCAATTCC
This sequence comes from Mesorhizobium sp. M0802, assembly GCF_040320115.1. Classification (NCBI taxonomy): domain Bacteria; kingdom Pseudomonadati; phylum Pseudomonadota; class Alphaproteobacteria; order Hyphomicrobiales; family Phyllobacteriaceae; genus Mesorhizobium; species Mesorhizobium sp. M0802. The sequence goes on from NZ_JAMYOY010000018.1 coordinate 6,874, forward strand.
GAGATCGACCCCTTTTTGCCGAGAGCCGCGACGCGCACGGCTTCGATAGCAGCCTCATCGGCGGCCGACGCGACGTCGGCCATCAGGGAGTTTTCGAGAGTATCCAAGCCGGTAGCTATGTCGTTCACGGTCAAACTCGCTGTGTTGGGAGTCAACTTTGAGGTGAAAGTCACTTTCAAGTTGAAAGTTCAGCCATAAGAAAAACCCGCGCCAGCCGTGCCAGCGCGGGTTCCCCAATCAGAATTGCGAATGCTGGGAAGCGCTGGGCTCGGAGGCCGATCCCGAAAAGTTGCAGACTTTTCGGAAAGATCGCGCTCCTCGCTAAATTTCCCTGAGCATGATGTTGTCCAAAAAGTCAGCAACTTTTTGGCATCATGCTCTAGGCGACAGCGCTTTCAAAAGCATTCGGGGTGGTGTTCTTCAGATATTCGAGCGCGACCTTGGCCTTGGCCACGAGTGCGGCGAACGCCTGCGGTTCATGGATGGCCATGTCGGACAGGATCTTGCGATCGATCTCGATACCGGACTTGTTGAGGCCGTCGATGAAGCGGCCATAGGTCAGGCCATGCTCGTGCGTCGCGGCGTTGATGCGCTGGATCCACAGCGCGCGGAACGAGCGCTTGCGGTTCTTGCGGTCGCGATACGCATACTGCATCGACTTTTCGACCGCCTGCTTGGCGATGCGAATGGTGTTCTTGCGGCGGCCGTAGAAGCCTTTCGCGGCTTTCAGGACCTTCTTGTGCTTGGCGTGCGAGGTGACGCCTCTTTTTACGCGTGCCATGTCATGATCTCCTTAAACGCTGTTCCTGAAACCGAATGCTCAGAGGCCGTTCGGCAGAAAATTCTTGATGACCTTCTTGCCATCCGGTTCAGCCAGAACCATCGTGCCGCGGGCATTTCGAATGAACTTGTTGGAACGCTTGATCATGCCGTGACGCTTGCCGGCCGCAGCCGACAGGACTTTACCCGTACCTGTGATCTTGAACCGCTTCTTGGCGGCCGATTTGGTCTTCATCTTGGGCATTTTGCTACTCCGTATTGGTGGCGCACAATCGCGCTTCTTGTTCGCTTCGGGCGGACCAAAAGCCCGAAAAGCAAATGAAACCGCCACGGCATGCCCTGCCGGGCGGTTTTCTTGGAACGGCGGTCCTATACGTCAAAGCGGGCTGGCGCGCAACACCCGAGCGGCTGCGACGCTCTCTCCGCGATCAGGGCAGCCTAAACAGCACCGGCAGAATGCCCGATTGCTGGGCACCATCGATGGTCTCGAACACCGGCAACGCCACCAGAAACACCAGCCCGTCGAGCAAGGTGGTCAGCAAGAGGCGCGGCTTGAAGCTGCCGGTGTCGCCTTCCTGGTAGAGCGACAGCTGGGGGAAGAAACGCGGCACCCGCGCCAGATAGGCTGTGTAGGGCGCGCCGAGAACCTCCTTGAGATACCGTTCCTCGCGCAGGATGACGATGTGGAAGGCGCCGGCGCACAAAAGCGCAAACAGGACGATGCCGGAGAACGAGCCGATCTGCGCCCCGACGCCGGCGGCGGCAACGGTCGAGAACACGTAGAGAGGATTGCGGGTGATCGAATAGGGTCCGCCGGTGACCACTTCGGAGGATTTGCGCCCCCCGATATAGAGTGTCGACCACAAGCGGCCGACGACGCCAAGGAAGATCAGCAGCACGCCGACCATCTCGATCGTTTCATGCACCGGGGTATCGGGCGGGAAGGTCGACTGGCCGAACAGCAGTGCCGCAAACAGCACCACCACCAGCACCGCAAGCACCATCCGGCGCATGTGCTGGTAGCCGCCCAGCTCCTTGATGGGCGCAGGGTTGATTTCATTGGCCATGTCGGGAATCCGATCGTCGAGAAGCTGCGCCGGCGATCGCGGCGTCTGGACAGGAGAATCGGCGTCCCGCCGATCGCCGGGACGCCATGAGACAGGATTCAGGCGGATTTAGAGCGCAACGCCCGAACTGATCTAGCGCGGGGCCAGCACCATCATCATCTGGCGGCCTTCCAGCTTCGGCTCGGCTTCGACCTTGGCGATGGTAGCCGTCTCCTCGCGCACCTTGTTCAGGAGCTGCATGCCGAGTTCCATATGCGCCATCTCGCGGCCGCGGAAGCGCAGCGTCAGCTTGACCTTGTCACCTTCCTCGAAGAAGCGCCGCACGGCCTTCATCTTGGTTTCGTAGTCATGGCTGTCGATGTTCGGGCGCATCTTGATCTCCTTGATCTCGATGACCTTCTGGTTCTTGCGCGCCTCGGCCGCCTTCTTCTGGTTGGCGTATTTCAATTTGCCGAGATCGAGAATTTTGACGACAGGCGGCACCGCATTGGGCGAGATCTCGACCAGATCGAGCCCTGCCTCTTCGGCGAGCAGCAATGCGTCGTTGATGGAAATATCGCCGCGGTTCTGGCCATCGGCGTCGATCAGTTGGACCCGGGGAACCCGGATATCACGGTTTGAGCGCGGGCCATCCTTGGTGGGCGCCGCTGCTTTGAAAGGTCTGCGAATGGTCGTGGTCTCCTTGGCCGTTTCGTTCAGGGTTCAAATCTAGAAATGTTCGGGACGCGCCAATGTGGTGAGCGCGCGGGCGGAGTCAATAGCACAGCGCTGACAGAAAATCACCCTGATCGCAGGCCTGCACCAAACAAAGGATGTCGCGAGCACTTTCCGCCTCGCCTGTGCCTGTGTCAAAAGACCGGCGAGTAAAATCAGGCTCCCGCAATCAGGCCCCCAGAACCAGGATTGATCCACAGCCATGACCGCGACCACCCCAACCCTGCTGGATGTCGACGGCATTGATATCGCGGTTCGCCATTCCTCGGGCGCAACGCCCGGCATCGTCTGGCTCGGCGGCTATAAATCCGACATGCTGGGCACGAAGGCGCAGACGCTGTCGGATTGGGCGGCCAGGGAAGGCCGCGCATATCTGCGCCACGACTATTCCGGCCATGGCGAATCCGGCGGCGCCTTTGCCGACGGTACTATCTCGAAATGGCTTGGCGAGAGCCTCGCCGTCTTCCGGCGTTTCACCAAGGGCAAGCAAATCCTGGTCGGCTCGTCGATGGGCGCCTGGATCGCGCTGCGCATGGTGCAGGAGCTGCGCAAGGCGGGCGACAGCAATGTGGTTGGCCTGGTGCTGCTCGCGCCGGCGCCGGATTTCACCGCCGAGCTGGTCGAGCCGGCTCTGACTGAGGCACAGAAGTGCGACCTCCGGGAGAAAGGCTTTTTCGAAGAACCTTCGGACTATTCCGCCGAGCCTTACATCTACACCAGCGCGCTGATCGAGGACGGCAGGGTGAACCGGGTGATGACCGGGCCGATCGATACCCACTGCCCCGTCCACATCCTGCAGGGCCTGGCCGACGCCGACGTGCCGGCAAGCCATGCGCTGAAGCTGGTCTCGCTGCTGCCGGCCGACGACGTCACCTTGTCGCTCATTCCCGACGGCGACCACCGCCTGTCGCGGCCGCAGGATCTCGACATGCTGCTGAGGGCGGTGGGCGACATGGTTCAGCGGACGGGGTAGGCGAGAATGCGCATTTCCATCCCGATATCCGCCTTTGTCGCGGCAATCGTCGGCTTCGGCGGCACGCTGGCCGTCGTCATTGCCGCCGCCAAGGCGGTTGGCGCCACGCAAGCCGAAACCGCGAGCTGGGTGACGGCAGTGTGCGTGGCGATGGCGATCGAATGCTTGTGGCTGTCCTGGCGCACGAAAATGCCCATCATCACCGCCTGGTCGACACCAGGCCTGGCGCTGATGGCGGCATCGAGCGGCTTTACCATGGCCGATGCGGTCGGCGCCTTCATCGTCACCGGCTTGATGTTGATCGCCACCGGCCTGTTCAAGCCGCTGACCCAGCTTATATCAAGGATACCGACGTCGGTCGCGTCCGGCATGCTGGCCGGCATCGTCGTCACCTTCGCGCTCAATGCCGTCAAGACCATTCCGGTCGACCCCTGGCTGATCCTGCCGCTGATCGCGGCCTTCTTCGTCATTCGCCTGTTCAACCCGGCGCTGTCGGTGCTGGCGGTGCTGATCGGCGGCGGCATCGCCGCCTTCCTGACAGGCCGCGTCGGCGGACTGCCGGCGCCGGAACTGTCGACGCTGACGCTGATTGCTCCGCATTTCAGCGCCGCAGCTGTCATCGGCCTGGCGCTGCCGCTCTACCTCGTCACCATGGCGTCGCAGAACCTGTCGGGTCTCGCCGTCTTGCGCGCCGCCGGCTATCACCCCGAACCCGGCCCGCTGATCGGCGTCACCGGCCTGTTCTCGCTGCTGTCGGCGCCGTTTGGCGGCTCGACCACCAATCTGGCCGCGATCTCTGCGGCGATCTGCACCGGGTCGGACGTCCATCCCGACCCGGCCGAGCGCTGGAAGACCGGACCCTTCTATGCACTTGCCTATCTGATCTTCGCGGTTTTCGGCGCCTCGTTGGTGGCGATCTTCGCAGTGCTGCCGCAAAGCCTGATCGTGCTGGTGGCCGGCCTGGCGTTGATGGGGTCGCTGGCCAACGCGCTGGCGATCGCGCTCAAGGACGAGGACCAGCGCATGGCGGCTACTGTCACCTTCGTTGTCACCGCGTCGGGGCTGACTTTGTTCGGCGTTGGCGCCGCCTTCTGGGGCTTGGTCGCCGGCCTGGTCGTGCTTTTCCTCGAAGCGGTCAAAAAGCGATAATCATTTCAGGACCTTGTCCGGTTTTGGCCGACGTTGTCTTGAATCGCCGTTTTTCTCATCCCATTTCGAATCCACGCAGCCGCTCTTGGCTGTCTCCAACCGAAGGAATGGGAGAAAATGAACACATCCGCATTGATCCGCCCGGCCTGGACGCCGGCGACCATCGCGCTGATGGTGATCGGCTTCATGGTGTTCTGGCCGCTTGGCTTCGCCATGCTCGCCTACATCATCTGGGGCGACCGGCTTGACGGCTTCAAGCGCGACGTCAACCGGGCCACCGACGGCATCTTCGCCGGCTGCCGTCGCGGTTCCGACAAGGCCGCGCGCTGGGGCCACGGTTCGGCCCGCACCGGCAATGTCGCTTTCGACGACTGGCGCGAGAAGGAACTCGAACGCCTCGCCGAAGAGCGTCGCAAGCTCGATGAGATGCTGAGCGAGTTCGATGAGTATGCCCGCGAATTGCGCCGCGCCAAGGACCAGGACGAGTTCGACCGCTTCATGGCCAACCGCAACAAGTCGACAGCGCCTGCGAAGACAGGCTCGGCCGAAACGGCCAAGCCCGCGACGCCCAAGCGCAAGGGCCCGAACCTGCTTGACGACTGAGGCTGCGCGCATGACCCCGAAAATCGAAACCGATTTTCGGAAAGGTTCATGCGCCGAATTAGAGTGCTACAGCGTCCTTTGCGCGTCAGAGACGCGCGGCGCTCTAAGACAGGCCTTGGCATGATGGACGGCGTCGCGCGAGCGGCGCCGTTTCTTTTTTGTTCTGGTCGTTTTCCTCGAATCGCGTATCGTTCAGCCATGTCCTTCGGCTTTTTCCGCAACCTGACCAAACCAAAACCCTCGCCTGTCGAAGAGCGAGAGCACGTCGTTGCCGGCCGCACACTGCCGCTCAGGATCGTCGAGAGCGCCCGCGCACGGCGGCTGACGCTGCGCATTGATTCGGGCGGCCAGGGGCTGCGCATCACCGTGCCGCCGGGCCTGCGCCGCGGCGAGGTGGAGAAATTCCTTCACCGCCACCAGGACTGGCTGGAGCAGCGGCTGGCCAAGGTCCCGACCCGGCCTCAGGTGCGCCCCGGCATCAAGATCCCGATACGCGGCGTCGCGCATCGCATCGTCCACGAACCGTCGAAACGCGGCACCGTCACCGTGTCGCGCGACGAGCGCGGTCCGCTGCTGATCGTCCATGGCGAGCGCATACATTTGCCGCGCCGCATCGCCGATTTCCTCAAGCGCGAGGCCAAGAAGGACATCGAGAAGCTGGTGGTCAAGCATACCGAGGCCATCGGCAAGCGCGCCAAGGCGATCCGCTTCAAGGACACGTCGAGCCGCTGGGGTTCCTGCACTTCCGACGGCAATTTGTCCTTCTCATGGCGCATCATGATGGCGCCGACGCCGGTGATAAACTACTTGGTCGCGCATGAGGTGGCGCATCTCAAGGAGATGAACCACGGCCCGAAATTCTGGAAACTGTGCGAGCAGCTCTGTCCCGATACCGACCGCTGCAAGGACTGGCTGAAGCGCAATGGCGGCGCGCTGCAGGCGATCGTGTTCGATTAGCCTGCGCCGGCGCCGCGCTCAATCATCATTGGCCGCATTAAGCTCTTCAGGCCGCAGCCCTTCGTCGCCATGGCGCGGCCATGGCAGGAAATTCTGCTCGAACGCATCGCTGCCGAAATAATCCAGGACCCGGTGCGCTTCTGCCCCGTCGAAGGCGGCCTTTTGCATCAGATGCGCGATGACGTCGCGCGCTTGCGCGATCTTCTGCCTGAGTTCGGCTATGCTCTGGTCGGCCATTCGTCTGCTCCGCCTTGCTTCTCCCATCAATAGGTAGCGCCTTTGGCGTTGCCGGCAAACAGCATGCTTTTTCTCGACTCTTGGCCGGTTTCGTGCCAATCCCCGCGCCATGGCGCTCGATATCAAGATCTGCGGATTGAAGACCGATGATGCAATGGCCGCGGCATTGGCCGGCGGCGCCAGCCATGTCGGCTTCATCTTCTTTGCCAGGAGCCCGCGCTATGTCGAGCCTGCGGCAGCCGGCCGCCTGCGCCAGGCGGCAATCGGCAAGGCCCTGGCGGCAGCCGTGACGGTCGATGCCGATGACGCCTTCCTGGACGAGATCGTCGAAAAGATGCGACCCGACATGCTGCAACTGCACGGCACGGAGACGCCCGAGCGGGTGGCCGAGGTGAAAGCCCGCTACGGCTTGCCTGTCATGAAGGTGTTCTCCGTCAGTGAGGCTGCCGATCTCGAGCGGCTACAGCCGTTCATCGGCGTTGCCGATCGCTTCATGTTCGATGCCAAGCCACCAAAGGGCTCGCAACTTCCGGGCGGCAATGGCGTCGCCTTTGACTGGCGGATCCTGGCCGGCCTTGACGTCGGGCTCGATTACATGCTTTCCGGTGGGCTCAACGCCGCCAATATCGGCGACGCCCTGAGATCAGCCAATCCGCCCGCGATAGACATTTCGTCGGGGGTGGAAAGCGGTCCAGGCGTCAAGGATCCGGCGCTGATCGAGCAGTTTTTCCGGGCAGTCAGGGCCGTGCGCGACGACCGCGCCGCCTGAATACTTTTTTCGAACCAGGAGATCGGCGATGGACCAGCCGGCGACACCCAATTCCTTCCGCACCGGACCCGACGAACAGGGCATGTTCGGCATCTTCGGCGGCCGCTTCGTCGCCGAGACGCTGATGCCGCTGATCCTCGACCTCGAGCGGCACTGGAACGAGGTCAAGAACGATCCGGATTTCAAGGCCGAATTGACCGACCTCTCGACCCACTATGCCGGGCGGCCGTCGAAGCTGTATTTCGCTGAAGGCCTGACCAGACATCTTCGTGAGGTTTCCTCGGCGAAGGGCCTCGGGGGCGGCGCCAAGGTCTATTTCAAGCGCGAGGACCTGAACCACACCGGTTCGCACAAGATCAACAATTGCCTCGGCCAGATCCTGCTGGCCAAGCGCATGGGCAAGAAGCGCATCATCGCCGAGACGGGCGCCGGCCAGCACGGCGTGGCGGCGGCCACGGTCGCGGCGCGCTTCGGCTTTCCCTGCGTCGTCTACATGGGCGCCACCGACGTCGCCCGCCAAAGCCCCAACGTCTTCCGCATGAAGCTGCTCGGCGCCGAAGTGCGGCCGGTGACCGCCGGCCACGGCACGCTGAAGGACGCCATGAACGAGGCGTTGCGCGACTGGGTCACCAATGTCGAGGACACCTATTATCTGATCGGCACCGCCGCCGGCCCGCATCCCTATCCGGAGCTGGTGCGCGACTTCCAGTCGGTGATCGGCATCGAGGCGCGGGCCCAGATCCTCGAACAGGAAGGCCGGTTGCCCGACACCATCATCGCTGCCGTCGGCGGCGGCTCCAACGCCATCGGCCTGTTCCATCCCTTCCTGGATGACAGGCAAGTCCGCATCATCGGCATCGAAGCCGGCGGCCGCGGCCTCGACGGCATCGAGCATTGCGCCTCGATGAATGCCGGCGCACCCGGCGTGCTGCACGGCAACCGCACCTATCTCCTGCAGAATGCCGACGGGCAGATCCTGGACGGTCATTCGATCTCGGCCGGCCTCGACTACCCCGGCGTTGGCCCCGAACATTCCTGGCTGCGCGATTCCGGCCGCGTCGAGTACGTGCCGATCCTCGACGACGAGGCGCTGGAAGCCTTCAAGCTGACGACGCGCGTCGAAGGCATCATCCCGGCGCTGGAATCCGCGCACGCCATCGCCCATGCGGTCAAGATCGTGCCTGATATGGACAAGGACCAGATCGTCATCGTCAACCTGTCGGGACGTGGCGACAAGGATGTGCACACAGTGGCGTCGATGCTGGGCATGGAGATCTGATCATGGTGACCCGCATCGACCGCCGCATGGCGAAACTGAAAGCCGAGGGCCGCCCGGCGCTCGTCACCTATTTCATGAGCGGCGACCCCGACTATGACACCGCTTTGTCGATCATGAAGGCGCTGCCCAAGGCCGGCGCCGACATCATCGAAATGGGCATGCCGTTTTCCGATCCGATGGCCGATGGACCGGCGATCCAGGCCGCCGGCCTGCGGGCGCTGAAAGGTGGCCAGACCCTGGTCAAGACGCTGAAGACGGCGGCTGATTTCCGTGCCACCGACAATGAAACGCCGATCGTGCTGATGGGCTACTACAACCCGATCTACATCCACGGTGTCGACCGCTTCCTCAAGGACGCGATCGCCAGCGGCATTGACGGGTTGATCGTCGTCGACCTGCCACCGGAGATGGACGAAGAACTCTGCATTCCGGCGCTGAAGGCCGGCATCAACTTCATCCGCCTGGCCACGCCAACCACCGACGACAAGCGCCTGCCCAAGGTGCTGCAGAACACGTCGGGCTTCGTCTACTACGTGTCGATGACCGGCATCACCGGCTCGGCTTTGGCCGACACCGGCAAGGTTGCCGCCGCGGTCAGGCGCATCAAGGGCCATACCGACCTGCCGGTCTGTGTCGGCTTCGGCGTCAAGACCGCCGAGCAGGCGCGCATCATCGGCGCTTCGGCCGATGGTGTAGTCGTCGGCACCGCGATCGTCAATGCGGTGGCCAATGTGCTGGGGCCGAAGGGTGAAAAGACCGCCGACCCGGCCGAAGCCGTCGCCACGCTGGTCAGCGGCCTGGCGCAAGGTGTGCGTTCGGCCCGCCTTGCTGCTGCCGAATAGTTTCCCTACCCTTTTACCTGACTCTTCGTCAGGACAGGAACTGAAGCGATGAACTGGATCACGAATTACGTTCGCCCGAGGATCAATTCGATGCTCGGCCGGCGCACGGACATGCCCGAGAATCTCTGGATCAAGGATCCCGAGACCGGCGAGATGGTGTTCCACAAGGACCTGGAATCCAACCAGTTCGTCATCCCGTCGTCGGGCCATCACATGAAGATTTCGGCCAAGGAACGGCTGAAATTCTTCCTCGACGACGGCAAATACGAGCAGCTGGAGAACCCCAAGGTCGTGCAGGACCCGCTCAAGTTCCGCGACGAGAAGCGCTACACGGACCGGCTGAAGGACGCCAAGGCCAAGACCGGCCTGGAAGACGCCATCATCAACGCGCTGGGCACGGTCGAAGGCCTGCCGGTTGTGGTGACGGTGCAGGATTTCGCCTTCATGGGCGGCTCGCTCGGCATGGCCGCGGGTGACGCCATTGTACACGGTTTCGAGGTCGCCTTGCAGCGCAAGCGGCCGCTGATCCTGTTTGCCGCCTCCGGTGGCGCGCGCATGCAGGAAGGCATCTTGTCGCTGATGCAGTTACCGCGCACCACGATCGGCGTCGACCGGCTGAAGGAAGCCGGCCTGCCATACATCGTCGTCTTGACCAACCCGACCACCGGCGGCGTTACCGCCTCCTACGCCATGCTGGGAGACGTCCACATTGCCGAGCCCGGCGCGCTGATCGGCTTTGCCGGCCCGCGCGTCATCGAGCAGACCATCCGGGAGAAACTGCCGGACGGTTTCCAGCGCTCCGAATATCTGATGGAGCACGGCATGGTCGATATGGTGGTGTCGCGGCTGGAACTGCGCGAGACGATTTCACGGCTGTTGAAAATCCTGCTCAAACTGCCGCAGGAGCAAAAGCCGCTGGAGCCGGAAATCCTGCCGCCGTCTGTCATCCCGACGGAAGCCCGCCCGCAGGCCTGACGCGACACAATACGCCGCCATGCAAAATTGCGCACGGCGCGCGCCTTCGTCATCCTAGGGCGAAGCAGAAGCGTAGCTCCGTCGCGGAGACCCTAGGATCCATGCCGTGATCTGCGAACTGCGCCACGGCTGCAGTAACTGTGAAAATGTAGAGGCGCTTGAGTGGACGTATTGGCGGGACGCTGGGACGGAGAGGCAGGGCCTTCTGGGCCGCTGCGACTTTCGGTGAGGTCACGGAATGGATCCTAGGGTCTGCGCTGCGTCGCTGCGCTCCTTGCTTCGCCCTAGGATGACGAAAGGCGCGGCTATCCGTCTTCATGGCAGACAAAACCTGATGCGCCAACATAAGTCTTTTGAGGGCCTGTCGCCATGACAACGCTTGCCGCAGATCGTGAAATCGAAGCCCTGATGGCGCTGCATCCGAAAGGCTTCGACCTTTCGCTCGACCGCATCACAAGGCTGCTCGAACGCCTCGGCAATCCGCAGGAGCGGCTGCCGCCGGTCATCCATATCGCCGGCACCAACGGCAAGGGCTCGTGCGCGGCCTTTTCGCGCGCGCTGCTCGAAGCCGGCGGCCACCTTGTCCATGTCCACACTTCGCCGCATCTGGTGAACTGGGCCGAGCGCTACCGACTGGCGGCCGAGGGCGGCGGCCGGCTGGTCGACGACGAGACCTTCGCCGAGGCCATCGCCCGCGTCGCCCGGGCCAATCAAGGCCAGAAGATCACCGTCTTCGAAATCCTAACCGCCGTCACCTTCATCCTGTTTTCCGAACATCCGGCTGCCGCCGCCATCATCGAGGTCGGCCTTGGCGGCCGCTTCGACGCCACCAATGTCGTTGCCCGGCCGGCGGTGTCGGTGATCATGCCGGTGTCGATGGATCACGAAGCCTATCTCGGCGACCGGGTCGAACTGATCGCCGCCGAAAAGGCCGGCATCATGAAGCGCGGCTGCCCGGTGGTCATCGGCGCGCAGGAGAGCGAGACGGCGCTGCAAGTGCTGATCGAAACCGCCGAGCGGCTGGATTGCCCGACCTTCGTCTACGGCCAGGATTTTCTCGCCTTCGAGGAAAACGGCCGCATGGTCTATCAGGATGAGGACGGGCTGATGGACCTGCCGCCGCCGCGCCTGCCCGGGCGCCACCAGTTCGCCAATGCGGCGGCAGCGATTGCCGCCGTCAAGGCCGCCGGTTTCGAAATCAGTCATCGCGCCACTGAGAAGGCGATGGCGAGCGTCGCATGGCCGGGCCGCATGCAGAAACTGGTACAGGGCCGGCTGATGGAGCTGGCGCCCAAGGGCGCCGACATCTGGCTCGACGGCGGCCACAATCCGGGCGCCGGCATGGTCATTGCCGAGGCGCTGGCCGAGCAGGAGGAAAAGAACCCGCGGCCGCTGTTTCTGATCTCCGGCATGATCAACACCAAGGACCAGAGCGGCTACTTCCACGCCTTCAAGGGCCTGGCACGGCACGTCTACACCGTGCCGGTGAGCAAGAGCGATGCCGGCGTGCCGAATGACGAGCTGGCGGTGCGGGCGACCGAAGCCGGCCTCACCGCTGAACCGGTTAGTTCCGTCGCCAGCGCGCTGATGCTGTTGCGCGACACCTGGGACGGGCCGGCGCCACGCATCCTGATCGGGGGGTCGTTATATCTCGCCGGCGCGGTGCTGGCCGAAAACGGCACGCCGCCAACCTGAAGCCATTTCACTGCGAGGAGCCCATCATGATCAAGGTCAAGCAACTCGCCCATGTCTGCATCTTCGCGCATGATCTGGAGGCGACGCGAAGCTTCTACCGCGACGTGCTTGGCCTCGACACGCAGTTCAATTTCCTGCGCGACGACAAGGTCTTCGGCTTCTACCTCAATTGCGGCGGCCGCAGCCATGTCGAGGTGTTCCAGAAGGACGGCACTGCATATAGCGAGCAGAACCAGATCAACCATTTCTGCCTGGAAGTCGAAGATCTCGACGCGGCGATCGCCCATATCAAATCGAAGGGCATCGACGTCACCGCCAAGAAGCATGCCTGCGACGACACGTTTCAGGCCTGGATCCGCGACCCCAACGGCGTGAAGATCGAGCTGTTCGAATACACCGCAAAAAGCGCGCAATTCACCGGCGGGGATCGCATCGCCGACTGGTAGTATTTTGGCCCGGGGAATCTATCGGGCGGTTGCCCCTCGGGCAGAAGCCCCGATATGCTTGGCGAAGCATGGAGGCAAGCTCGAATGGTTGTGAAGTGTCTTGTTACCGTCGACAACGACCCGCCGGAGGAGCTGATATTTGAATATGCTCCGCGGGTCGGCGATCATGTGATGTTACCGGGAGCCATCGAGCCACCGCACCCAATTGTTCGAGTGGCCCACAGACCGACGCGCCCCAATGATGCATCCGGCCAGCCCAGTGTCGCGTATTTCGTAAGCCGAGAGACGTTTCTCTATCGTGTGTATACGGGCGCTATAGAGGGATATGGGCAGGTCCTGAAGCCCGCGACCGGACGGAAGCCCGGCAAGCCTAGGCAGGCCAAAAAAACCGTGGCTCAAACTAAATAGACATCGGCGGCCGCGGCACCAGTCTGAGGCCTATTTCAGCTCGATCTCGATGAAGGCGTATTCGCCGTCATTGGCGCTGATGACGTCGTGCTCGACGCCTTCCTTGCGGAAGTAGGGCGCGCCCTTCTTCATTTCAGCAAAACTCTCGCCGTCCTTGGTCACCAGCTTCACCTTGCCGTCCATCAGCGGCACCACGACGTAGTCATGGCCATGCCGGTGCCAGCCGGTGTTGTCGCCGGGCTGGAAGCGGTATTCGGTGACGATGACGCGCTCATTGTCGATGAAGACGGTGGCCTTGGCGGATCCGGTCATTCTGTTTCTCCCTGTCCTGCCTCAAGCAGATGACATGGAGTGCGCCGATGCGAGGGCCAGAGGCGGCCAGGCGATGACGCCAAAGAAAAAGCCCGGCGCGAGGGCCGGGCTTCGATCTCGGGAACTAATGCAGGTCGCCCAAAAGTGGTCCCGGTTTTGGGAGGACGACATGCATCAAAACAAAGCCAGATCAGGCGAGGCTGCCATTGATCCAGTGCGACAGCGCGGTCTTCGGCGCGGCGCCGACCTTCATGTCGGCGACTTCGCCGCCCTTGAAGATCATCAGCGTCGGGATCGAGCGCACGCCGAACTGGGCGGCAAGCTCGGGGTTCTCGTCGATGTTCAGCTTGGCGATCTTGATCTTGTCGCCGAGTTCGTTGGCGATCTCTTCCAGCGACGGACCGATCATCTTGCAGGGGCCGCACCATTCGGCCCAGAAATCCACGACGACGGGCTGCGAGGCGTTGAGCACATCGGCCTGGAAATTGCTCTTGTCGACCTTGACGGTGGCCATGCGAAATCCTTTCGAAATTTATCTCGCACCAAATGTGGTGGTTCAGCAGCCCTTCTTCAAGCAGAACTTGTGTCACGCTCCCGTGAGTCGGGCAAGGGCGTCATCCATCGCCTGCGCCGGCAGTTCGATCAGCCTCGGCGCCTCGGTAAACAGCAGTGCTGCCGTCACTGCGCGGCCGGGGTAAAGCGGCTTGAGCAGCGCGCGGTAGAGCGCCAGCTGCAGTATATAGGCCGGCGGCACCTGGGCCAGGCCTGCGGGCGCCGGCCGGTTGGTCTTGTAGTCGACGATCGAAACGCGCCCGGGCGTCACCGCCAGCCGGTCGATCTTGCCGGAGATCGAGCGCAGCCTGCCCTTGACCTCGATACTGCCCATGACGGCCACTTCGGCGCGGGACGAGGGCGAAAACAGCCCGGCAAAACGCGAATCTCTGAGGATCGCCATCACCGAAGCCAGCGCCTTGTTGCGCTCGGCCTCCGGCCAGTCGGCGCCGGCTCGAATGAGATACTGCGCCGCCGCGCCTTGCTGTTCGTCTTCGGCAAAACCGGGCAGCATCTGCAGCAGCTTGTGCAGCGCCAGCCCGCGCATCACGGCAAAACCGGGCTCCGCTTCGCTGTCCAGCACCGGCGAACGCGTATCGACGACCGCCTCCTTGCCCTCGTCGATCAGCGCCGACGCGCCGGAAGGCGACAGCGGGCGCGGCAGCTCCTCATAAGGCGGTAAGGGCCGGAACAAGCCCACCGGCAGCGGCGGCACCTGTTGCGGCAGCCGCGACTCGTCGGCTGCCGCTTGCGCCACCGGCGGAAGCTTGGTCATGACGAAACGGTGCACCGGCTCGCTGCTGGCGGGGTGGCGGCGCTCGGTGCTTTCGGGTGCACCTGTCAGCGCGCGACTGACGATCGAATGCCAGGTGCCGGTGCTGGGCTGACGCTTGCCGTGATAGCCGCAGACGATCAGCCGGTCCTCGGCGCGCGTCATGCCGACATAGAGCAGCCGGCGGTATTCGTCGTCGGCAAGCTCCCGCGCCCTGGCCGAGGCCGCCTTGGAGAAGCCGTTCGCGACATCGGCGGCCGAGCGCCAGAGATAGCCCTTGCCGTCGAAATTGCGGCCCGAAGCGTCGAACGGCATGAGCCGCGGCAGATGCTGGTCGCTGAACGGCGCCGACCCGCCATCGACCAGGAAGACAACAGGCGCTTCCAGGCCCTTGGCGGCGTGCACGGTCATCACGCGGACCTCGTCGCGCGTCTGGTCCATCTCGCGCTTGATCTCCGGGCCGGTGTTTTCCAGCGTCGCCAGGAAAGCCTCCAGCCCCGGCAAGCCGGTGCGTTCTTCGGCCAGACAGAAACTCAGGAACTCGTCGAGAATATCGCCGGCTTCCGGTCCAAGCCGGGCGATCATCTTCTTGCGCAGGCCGTCGCGCGCCAGCACCCCGGCGTAGAATTCGAACACCGGCCGGAACGCCGCCTCGTTGGCCCAGCCGTCGAGCCGGGCAACGACATCGGTCAGCGCGGTATTGTCGCCAGCATGCTGGCGTAATGAGGCGATCAGCGATGTTCCGGCTGGCCGTCCGGCGCCAAGCGTAAAAAGCGTCTCCTCCGACACGTCGAAAACCGGGCTGCGCAGCACGGCGGCGAGCGACAGGTCATCCTGCGGCTGGATGAGGAAATGGCCGAGTGCGATCAGGTCCTTGACCGCGATGTGGCCGGGCAGGCTCAGCCGGTCGGCGCCGGCGACGGGAATATCGCGGTCCTTCAGCGCGCGCGACAGCGCATGGACGAAGCGGTCGCGCTTGCGCACCAGCACCAGTATGTCGCCGGCCCTTAACCTGTGTCCCTTGCCCTCGATGATCTCGCGGTCCTTGAGCCAGGTCTGGATGGTCGCAGCCACGTGCTCGGCCACCCGCACAGCCGGCGCGCTGGCATGATTGACCGGCAACGTCCAGTCGTCGGGCTCCTCGACGGCGTCAGCGCCGAGCGACGGCCAGACCTCGACATAGCCAGGCGCGTCGTTGCGGATCGCCTTGTGGTCGAGCGGATCGGGGTCATGGCTGATGCCGCGCCGCACGCCCGGATCGGCAAAGACGCGGTCGACGGCGGCAAGCACGTCGTCGGCCGACCGGAACGACCAGGTCAGTTTCAGGTCGGCAAACGAAGCATTGGCGGCGTTCACGCGTCCGGAAAACAAGAGCCGGCTGTCGGCGAAGGAATCCGGCGCGGCACCCTGAAAGGAATAGATCGACTGCTTTTCGTCGCCGACGGCGAACACCGTGCGATTGGTCGTGCCGCGCTGGCCGTGGCCGGCAAAGAACTCCTCCGCCAGCCGCTTCACCACCTCCCATTGGTCGGGGCTGGTGTCCTGCGCCTCGTCCAGCAGGATGTGGTCGATACCCTGGTCGAGCTTGTACTGCACCCAGGGTCCGGCATCCGGCCGCGCCAGAAGGTTGACCGTGCGGGTGATGAGGTCGTTGAAGTCGAGAAAGCCGCGGCTGCGCTTCAGGCGCTCGTACCGCACGATCAGCCAGTCGGCTATGGTCAACGCCGCGACCGTGCCTTCCAGCATCCGGAACAGCGCCAGCCGGTCGGAGACCTCTGTTATCGCCTTGACGGCCGCCAGATAGCGCTCGGGAAGGTCGGGCAGCCGGCCGAGCAGCGCCTTCTTGAACAACTTTGAGGGATCATAGGGGTCGCCATCGGCCTTGAGAAAGGCTTTGCCGAGCATCTGCAGCCGGCGGGTCGGGTCCGTCTCGGCAAAGGCCAAGCGGGCATAGGGCAAGAGATTGTTGAGCACGGTGCGGGCGTCGGTGGCCTCGGCGGCACTGGCGAACACTGCAAAGAAGTCCGGCAGGAAACCCGGCAGCGGCCATACCGATGCCGCTATGTCTTCGGCGCTCTGCCCGGGGCGAAAATGGAATTCGTCGAACAGGGCCTGAAAGCCGCCGCCGTCGCGCCGGACCGCATCGATGAAGCCGCGTAAGCCGTCGCGCTTGCGCACGATTTCGGCGAGCAGCGCATCGAGTCCGTGTTCGCCGCCGCGCTCCAGCACGGTGGCAAAGGCCTCGGCCAGTCCGGCGTCTCCGGCTGACGTGCCCGAAATCATGTCGCGGCGGGCGCCGGCAAACAGCGAGGCCTCCATCTGCGGATCGAGCATTTCGAAATGCGCCGGGATGTTGGCCTCCAGCGGGAACTGGTGCAGCACCGATTCGCAGAAGGCGTGGATGGTCTGGATTTTCAGCCCGCCCGGCGTTTCCAGCGCTTCGGCAAACAGCCGGCGCGCCCGCCGCATCGTGTCGCGGTCGGGCCGGCGGCCGTCCACCGCCTCAATCCTTGTGGCAAGCTCGGCATCGCCGAGCGCCGTCCATTCCGACAGGGTCGAGAACACGCGGTTCGACATGTTGGCGGCGGCCGCCCGCGTATAGGTCAGGCACAGGATCTTCGACGGATCGGTGCCGTTGAGCAGCAGCCGGATGACGCGCTGGGCCAGCACATGCGTCTTGCCCGAGCCGGCATTGGCCGACACCCAGGCCGAGTTCTTCGGGTCGGAAGCGCGCGCCTGGCTGGCGGCGGTTTCGCTGGGGATGGGATAGGCTTTTTTCATGTCTCCCCCGCCTCGTCATCGCTGTCGCCGCCGGCCGACCATTCGAGCACGCGCGCCAGATGGTCGTAATCGCCATCGCTCTCGCCCTCGCGAAACGGCAGCGCCCGCGACAGGTAGCCGGTCGCCGGATCGGCATAGTGAATGAGCAGTTTTTCCAGCCGCGCCCAGGCCTCTTCGGCGAGGTCTTCGGCGGTCCGGGGCTGGCGGTTGTAGTCGAGGATGGATTCCTCGAACACTTCGCCATTCGGCTTCAGCCGCACAAATGCAAGCTGGGAGGGTTCCCGCGCGCCAAGCCCCTTGAAGGCGCCGCGCCGGAGCAGCGCCCCTTCGAGCGCCAGCTGTGGCGCCAGCAGCGTGTGGGCCTGCGCCTTGGACGGGGACGAGCCGGTCTTGTAGTCGAGAATGTCGGCCATGCCACCGGCCAAAAGGTCGACGCGGTCGGCATAGCCGGACAGCGTCACGCCGGTGCGGCCGACAGCGGTTTTTTCGGCGCGCTCCTCGGCATGCCGCCGAGCGACGGCGGGAGCGCGGCCGCGCTCCCATTCGATGATGTTGGCGGCAAGCTTTTCGAAGCGCGGCCACCACACAGCCTCGACATCGGCGGGCAGGGCGATCTCGGCAAAGCAGGTCCGGCCGGCAGCGATGAGGCGTTCCAGAGCTTCGGGCGCACGGGGATCCGCTATCTCTGTCGAGAACAGATGCAGGATGTCATGAAACAGCGTGCCGCGCTCGGCCGCGCCGGGGTCGCGGATCACCGGCTCGAGCGGCAGAAGGCTCAGAATACGCTTGGCATAGACTGCATAGGGGTCGCGGCGCAGCGTCTCGATCTCAGTCACCGAGAAGTGGGTGGGCCGCATGCTCAGCGGCGGTTTCGGCTGCGGTCGCGGCGCGAAATGCTGCCGCTCGCCGGCATCGAGCGCGCGCGCCCAGGCAAGCAATTCGTCGCCGCGCCCGCGCAATGCGGCCGCCGGATCCTTGCCGATGAAGGTGAGGATGCGCTGCAGCCAGCGCGACGGCACCGCCGGTGCGTCGCCGGCTCGGGCGGAGCGCGTCAGCACCACCTTTTTCGCCCCCATCGCCATCTGGAAGTCGTGGGCGGCAAGGCCGATACGGCGCTCCGGCGGCTCGAGATCGATGCCGGTCTTCATCAACCGCGACATGAAGCGATCGCTTTCCGGCTTGCGTGGCCACACGCCCTCGTTCAGCCCGCCAATGACCATCGTGTCGACATTCTGCAGCCGCGCTTCCAGCGCCCCCCAAATGGCGATGTTGCGGTCGGTGCCTTGCCCGGGCTTGACCGTTTCCGGTGCTACCAGCGCGTCCATCACATCAGGCCATTCGTCGGCCGGGAAGTCGAACGACGCCGAGGCCGCGACCACACCGCGCAGCAGCTCGGCGAGTTTCTCGCCGGCGTCGCCGGCATAAAATTCAGCCAGGCTGCCCTCCGCCGTGCGGCCGAGATTTTCCAGCGCGGCGACGCTCGCTCTGGTCAACGCGACAAGATCGGCATTCTCTTCACCGCGAAAGGCGGTCAGCGGCGCCAGTGCCGTCACAAGCCGGCTCAGCATGTCGCGGGCATCGTCGATGCCGCGCACGCTCAGGCGCGAAAACCAGAAGGGCTGGCGCTTGTCCCCGCTCAGCCCGGCGAGACGCTCCTCGAACAGTGCTGGCAAAGAAGCGATGTCGGGGCGTCCGGTGCCGCCGCGCAGCGCCACGAGTTCGATGAGCTCGGCGGCATGGCGCACGCCGGTGCGCTCAAGTCCGAGCCCGAGCAGCGGATGCTTGAGCAGCGACAAAAGGCCGACGGGATCGCCGGGCCGGAATACCGCTTGAAGTGTGAGCCGCAGCAGGCTGGCTGCAGGCGTGTTGGCGAGCGGCGTGCCGCCGGAATCGTCAGCGATCACACCGAAGCGCAACAGCTCGGCCGAGACGCGCCGCGCCAGCCCGCGGTCGCCGGTAACGAGCGCTGCCCTGTGCCCCGGCTGTTCCACGGCGGTTTTCAGCGCGATGGCGATCGCCGCCGCCTCGTCGCGTTCGCTGGCGGCTTCGACCAGCGTCACGTGGGCGAAGGCCTCGGCGATATCCAGGGCGTTCAAGCGTATGCGGGTCTCGGCCCATAGTTCCGTGGTCTCGGCCGGACGCAGCGCCTCGCCGACAAGGGCCGCGCGGAGCACCAGTGCGGGCTCGGCGGCGACCACTTCCTCGACATCGCCACGCAGCACGCCAACCTTGCCGATCAGCTTGGCCATGCCGTATTGCGGGTGGCCGAGCAGTGCCGGCCGCGCACCGGGCGCCGCAATCGCGGCAAAAGACGGTTCGTCCAGCATCCCATCGAGCCCGGGCAGCACCACGGCGCCGTTAGGCAGGCTGGCGACCGTGGCAAGCAGTTCGGCCGTGGCCGGAATAGAGCCCGTCGAGCCGGCGGCGATCACCGGGCCTTTGGGCGGGTTGCGTTCCAGCCGCTTCGCCTCGCGCCGGATCAGCGCATTGCGGTGCGCGGCCGGGTTGGAGCGGTCGCGCTCCTCCAGCAATTTCGGCCAGGCCTCGGTGACGATACGGAGGAAATCGAGCGTCACCAGCCACCAACCGGCAAGATTGCCGGTGACCAGATCGGCAAGCCTGGTCCAGTCCGTGCCTTCGGTTTCGATTTCGTCCATCAGCCGGGCGAGGTCGCGCGCCAGCCAGATCGCATCGGCGGCGGAGGCCGGCACGACAATCTCTTCGTTGAACATATCAAGGACATGCGCCGGCAGGGTGCGCTTCCAGGCCTGCACCAGCGGCGCCAGCAGCAGCAGGCGTTCGATGGCTGCGATCGGCGGCGCCATTTCAAGCTCGGTCGGCGTGCCGGCGTCGAAGGCGGCTTCGTCCTCGTCGAACTCTCCGAGCGGGCGGATGACCGGCAGGATCGCCGAACGACGGCTCCCTCCCGGTCCTGAAAGCGCGTCGACAAAGGCGCCGCGCAGCGCGCGAGCCGCGCGCCGTGTCGGCACATAGATGGTGACATCAGCCAGCGCCAGCGGATCGCCGTCGAACCGGAAGCCGGGCACCAGCCGTCCGGCCAGCAAGGCCTCGGCCAGAGTCGGCAGGAATGGCGCTCCGGGCGGGATCGAAAGAACGCGGCGCGCGCCGCTCATACCACCTTCGCGAGAGCGTCGGCGACCGCCGCTTCCGCCTGCGGAATGGCGTCGGGAGTGCCGACGGTGATCCAGCTTCCGCGCATCTGCATGCCGAACAGACGGCCAGAGGCGATTGCCTTGTCGAAATAGGTGTTGAGCGAATGCGCCCCGGCCGGCGCATCCCTGAAGATGGCGGGATTGACGATTGCCGCTCCGGCATAGATCAACCCGGCCGGATCGCCTTTCGAGCGCCGCATGCCGCCATCCGGCGCCATCAGGAAATCCGTGCCGACACCGTGTCCGGTGGCCGAGTCGAGATCGGTAAGCATCAGCAGAATATCCATTTTCGCGCCGTCCCATGCAAGGGCAAGGCGCTCGAGGCTGGGCTGGCCGCTGTCGATCCAGAACGTATCGGCGTTGATGATGTAGAAGGGTTCGGCACCCAGCAGCGGCAATGCCTTGACGATGCCACCCGCCGAATTCAGCAGCGCGTCGCGCTCGTCGGAAATGACGATCTTTGGCGCCCGCCTGTGGGCGATATGGGCGACGATCTGGTCCGGCAGATAGTGCACGTTGACGATGGCTTTCTCGACGCCGGCCGCTTCGAGACTGTCCAGCCCCCAGTCGAGCAAGGTCCTGCCGGCGATCCGCACCAGCGGCTTCGGCATGGTGTCGGTGATCGGCCGCATGCGCTTGCCAAGACCAGCCGCCAGCACCATCGCTGTGGTCAAGGTCACGGGAGCCGTTCCTCCAGCAGGCCATGTGCCATGTAAAACTCCTTCAACTGAGCCAGCGTCGGGTGCGCCAGCGCCCGCCTGAGATAATCGCGGATGCGCGGCAGGTGTCGGAGATAATAGGGCTTGCCGTCGCGCTTTTCGAGCCGCACGAAAATGCCGAGGATCTTCGAATTGCGCTGCGCCGCCATGATCGCATAGGCCGCGCGGAAGGCGTCCTCATCGAAGCCGCCGGCGGCGTGGCGCGCAGCGACATAGGCGTCCACGGTCCGCTGCTCGATATCGGGCGCAACGGTGACGCGGGCATCCATGGCCAGCGACGCAACGTCATAGGGCGCCGGACCCATCAGCGCGTCCTGGACGTCGACGATGCCGAGGCGGTCGTGGCCTTTGCGGTCACCGCGCCAGATGATGTTGGGCGAATGGAAGTCGCGCAGCATCAGCGTGTATTCCTGTGTGTCCAGCCGATCGAGAACCGCGTTCCATTCCCTGTGATAGCCGGCGCGTAAAGCCTCGCTTGCCGGGCTGCCGGTCACCATCGGCACATACCAATCGACCAAGAGATCGGCTTCGATCAGCATGGCGTCGCGATCGAAGGGCGGCACCTCGTGGAAGACGCCCGGCACGGCCTCCATGCGCTGCGGCCAGGTCTTCCCATGCATCATCGCCAGCAATTCGGCCGCTGCCGCGTAGCGCTCGGCCACCGGCTCATCATTGCCGTCGAGAAAACCTTCCGAGCCCAGATGCTCCAGCAGCAGAAAGCCCCGTTCGAGATCCTCGGCATGGATTTTTGGGACACTGACACCTTGCGCCAGCAGCGCCTTGTCGATGGCGACGAAAGCGGTGACCGACTGCGCCGTGTGGGCGATCACGGCATAGGGCTTGCCGTCGCGCACCGGCGGCCCCAGCACCAGCCTTGGCGAATTCATCAGCACGCGCGGCGCAAGGCCGGCGAGCGAAACAATCTCATAGGAGCGCGCCGAGGCGTCGCCGACGAAATGGCGCCGCGCGGCGTCGCCCCAACCGGCCGTTTTGAGGAAATCGCGCATCGCCAGCGATCGCGCCACGCGTTCGAAGGCAACGCCTTGGCCCGATAGTTTCGCCAATCGTCCTTCGTCCTGATGGACGAGTTCGATCCAGATCGACGTTCTCGGAAGAGCGGCCTCCGCCCGTTCCGGCCACTCGACAAGGGCAGCGCCCTGCAGCAGCGCCTCGTCGAAACCCAGCTCGTCCATCTCGCCGGCCGAGGACAGGCGATAGAGATCGAAATGGTGCACGGGGATGCGCGTGTCGTAGCTTTGCACCAAGGTGAAGGTAGGGCTCGGCACATCGAGGCCGGCATCATCGGCCAGCGCCCTGATCAGGGCCCGCGCCAGCGTCGACTTGCCGGCGCCGAGATCGCCCTTGAGCGCCAGCACGTCGCCCGGCCGCAGCGCCATGGCCAGGTCTTCGCCGAGCCTTGCGGTCGCAGCCTCGTCGGCGAGAAAACGCTCCAGCACAACAACAGTCATCGAGCGCGCTACTCGGCCGCGGCGCGGATGCCCGACGGTGCATCGGGGAAGGTGCAGATGACGGTGGTGCCCTTGTCCTTGCCGGTCTCGATGCGCACGCTGCCGCCGTGCAGCTCGACAAAGCTCTTGACGATCGACAGGCCTAAGCCCGCACCGCGCCGGCGCCCGCCATTGGTGCGCGGCTCGAAGCGGCGGAACACCGAATCGAGCAGGTCCGGCGGCATGCCGGGGCCGTTGTCATGGACGGAGAATTCCACACCTTGCTCCAAATGCCGGCAGGCAAGCGTGATAGTGCTCGCCTCCGGCGCGTAATTGGCGGCGTTGCTGAGCAGATTGTAGAGGATCTGGCGAACCCGGGTCTCGTCGCCGTGAAAACTCTTCGGCGCCGCAGCGGCGTCGATCCGGAGCTTGATCGAATGCTCTTGCAGCCGGTCGGCGACCAGTTCGGCCGCGGCCTCGATGGTGCGCTCGACGCTTACTTCCGAAATGTCGAGCTGCATGATGCCGGCGTCGACGGTGGCGAGGTCGAGTATGTCGTTGACGATGGTGAGCAGCACCGAGGATGACGAGCCGACATGCTCGACATATTCGCGCTGCTTTGGGCTGAGCGGCCCGGTCGCCGGCAGCGACAGAAGCTCGGTGAAGCCGATGATGTTGGTCAGCGGCGAGCGCAGCTCGTAGGAGACGTGCTGCACGAACTCGTTCTTCAGCTGGTCGGATTTCTGCAGCGCTTCGTTCTTGTCCTTCAGCGCGCGCTCGACATTGACGCTGTCGGTGACGTCCACAAAGGTCATCATCACCTGGCCGTTGGGCAGCGGGATGACGGCGTAGCTGAGCACTGTGCCGTTCTTCAGTTCGGTCTGGCCATGGCGGTCGCGGCGCTCGTCGTCGAAACCGGTGATGGCGGCGACGAACCCGCCCCACGGGCTGTCGACGGCGCGCTGGTCGCTGAGATCGCGGATCGCCGAGACATGGACGTTGGGCTTGATCACATCCTGGCTCAGTCCCCACAGCGCGACAAAGGCCGGGTTCGACAGGCGCAGCCGCCCATCGGGACCGAACACGGCGACGCCTTCGGCCAGATTGTCGAGCGTTTCGCCCTGGACCCGCACCGCCGTCTGGTAGCGGCTTTCCAGGTCCATCTTCTCGGTCAGGTTCTCGAACACCCAGGTCACGCCGCCCTTCGGCTGCGGGTTGGCCACCACGCGGATGGTCTTGCCGTCGGGCAGATGCCACCAATGCTCTTGCGATTCCACCGCGCGGTAGGCACCAAGCAGGCCTTCTTTCCAGCGCCGCCATTCCGGCTGCTCGGCGATCTTGCCTTCGCTGCGCAGCCGGTCGAGCAGCAGCGCATTGTCGGGCGCGCTGTGCAGGAAGCCCGGGTCCAGCCCCCACAGTTTCTGGAACGCCTGGTTGAAGAAGCGCAACTTCTCGTTGGCATCGAAGATCGCCACCGCCGTGTTGAGCTGGTCGAGCGTGTCGGCATGGCTGCGCACCGTGCGCTCATATTCGCCGCGAATGGTTTCGGTGGCGCTGGTGTCGCAGGCAAGGCCGGCCGAGCCGTCGGCACCGGCGAAGTCGGTGACGGCGAACACGCGGCGGTCGCCCTCGATCACTGTCGACAGCGTTTGTTCGAAGATTGGGCGCGATTTGTGCTGCGCGGCGATCTGTTCGCGCGCTTGGGCGCCGAGGAATTCCTTGGCTTCGCGCACGGCGGTCTCGGCGTTCGGTGCCTCGACCGCTCCGGCATAGGCACGGTTGACCCATTTCAGCCGCCCGTCGGTGGCGCGCAGCCAGGCCGGCATCGGCAAGGCGTCGAGCAGGCCGATCATGGTCTCGTAGTCGGCGGCCAGACGCTGGTTCTCGATCTTCAGCCTGGCTTGGCTCCTCTGAGTTTCCGACAGCGAGACGAAGCGCACCAGCACATGCGCGGCGCTCTTGCGGCCATGCACTTCAAGCGGCGCCCCGGCCTGCGATTCGATCACGAGATCAAAGGGTTTCGCTTTATCGCGCAGACCAGCGACGGCATTTTCGAGCGCCGCCGCCGAGCGCGGCATCAGCCAGCGGCCGAAGGCGAGGAAGGCTGCACGGTCGTCCGGCGCACCGCTTTCCAGCGGCAGCGTGCCGATCAGCTCCGGCTTCTTGTTCTCCGACGCCCAGACGATGACGCGCTGGTCACGCAGATTGAGCAGCGCCTCGGAGCGCTGCAGCGCCGCATTGATGTCGGCAATGCGGGCTCTGAGTTCGACATTCTGCGCCGAGGTGCGGGCTCTTTCGCGGATCAGGAAGATGGCCGAGACCAGTGCCGCGCCCATGACGCCGACGAACATGGCGAGCTGGATGACTTCGACCGCGCTGACCGACAGTCCGGCCTTCTGCGCAATGGCCGGCTCGGCATGGGCGGCAAACGAGGTGAGCGGGCCGGCAAGAGCTGAGGTGGCAAGAAAGCCGGCGGTGCGGGCGCCAACGCGCCTCTTCAGGCCACCGCCTGTCGTGACGGAGCCATTGCTATCGGAATCGTCATGGCCGCCGGAAACGGCCGATCCCGCGCGAGGCGGGTTTTCCCCCGGCATGCCTTGGTCCTCTTCGCCGCCTGAATGCAAGACCGCCTAGATCAGGATCACGTTTGATGGAAACGCCCTTCTGACCTAACTCTTTTCTAAAGAGCATGATCTTTTCCGAAAACCGCTTCCCACTTTTCGCTGACGCGGTCCTTCGGTTCGAATCATGCTCTCGATGCGTACGCCGGCCTCGTCCCCGGCCCACGAATCAGCACAATAGCGCGTGCTGGAATCGGCGTGAAGAATCATCCGCGCAAAAAAGAAGCCGGGCGAAAAGTCAATCGCCCGGCTTCAATATCTAGTGGTAAACGCCGCTTTGGCTAATAGCGGTAGTGTTCCGGCTTGAACGGACCCTGCGGGGTCACGCCGATATAGGCGGCCTGTTCGCCGGAAAGTTCGGTCAAGCGGGCTCCAAGCTTGTCGAGATGCAGACGCGCCACCTTCTCGTCGAGGTGCTTGGGCAGCACATAGACCTGGTTCTGGTACTGGCCGGGCTTGGTGTAGAGCTCGATCTGCGCCAGCACCTGATTGGTGAACGAAGCCGACATCACGAAGCTCGGATGACCGGTCGCGTTGCCGAGGTTGAGCAGGCGCCCCTCGGACAGCAGGATCATCCGCTTGCCGTCCGGGAAGGTTATCATGTCGACCTGCGGCTTGACGTTGGTCCATTGCAGGTTGCGCAGCGACGCGACCTGGATCTCATTGTCGAAGTGGCCGATATTGCCGACGATCACCATGTCCTTCATCGAGCGCATGTGGTCGAGGGTGACGACATCCTTGTTGCCGGTGGTGGTGATGACGATGTCGGCGGTTGGTGCGGCATCTTCCAGCGTGACGACTTCAAAGCCGTCCATCGCCGCCTGCAGCGCGCAGATCGGATCGACTTCCGTGACCTTGACGCGGGCGCCGGCGCCCTTGAGCGAAGCCGACGAGCCCTTGCCGACGTCGCCATAGCCGCAGACGACCGCAACCTTGCCGGCCATCATGGTGTCGGTGCCGCGGCGGATGCCGTCGACCAGCGATTCCTTGCAGCCATATTTGTTGTCGAACTTCGACTTGGTGACCGAGTCGTTGACGTTGATCGCCGGGAAGGGCAGCAGGCCCTTCTTCTGCAGCTGGTAGAGCCGGTTGACGCCCGTCGTCGTCTCTTCGGTGACTCCGCGAATGGCTTCCTTCTGCTTGGTGAAGAAGCCGGGTGAGGCCTTCAGGCGCTTCTTGACCTGGGCGTAGAAGTATTCCTCTTCCTCGCTCTGCGGGTTGGACAGCACGTCCTCGCCGGCCTCGGCGCGGGCGCCGATCAGTATGTACATGGTGGCGTCGCCGCCATCGTCGAGGATCATGTTGGAGAGGCCCCCATCGGCCCACTGGAAGATCCTGTCGGTATAGTCCCAATACTCCTCGAGCGACTCGCCCTTGACGGCGAACACCGGGATGCCGGCCTCGGCGATGGCTGCGGCCGCATGGTCCTGGGTCGAGAAGATGTTGCACGAGGCCCAGCGGATATCGGCGCCAAGCGCCTTCAGCGTCTCGATCAGCACCGCAGTCTGGATGGTCATGTGCAGCGAGCCGGTGATGCGCGCACCTTTCAACGGCTTCTTGTCGCCGAATTCCTCGCGGCAGGCCATCAGGCCCGGCATTTCGGTTTCGGCGATATCGAGTTCCTTGCGGCCCCAGCCGGCAAGCGAGATGTCGGCGACCACATAGTCCTTGCTACCTGTCATGGCAGTGCTCCGGTGTGATTTGTTTTCAGAATGCGCCTGCGCCACACGGCGCGTCGAAGGGCGCGGAATGCCGGCCTGACTAGCAGATCGCCGCCAAGACGACAATGGGATATAAAGAAATCTTTATGCGCGTATGTGTTTTACGGGGATGCATGCCGCCCAAAAGTATCCCGCGGTTTTGGGACAACGGCGTTCAAAGCAAAAACTTCAGCACTCTTCGCCGAAGCGCGAGGCGACCAGCTGCTCCAGCGCGTCCATCGCCGCTGCGGCTTCAGCGCCGCTGGCGGTGACGCGGATCGAATAACCGGGGCTCGCCGCCAGCATCATCAGCCCCATGATCGAGGTGCCGCCGACCTTGAGACCATCCTTCTCGACATGGACGGTGGCGTCGAAGCCGCTGGCGACCTGGACGAACTTCGCCGAGGCGCGCGCATGCAGGCCGCGCTGGTTGACGATCGGGAACTCGCGCACGATCTCACCGGGCGACAGCGCGTTCATTTGCTGCTCAGCAGCTGACTTGCGACGTTGATGTATTTGCGCCCCGCGGCCTGCGCCTCGTCGAGCGCGGTCGCCATGTTGTCGCCCTTGCGGATCGACGACAGCTTGATCAGCATCGGCAGGTTCATGCCGGCGATGACCTCGGTGCGACCGGATTCCATCACCGAAATGGCGAGGTTGGAAGGCGTGCCTCCGAACATATCGGTCAGAACGATGACGCCGGTCCCGGTGTCGACGCGGCCGACGGCGTCGACGATATCGCGCCGACGCTGCTCCATATCGTCATCGGCGCCGATTGCCACGGTTTCGAAATTGTCTTGTGGCCCCACGACATGTTCCACGGCATGGCGGAACTCGGCGGCCAGTTGACCGTGCGTTACAAGCACGAGTCCGATCATTCTATGGTGGCTCCCGTCATCGCCGCTTCACAGGCGCTTTTTATGCTCGCCGGCCATCCCAGGCGGCGGGAGCGCTATCTTGTCGACGCGCGGCGCGTTGACAAGCCCAAAATTGCGTCGGCCATGGCCAATTTGACGCATTGCAGCAAAAAACCGGCGGCGGATCATACGAAAGGCGCAATCGCCAGCCGCGCCATTACCGCCGGCAAAGCCGCAGTGACGTTGCGCTGAACGAGGTCGATGCGCGGCACCACACAGCCGGCAATGGTCGCGCTCGACTCTTCCTGGAAACGCTCCACAGCGTTTGCGGCAACCAGCTGGATCGTAAGGTCGATGACCCCCACAGGTTGGAACAAAAGCGGCTTCGGACCAAGCCCGGGCACCTCTGTGAGGCCGGCAATGCTGGCGGGCGCATGGCAGACCAGCCGCCCGAAACGCGCCGCGACAAACAGCTGGTCGTCGCCGATCAGCCGCGTAAACAGCCCGAGCCGGCTGAAATGGTCGATGAGCGCCAGCGCCAGCGTTGTCTTGCCCGAGCCGGACGGCCCGGTGATCAGGACGCCCCGCTCGCCAATCAGGACTGCGGTGGCATGGATGTTCTCGGGTTCCGCGGTGGGATCGGGCATGCGCAGCCGCGATCAGCCTTCTGCCGGCAGCGTAACGACGAAGCGCGCGCCCTTGATGTCGCCGGGCTTGGTGCCGGGGATGTTCTCGGCGGTCAGCGTGCCGCCATGGGCTTCGACGATCTGCCTGGATATCGACAGGCCAAGCCCCGAATTCTGGCCGAACGCCTCGCCGGCCGGGCGGTCGGTGTAGAAGCGCTCGAAGATGCGGTCGATGGCGTCGGCGCGGATTCCGGGGCCGTTGTCGTCGACGGTGACGATGTTGACCTTGCCCGAGCGTGCCAGGGAAATGGCGATATGGCCGTGGTCCTCCGGCACGAAGGAGCGGGCATTCTCGATCAGATTGGTGATGACCTGGCCGATCCTGAGATCATGGCCGGTGACGAAATAGCCTTTGACGCCTTGCGGCAGCTTGGCGGCCTTGAATTCGATCTCGACAGCCTTTTTGTTGCGCGTCGCTTCGCGCGACACGGCGACGAGATCGGTGATGAATTTCTTCAAATCGACCGTGGCGGCATCCTCACGCGCCAGTTCGGCGTCTAGGCGCGAGGCATCGGAAATGTCGGTGATCAGCCGGTCGAGACGCCGGACATCGTGCTGGATGATCTCCATCAGCCTGCCGCGTGAATTGTCGTTCTTGGCCAGCGGCAAGGTCTCCACCGCGCTGCGCAGCGACGTCAGCGGGTTCTTCAGTTCGTGCGAGACATCGGCGGCGAAGCTTTCGATCGCCTCGATGCGGGCATAGAGCGCATTGGTCATATCGCGCACCGCGACCGACAAATTGCCGATCTCGTCCTGGCGGTCGGAAAAGTCGGGGATCTCCTCGCGGCTCTTGACGCCGCGCCGCACCCGCACTGCCGCCGCCGATAGCCGGCGCAGCGGATTGGCGATGGTGGATGCGAGCAGCATCGACAGGATGGCGGTGACCAGGGCGGCGATGCCGAACACGCGCAAAATAGCCTTGCGTTCGGCGGCGACGATCTTGTCGATGTCGCCGCCTTCCGTCGACAGCATCAGCACGCCGAGAACGGCACGGAAGCGCTGGATCGGCACCGCCACCGAAACGATCTGCTCGCCCTGTTCGCTCACCCGCACGATCGTCGATGGACTGCCGGTCAGCGCCTTGACCACTTCCGGGAAGGCCGCACCGTTGCCGCCCGGCTGCTCATGGTAGACGGGCAGGTCCTTGTTGCGGAAGAAGTCGAAGACGAATTTCTGCACGCGCTCCAGCATATCCGGCTGCTCGTCCTCGACCGGCGGCAGGTCGTAGCGCAGGATTTGGCCGCGCGAATAGAGATGGCGCGAATCGAGCAGCAGATTGGCGTCGCGGTCATAGATGCGGGCCCGGGTGCGCGTCGGCGAAATCAGCCGCCGCAGCACCGGCGCGACGCGCTCGGGATTGATCGGGAAATCCAGATTGTCGAGCTGGTCGGAGCCCGGCCCCAGGCTTTCACCGGCCTGCAGTTCGAGCAGTTTTTCCGGATCGATGCTGATCGAATCGGTCTCGACCGTCGCCGACGCGGCAATGGCGCCGGCGATGATCTCGCCCTGCGTCATCAGGCTTTCGACGCGGGCGTCGATCAGCCCGTCGCGGAAGGTGTTGAGATAGAGGATGCCGGTGACCAGCACGGCGAGGCCGGCCAGGTTGAGGAACAGGATGCGCCGGGTCAGGCTGGAAAAGATGTGGTGGCCGAGGAAGCGGCGCATCGGCACCGTCAACCTCGACAGGAATGCGGGCAGAATCCGCGACCGCCTGACAGCGCTCGTTCGTCTGCTCCGCTGTACATCCACTGCCATCGAATAGCAGCTCCCGCCTAGTCTTTGGTTTTATGCATGTCGTCGTCCCAAAAACCGCGACCACTTTTGGGCGACATGCATCAACTCAAGCTTCGCGGAACCGGTATCCGACTCCGTAAAGGGTTTCGATCATTTCGAAGTCGTCATCGACGGCCTTGAACTTCTTGCGCAGCCGCTTGATGTGGCTATCGATGGTGCGGTCGTCGACATAGACCTGCTCATCATAGGCGGAATCCATCAGCGCATCACGGCTTTTTACCACGCCTGGGCGCTGCGCCAACGAGTGCAGGATGAGAAATTCGGTGACCGTCAGCGTCACCGGCTCGCCCTTCCAGGTGCAGGTATGGCGTTCCTGGTCCATGACGAGCTGGCCGCGTTCCAGCGAACGGGCCTGCTGGCTGGGCGCCTTTGCCGCAGCTTCGCGGGCGCTGGCGCGGCGCAGCACGGCGCGCACCCGCTCGACCAGCAGGCGCTGCGAGAACGGTTTGCGGATGAAATCGTCGGCGCCCATCTTGAGGCCGAAAAGCTCATCGATCTCATCGTCCTTCGAGGTCAGGAAGATCACCGGCAGGTCGGACTTCTGCCGCATCCGGCGCAACAGCTCCATGCCGTCCATGCGCGGCATCTTGATGTCGAGGATGGCGAGATTCGGCGGCCGCGCCGCCAGGCCTTCCAGCGCCGACGCACCATCCGTGTAGGTCTCGACGCGATACCCCTCGGACTCGAGGGCGATCGACACCGATGTCAGAATGTTGCGGTCGTCATCGACAAGCGCGATTGTTGCCATTTCAAGCGGCTCCCTCATGAGCTGTCCCTTCTGTCTTAGAGAAGGGGCTTTTGCAGGACAAATTAGGTACAAAATGTGGCACAGGCTCCACCCGCTGTCGCGGACGGCTTGCCGGCGGCCCCATCGGAACCTCTACACGGGTTGGACGAACACTGTGTGCCAATCCTTTGGGCAACCACCGTGATTTTTTGCACATATAAACGATTTAAACAACTTTCAAAATTTTTAAATCGATTAATGATTTGATATCATTCGAGTTTTCTGGTTCTCACCGTCTCAGCCCCTAACGCGGGCTCGCCGGAAACGCGCCGGCAAAGTGCGGCGAATCCAGAAGAAGGGACCCTTGATGTCGGAAGTCGGCAAACGCAATTCTGCTTGCGCGATCGATCGTATCGGCCTGAAAACCACCGGCACGGTGCATTATAATTTTGGTGCGGCCGCCCTTTATGAGGCAGCGATCCGTCGTGGCGAGGCCCGGTTGACCGCCGGCGGCGCGCTGCTTGCCGAGACCGGCCAGCACACTGGCCGCTCGCCCAAGGACAAGTTTGTCGTCCGCGATGGCGCCACCGAGCCCCATGTCTGGTGGGACAACAACAAGGCGATTTCGGCGGGCCAGTTCGAAATGCTGCTCGCCGATTTCCTTGTCCACGCCGCGAATAGCGATCTCTATGTGCAGGACCTCGTCGGCGGCGCCGATGCCGAGCTGAAGCTGCCGACGCGGGTCATCACCGAATTCGCCTGGCACTCGCTGTTCATCCGCAATCTTTTGATCCGCCCGCAGGCCGCCGAGCTCGAGGATTTCGTGCCGGAGATGACGATCATCGACCTGCCGTCCTTCCGCGCCGATCCGGCCCGTCACGGCAGCCGCACCGATACGGTGATTGCGGTCGATCTCGCCCGCAAGATCGTGCTGATCGGCGGCACTTCCTATGCCGGCGAGATGAAGAAGTCGGTGTTCACCATGCTGAACTATCTGCTGCCGGAAAAGGGCGTCATGCCGATGCACTGCTCGGCCAATGAGGGCCCGGGCGGCGACGCAGCGATCTTCTTCGGCCTGTCGGGCACCGGCAAGACGACGCTGTCGGCCGATCCGTCACGTACGCTCATCGGCGACGACGAGCACGGCTGGGGACCGCACGGCATCTTCAACTTCGAAGGCGGCTGCTACGCCAAGACGATCCGGCTGTCGGCCGAGGCCGAGCCGGAGATTTTCGCCACCACGCAGCGTTTCGGCACGGTGCTGGAAAATGTCGTGCTCGACGCCGACCGCGTGCCGGACTTCAACGACGGCCGGCTCACCGAAAACACGCGCTGCGCCTATCCGCTCGACTTCATTCCCAATGCCTCGAAGAGCGGACGCGCCAGCCATCCGAAAAACATCATCATGCTGACCGCCGATGCCTTCGGCATCATGCCGCCGATCGCCCGGCTGACCCCGGCGCAGGCGATGTACCACTTCCTCTCCGGCTACACCGCCAAGGTGGCCGGCACCGAGAAGGGCGTTACCGAGCCGGAAGCGACTTTCTCGACCTGCTTCGGCGCCCCGTTCATGCCGCGCCACCCCAAGGAATACGGCAATCTGCTGCGCGAGCTGATCGCCCGCCACGGCGCCGATTGCTGGCTGGTCAACACCGGCTGGACCGGCGGCGCCTACGGCACCGGCAAGCGCATGCCGATCAAGGCGACGCGCGCCTTGCTGGCCGCAGCGCTTGACGGTTCGTTGAAGGCGTCCGGTTTCCGCACCGACGCCAATTTCGGCTTCGAGGTGCCGGTTGCTGTGCCTGGCGTCGACAGCGCCATTCTCGACCCGCGTTCGACCTGGGCTGACAAGGCAGCCTATGACCGGCAGGCAGCGCGATTGGTCGGCATGTTCGCCGTCAACTTCGAGAAATTCGAGAGCCATGTCGATGCCGTCGTGCTCGGCGCAGCACCCCGCCTGCAGGAAGCTGCGGAATAGTCGAGGCGTCTTCACCGAAGCATCCTTGAAAGGCGCGATCTCGATCGGGCCTTTTCTTTTTTGGTCCGCCGCGCCATGACTGCGGCATGCCTATCGACGACATCATCATATCAGACGAAGCCGTAATCCATCCGGGCGACCTGCACGAGGATTTCATCCGCTCGTCGGGTCCCGGCGGCCAGAACGTCAACAAGGTGGCGACCGCCGTCCAATTGCGCTTCGACGCCGCCAATGCGGCTGGCCTGTCCGAACGCGTGCGCGCGCGCACGATCAAGCTCGCCGGCCAGCGCGCCACTAAGGACGGCGTCATCGTCATCGAGGCCGGCCGCTTCCGCACCCAGGAGCAGAACCGGGCCGATGCCCGGGCAAGGCTGACGGCGCTGGTCGCCAAGGCCGCGGAACCGCCGCCGCCGCTGCGCAAGAAGACCAGGCCGTCGAAAGGCTCGGTGGAGCGGCGGCTGCAAAGCAAGGCAGGGCGCGGCACGATCAAAAAGCTGCGCGGCCGGGTAGAGAACGACTAAGGCGCGTCGACTGCGTGCATAAAGCGGCCTCCCCTGCCGCAGCCGCAAGGTTTCACCATTGCCACAGAAAGGGAGGCCGACAACGGTGGCTTTCGGGTCGCCGTTTCTGATTGGCGGTGGCATGGTTTCAGTATCAACCGGAGGCGAAGTCATGCTCGTTCTGCCCAAAGGCGTCCGCCACATGCCTGGTTATCTGTCCCGCGCGGCGCAGGAAGCGCTGGTCGAAGAGGTGAGGACCATTGTACAGCGGGCGCCGCTGTACGTGCCGGCGATGCCGCGGACCGGCAAGGAGATGAGCGTGCGCATGACCAATTGCGGCACGCTCGGCTGGGTCACTGACAAGGAGCTGGGCTATCGCTACCAGCCAACGCACCCACTCACCAGAGAGCCATGGCCGCCGATCCCGGACGCGCTGCTGCAATTGTGGCGGGAGGTCGCCGCCTATCCGAATCCGCCGGAGGCCTGCCTGGTCAATTTCTATACGCAGGACGCCAAAATGGGTCTGCACCAGGATCGCGACGAAGCCGATTTCTCGGCCCCAGTGGTCTCGGTGTCACTTGGCGACGATTGCCTGTTCCGGGTCGGCCAAGTGACGGGCAGGGGGGCCACACGCGACGGCGGTACCAAATCGTTCCGCCTGAAAAGCGGCGACGTCGTCGTGCTCGGCGGCGAAGGCCGGCTCTGCTTCCACGGCGTCGACCGCATCTATCCGTCGACCTCGGCGCTGCTGAAAAATGGCGGCAGGATCAATCTGACGCTGCGGCGGGTGACCTTGCCTTGAAGAGGTGAGAGTGCATTCTTGCACTTACTGAACCACTGACCTTGCGAATGAAAAATCCCTAACGGAATTTAAGGTTTCGGCCGCTAGTCTGCGCCAAAACGTCATCATTCCCGGTGTGGATACCATGCTCGAAATCGAATCCGAAGTGATTTGGCGCTACATTCGAAATGCCGCATGGCGCACGGTTTCGATCGCCCGCTCGGATGCATCGCTCTACCTGTTCATTGGCATCTACACTGCAACGGGGCTGGGGTTTCTGGCTTGGGTCGGCGCGCTCCATCGCACCGCATACCAGACCTACGTGCCGATATGGCTTATGGTTTTCGGTTTCGTGCTGCCGGCGGTATCGCTTCTCCTGGAAACCGGCTGGCTTTTGCATCGATTTGAGCGTCGGCGGAAATTTGCTGCGGGCAAGATGTTCTCAGCCGAGCGGATGGCGGTTCTCTTTTCCGGCATATGTCTGTTGATGGGCATCATGATTTTCCAAAGCACCTTCACCTCGGTCAAGAACGGCATGTCCGTCCTGTGGAAAGGTTTCCCCTATGATCGCGCCTTGGCAGATATCGATGCCTATCTGCATTTCGGCACTGATCCGTGGCGATGGCTCTACGTTATCGGCAAGCATGACTGGGTACGGGAATCCGTCGGATGGAACTACGACATGCTGTGGTTCATCATTTGCTACAGCATGCTGTTTTTCATGGTCACGTCACCACGCACCACGCATCTGAAGAGACGCTATGTGCTGTCCTTCATGGTGGTGTGGGTGGTCGTCGGAAACATCCTGGCCGGGCTGTTCATGTCGGCCGGACCGGCGTTCTACGGCTATGTCACCGGCGATGTGCCACGCTTCGGTGAACAGCTTTCGTTTCTTGCGCAAAGCCCGTCGGCGAGTTCCGCCGCCGTGTACCAGCAGTATCTGTGGACGCTCCAGACCGAGGGTGTGACTGGACTCGCGTCGGGAATATCGGCATTTCCAAGCGTTCATGTCGCCTTGATCACCCTGAATGCGGTGTATACCTGGGAGTACGACCAGCGGTTGGGCGCCATCGCATTTCTGTATGTCGCCTTCATAGTCGCGAGTTCGGTCTATCTTGGTTGGCACTATGCGATCGATGGTTATGCGGCGGTCGCGCTCACGATCGCCCTATGTGCGGCCGTCCGCAAGCTGGTACCCGACGGCGAAATCCTGATGCCAGGCCCGGCCCGGCAATCGGCGGCTGGCGGCAGCCGCCCGGAGGCGGCCGTCACAGTTTCCTGAGCGCCACTTCCTCGACCAAATGATTGGCGCCCTTGCGCAGGATGAGGTCGGCGCGCGCCCGTGTCGGCACGATGTTCTCGCGCAGGTTTTTCAGGTTGATGTTGGCCCACAAGCCTTCCGCAATGGCGCGCGCGGCGTCTTCCGAAAGCTGCGAATAGCGGTGGAAGAAGGAGTCCGGATTGCGGAAGGCCGTCTCGCGCAGCCGCATGAAGCGGGCGATGTACCATTGGTGGATCAGCTTTTCGTCGGCGTCGATATAAATGGCGAAATCGAAGAAATCCGACAGGAACGGCACGATCTTGCCGTCCTTCGGCAATTTGCCGGGCTGCAGAACGTTGATGCCTTCGAAGATCAGAATGTCGGGCCGGTCGATGGTGACGAACTCGCCGGGAATGACGTCATAGGTCAAATGCGAATAGACGGGCGCGCGGACATTGCGCTGCGCCGACTTGATGCCCGAGAGGAAACGCAGCAGCGCACCGACATCGTAGCTGTCGGGAAAGCCCTTGCGCTCCATCAGATTGTCGCGTCGCAACACCTTGTTGGGCAACAGGAACCCGTCGGTAGTGATGAGATCGACCTTGGGGCTCGACGGCCAACGCGCCAGAAGCTCCTTCAGCACGCGCGCCGTGGTCGATTTGCCGACCGCAACCGAACCGGCAATGCCGATGATGAACGGTGTCTTGACCACATCCAGCGCGTTGAAGAAGGCCTGGCGCTGGCGAAACAGCAACTGGCTGGCCTCGACATGCGCCGAAAGCAGCCGCGAGAGCGACAGATAGATGCGCTTGACTTCTTCCAGGTCGACCGGATCGTTCAGTGAGCGCAGACGGTTGATCTCGTCTTCGCCCAGCGTCATCGGCGTGTCGGCGCGGAAGTTCGACCATTGCTCGGCCGAGAAGAAACGATAGGGGGAATATTTCTCGGTCGGAGCGAGCTGGTCCATCGAGTTTCCTGCCCTCTAGAGCATGAGGCCGAAAAGTGTGAAGCGGTTTTCGGGCGACATCATGCTCCCTCTATCAATTTAGAGACGGATTCAGATTTAAGGCCTCGGCCCGAAATCATCCGGCTCTCGCGGTCAGCCTTTCGGCCGGGATGCCTTTTCAGTGACGCCCGAACGGCCGGTGCGGCCCTCAAGCTCCTTCAGCACCTCGCCCAGCGAAACGCCGGCCATGCCAAGCACGACGAGCCAATGATATATGAGATCGGCACTTTCGGAAACGAGGGCTTTCTCGTCGCCCTTGACGGCGGCAATGACGGTCTCGACTGCCTCTTCACCAAGCTTCTGCGCCGCCTTGTCGATGCCTTTGGCGAACAGTTTTGCCGTCCACGAGTCCGGGTCGCCGGAACGGGCGCGTTCGCCAATGATCGTTTCCAGATCGGACAGCGAAAATTCAGCCATGGCGCAGTCTACAGCCTTTGTGGAGTGGATTGAACCGGATAGTCCAGCCGCATCGGCAGCCCGGCCTCGGCCATATGCGCCTTGGCTTCCGTAATCGTGTAAGTGCCGAAATGGAAGATCGAGGCGGCAAGCACGGCGCCGGCATGGCCGTCGCGAATGCCCTCGACCAGATGATCGAGCGTGCCGACGCCGCCCGACGCGATCACCGGCGCGCGCACCGCATCCGCTATCGCGCGGGTCAGCGCAATGTCGTAACCGGCCTTGGTGCCGTCACGGTCCATCGAGGTCAAAAGAATCTCGCCGGCGCCGCGATCGACCATTTTTCGCGCAAACTCGACCGCATCGATGCCGGTCTTTTCACGGCCGCCATGGGTGAAGATCTCCCAGCGGTCGGCTTCATTGGGTGCCGACACCTTCTTGGCGTCGATGGCGACGACAATGCACTGGTTGCCGAACTTGTCGGCGGCTTCCGCGACGAAATCGGGGTTCTTCACCGCCGCAGTGTTGATCGACACCTTGTCGGCGCCGGCCAGCAACAGTTTGCGAATATCGGCCACCTGGCGCACGCCGCCGCCGACGGTCAGCGGCATGAAGCATTGTTCGGCGGTGCGGGCGACGACGTCGAAGATGGTTTCACGGTTGTCGGACGACGCGGTGATATCGAGAAAGCAAAGCTCGTCAGCGCCGGCCGCGTCATAGGCTTTGGCCGCCTCGACCGGATCACCGGCATCGATGAGGTCGACGAAATTGACGCCCTTGACGACGCGGCCGTTCTTGACGTCGAGGCAAGGGATGACTCGGGCCTTCAGCATCAGCCCTTCTCCATCGTCGCCAGCAACTCGCTGAGCAGTTCGCCGACCAGCGGCGGAACCTCGGCCTGCGCATCGAACGCCGGATCGTAGGCGGAAATGGTGATGCCGGAAATCGGCAGCAGGCCGGCCATGCCGCAGACAGCCTGGCGCAGCTGTTTCGGCTCCGGGCCGCCGGGCGTGGTGTAGCGGTTGGCCTGCAGCGCCCCGGGGTCGTGCACGTCGAGATCGAGATGCAGGTGCACCCGCTTCGCATCCGGCGCCTTCAGCCTGGTGCTCGCCGTC
Organism: Mesorhizobium sp. M0802; assembly: GCF_040320115.1. Classification (NCBI taxonomy): domain Bacteria; kingdom Pseudomonadati; phylum Pseudomonadota; class Alphaproteobacteria; order Hyphomicrobiales; family Phyllobacteriaceae; genus Mesorhizobium; species Mesorhizobium sp. M0802. Next base: position 44,947 of record NZ_JAMYOY010000018.1, read on the forward strand.
GCCCAGTCCGGGCATTCGGTGCGGATGACCGGCAACGTCTTCAACAGCTCTGTTTCGGCCGGATCGAGATCGCGCGCGTTGACCAGCACGCAGCGCGCCGGATCGATCGGCTTGAAGCCGGGGATGGCCGAGGCCATCGGCTTCCAGCACAGGCCGAGAACCGTGGCCAGCGCCATGCCGTCGAGAAAGCCGAAGATGGACGTCTCCGGCGTGTTGAGATCGCCATGCTGGTCGGCCCAGATGATCGCATCGGCATCCTCGCCGGCAACCGCACCGGCCGATGTCAGGCAATTGCCGGCCAGCACGATGGGAAACCTGCCGCGGTCTATGGCGATGCGGACCTCGCCGGAGACGGCACCGCACACGGCAAAGCCGGTGGCGATCTCGCGCTGCTGTTCGTCGCCAACCCTGCAGATATCGGTGACGACGACGTCATGCCCGGAGAGCGTCAGCGCGTCGACAAGCCCGCCGGCGATGAGTGCATCCGGGCCTCGGCCCATGCCGCCGTGATAGTGGCCGCTGTCATAGGAGGACAGGATGATGGAGATTTTCACGGCCGGGTCTCCATCGCCTTGCCCTGCAGCACCGCCAGCGCCTCGGCCGGATCGATGCGCCCGTCATAGAGCGCGCGACCGGAGATGGCGCCTTCCAGTTTCTTCGCGTCGGGCATGGTCATGCGCACGATGTCGGCGATCGAAGCCAGCCCGCCCGAGGCGATGACCGGGATCGAGACCGCGTCGGCGAGATCTATCGTGGCATCCCAGTTGATGCCGGTCAGAACGCCGTCGCGGTCGATATCGGTGTAGATGATGGCGGCAACGCCGGCGCCTTCGAATTTCCGCGCCAGTTCGATGACGCCGAGGCTGGAGGCCTCGGCCCAGCCTTCGACCGCCACCTTGCCGCCCTTGGCGTCGATGCCCACGGCGATCTTTCCAGGAAATTCCTTGCAGGCTTCCCGGACCAGGTCGGGATCGCGCACCGCCACCGTGCCGAGGATGACGCGGGCCAGCCCGCGGTCGAGCCAGTCCTCGATCTGCGCCAGCGTGCGGATGCCGCCGCCGAGCTGCACCGGGTTTTTCGTCGCCTTGAGGATGGCGCCGACCGCCGCGCTGTTGACGCTCTGGCCCTTGAAGGCGCCGTTGAGGTCGACGACATGCAGCCATTCAAACCCTTGCTCTTCGAAGGCCTTGGCCTGGGCCGCAGGGTCGTCATTGTAGATGGTCGCGGTCGCCATATCGCCGTGCTTCAGCCGCACGCACTTGCCGTCCTTGAGGTCGATGGCCGGAAACAGGATCACCGTTCAGACCCCTTCCACAATGGCGAAATGCGAGGTCGAATAAGCGCGCCGGAATTTCAGCGCTGCCTGGTATTCGGGGGAATGGAAGCAAGCCAGCGCGACCTCGTAGCTTTCGAACTCGACGATCACATGGCGATTGCCGGACGGCCCTTCCGGGCTTGACGACTGACCGCCTCGCGTCAGGAATTTCGCGCCGTATTTGTCGAACGCCGCTTTGTTGGCGGCGATGTATTTCGGATAGTTTTCCGGATCGGTCACATCGACCATCGCCATCCAGTAGCCCTTCTTGCTCATCTCAAGGCCTCCAGCGCAGGAAGTTGGTGATCAGTGCCAGGCCGAGCGCCTGGCTCTTTTCCGGATGGAATTGCGTGCCGGCAAGGTTACCGCGCGCGACCGCCGCCGTTACCGGGCCGCCATAATCGGCGACGGCCAGCACTTCGTCCGGCCTTGTCGCGTCGAGATGGTAGGAATGAACGAAATAGGCGTGCAGACCCTTAGGCCCGGTCGCAATACCCGAAAACAGCGGGTGCTTGCGCTCCAGATCGATGGTGTTCCAGCCGATTTGCGGGATCTTCAGCGCCGGATCGGCGGGCGTGATCTCCTTGACGTCGCCGGCAATCCAGCCGAAGCCCTTGGTCACGGTCTTTTCCAGGCCGCGCTGCGACATCAGCTGCATGCCGACGCAGATGCCGAGGAACGGCCGCGCCTTGGCGATCGCTACCTCTTCCACCGCTTCCCACATGCCGGCGACGCCGCGCAGGCCCGCCGCGCAATCGGCATAGGCGCCGACGCCGGGCAAAACGATTCGGTCGGCGCTGCGCACCCGCTCGGCGTCGGCGGTCAGCTCAATGGCAGCGGCAATGCCGGCTTCATGCGCGGCGCGCTCGAAGGCCTTGGTGGCCGAGCGCAGATTGCCCGACCCGTAATCGATGATGGCAACCCGCATCTCAGGCTTTTCCCGGCGTATGGCTCAGGCCCAGCGTCAGCCCGGTCTGCGTCGGCCGGGCCAGGCTGGCGTCCGGCACGATGCGCGGCAGCGGCGCCGGCTCGTCGGCAAGCGCCTCGGCGTCCAGTGTCTGGCGGATGTCGGCATCGTCAGGATTGTCGGCTTCGACGACGCCCCATTCATGCCAGCCGCGGCGGCGCAGCGCTGCGATCCGCAGCCCTTGGCCTTCCAGCCCTATATAGAGCGAGACCAGTAAAGACAGTGCGGAGCCGGCCCAGTCCAGTCCCAGCCATTGGCCGAGCACCGAGATGAGCCCCATGGCGACGAAGGCGAGCGCCGCCTCGATCCACAGCCTGTGCCAGGCGAGCCACAGCGGCGCCACCAGGAAAGCCAGCCAGGAAAAACCGTCGCGGACAAAAATGGGTGCGTCGGCCGCCTCGGTGCGGCCTGGCGGTTCCATCACGACATAGATGGCCATCAGCCTACCCTTTCAGAGATCCCTTGGTGGAGGGAACTGCATCGGGCTGGCGCGGGTCGCGCTCCAGTGCGAAACGCAGCGCGCGCGCCACCGCCTTGAAGCAGGTCTCAGCAATATGGTGATTGTTGGCGCCATAATGGTTGGTGACATGCAGCGTGATACCGGCATTCTGCGCCAGCGCCTGGAAGAATTCACGCACCAGTTCGGTGTCGAACGTGCCGATCTTCGGCGAAGAGAAGGCGACATTCCAGACCAGGAACGGACGGCCCGACACGTCGATCGCGGCCCGCGTCAGCGTCTCGTCCATGGCAAGGTCGACAGAGGCATAGCGCATGATGCCGCGCCGCTCGCCCAGCGCCTTGGCCAGCGCCTGGCCGATCGCAATGCCGGTGTCCTCGACCGTGTGGTGGTCGTCAATGTGCAGGTCGCCCTTGGCCTTCACCGTGATGTCGATCAGCGAGTGGCGCGAGAGCTGGTCCAGCATATGGTCGAAGAAGCCGACGCCGCTCGACATCTCGGATTTTCCGGTGCCGTCGACGTGGACCGAGACGCTGATCTCGGTTTCCTTGGTCTTGCGGCTGACTTCGGCGGTACGGGACGCCATGACCTTGTCCTTGTCTTTGGGCATACGACACTTTTGGCAACTGACCGGGGCGAAACGAAAAGACAATGCCTCCAGGCGCTCATTTGCTTGAAAACGAAAGCCTTCTAGCAGCATGATCCTGCGATGGCCAGTTGCGATGCGGACCGCTATCGGCCCATGGCGGAGGCGGTTTGCAATCGTTAGCCCCATGCATACATATGGCCGATCGAAATCCCGCGCCAATCGCCTTATCGGGATCGCGCGAATCGGAGCAGCAGATGTCCAATGAACTGAGCATGCACGCCACGACCATCGTGACGGTGCGTAAGGGTAACAAGGTGGTGATCGCCGGCGACGGCCAGGTCAGCCTTGGCCAGACCATCATGAAAGGCAACGCCAAAAAGGTGCGCCGCATCGGCAAGGGCGGCAATGTCATTGCCGGTTTCGCCGGCGCCACAGCGGACGCTTTCACCCTTCTGGAGCGGCTGGAAGCCAAGCTCGAACAATATCCGGACCAGTTGACGCGCGCCTGCGTCGAGCTCGCCAAGGACTGGCGCACCGACCGTTATCTGCGCCGGCTGGAAGCGATGATGCTGGTGGCCGACAAGTCGGTTTCGCTGGCGCTCACCGGCACCGGCGACGTGCTAGAGCCCGAATTCGGCGTCATGGCCATCGGTTCCGGCGGCAACTATGCGCTGGCCGCTGCCCGCGCGCTGATGGACAGCGACAAGGATGCCGAGGAGATCGCCCGCAAGGCGATGCAGATCGCCTCCGACATTTGCGTCTATACCAACAACAACTTTGTTGTCGAAACGCTCGATGCCGGCTAACCCGCCGGTGCTCTATGATTTTCGACCGGTTACCGAAAAAGACCTGCCGATGATCGCCGGCTGGCTGGCCGAGCCGCATGTCGCCGAATGGTGGGACGATCCTGAGACGGAAATCGCCGAAATCCGGGAGCACATTGACTCAATTTCTGTAGAGCCGCTGATCGTCGAGTTCGACGGCAGGCCGATCGCCTATCTGCAGAGCTACGATCCGCATCTGGAAGATGGCCATCCCTATGCCGACCAGCCGTTGGGCACGCTCGGCATCGACCTGTCGATCGGCGTGCCGGACCTGGTTGGCAAAGGTCATGGCTCGGCGATCGTCAGGCAATTCGTCGAGCAACTGTTCGATGAAGGCGCGCCGCGCATCATCATCGATCCGCATCCCGACAATGGCCGCGCCATCCGCGCCTATGAAAAAGCGGGCTTCAGGGCTATCGATCGCAGGCACTCTAGATATGGGGACGTCGTGCTGATGGCTGCCGATGCCGAAGACGGCGACGCGGAAGAAGGGGAATGAGTTGATGGCGACACCGGGAACTGCCAAAAATTACTCGGCCTACGAAGACAGCTGGCGGATGGGGCTTCTGCTCGTGCTCGCTCTGCTCATCTTCCAGGCCGGCGCGCTTTACGGCATGGGCCGCACGCCGATCTGCACCTGCGGTTACGTCAAACTCTGGCACGGTGTGGTGAACAGTTCGGAGAATTCCCAGCATATTTCCGACTGGTACACGTTCTCGCACATCATCCACGGCTTCCTGTTCTACGCCTTGGCCTGGTTCCTGTTCCCGCGCTCGCCAATCGGTCTGCGCCTGGCTTTCGCCGTCGTCATCGAGGGCGGCTGGGAACTCCTGGAAAACAGCCCGTTCATCATCGAGCGCTACCGCGCCGGTACCATTTCGCTGGATTACTATGGCGACTCGATCATCAATTCGGTGTCCGACACACTGGCCATGGTGCTGGGATTTGTGATGGCGCGAAAGCTACCTATATGGAGCATCGTCGGCCTCGCCCTCATCTTCGAACTGGGTGTCGGCTACCTCATCCGGGACAATCTGACGCTCAACGTGATCATGCTGCTGCATCCGTTCGAGTCCATCAAGCAGTGGCAAAGTGGAATCTAGTGATATGACCACCTTCTCTCCCCGTGAAATCGTTTCGGAACTCGACCGCTTCATCATCGGCCAGAAGGACGCCAAGCGCGCCGTGGCCATTGCCTTGCGCAACCGCTGGCGCCGCCAGCAGTTGGAAGGCCAGATGCGCGAAGAGGTGATGCCGAAGAACATCCTGATGATCGGCCCGACCGGTGTCGGCAAGACCGAGATCTCGCGCCGCCTGGCGCGACTCGCCGGTGCGCCTTTCGTCAAGGTCGAGGCCACCAAGTTCACCGAAGTCGGCTATGTCGGCCGCGATGTCGAGCAGATCATCCGCGATCTGGTCGAGATCGCCATCGGCCTGGTGCGCGAGAAGATGCGCGAGGACGTGAAGGCGCGCGCGCACCTCAATGCCGAGGAGCGCGTGCTGGAAGCCCTGGTCGGCAAGACGGCGAGCCCGGCGACCCGCGATAGCTTCCGCAAGAAGCTGCGCGACGGCGAGCTCGATGACAAGGAGATCGAGATCGAGGTTGCCGACACCGGCACCGGCGGCATGCCCGGCTTCGAGATCCCCGGCATGCCGGGCGCCAATATCGGCGTGCTCAACATCAACGACATGCTGTCGAAGGCGATGGGTGGCAAGAAGACCAAGGCGCGCAAGACGACGGTCAAGGAGTCCTACGCGCTGCTGGTCAACGACGAGTCCGACAAGCTGCTCGACCAGGACGAGGTGGTGCGCCGGGCACTCGACGCGACCGAAAATGACGGCATCGTCTTCCTCGACGAGATCGACAAGATCGCCTCGCGCGAAGGCGGCATGGGCGCCGGCGTCTCGCGCGAAGGCGTGCAGCGCGACCTGCTGCCGCTGATCGAAGGCACGACGGTGGCGACCAAATACGGACCGTTGAAGACCGACCACATACTGTTCATCGCCTCGGGCGCCTTCCATGTCTCCAAGCCGTCCGACCTGTTGCCGGAATTGCAGGGCCGCCTGCCGATCCGTGTCGAGTTGCGGGCGCTGGAGAAGGACGATTTCATTCGCATCCTCACCGAGACCGAGGCCAGCCTCATCAAGCAGTATATCGCGCTGATGAAGACCGAAGGCGTCGACCTCACCTTCACCGACGATGCCATCGATTCGCTGGCCGGCATCGCTGTCGACCTCAACGCTAGCGTCGAAAACATCGGAGCGAGACGCCTGCAGACGGTGATAGAGCGCGTGCTGGACGAGATCTCCTACGACGCGCCCGACCGCAACGGCACCAGCGTCGCCATCGATGCCGCCTATGTGGAAAAGCATGTCGGCGACCTCTCGCGAAACACAGATTTGTCGCGATTCATCCTTTAAACGAGGGCGCCGGTTCATCCGGCGCCGGTATTAGAGCGCCCCGCGTCCTTTGGACGCGCAAAGGTCGCTCTAACAGTATTGAATCGACGCATCGGACTTTCCAAAAATCGGTTTCGATTTTTGGGCCGATGCTTAGGCAACAGTTTCCGGCAAACATCATCGTGTGTGGCCGGATGGTATCATGCGGCCACCTTTCGTCTTGCTGGCTGCAAGGGCGCTCTCGACTCGACCGGGAGCTTTACCTAATTTGCGCGGCAATTCTCTAGGCGGCGGCGCATGAAAAAACTGATCCTGCTCATTCTCGGCTTGACGCTGGCGGCGACGCTGTTCGCGGCTGACGCGGCGACATTGGTGCCGGCGGGCAACCGCAATGTCGTGCAGCCTGACATACCGGGCGCCTCCAGCCGCCGCACCCAGGCCACCAACACCACCTTCCAGGCCAAATACCGCAAGGTCTACGCTCTGTTGCAGAACGACGCCGAATTGCGCGCCAAGATCAGGAAGGCGGCTGCCGCTTACGGCATCAACCCCTTGCACATCGTCGGCGCCATCGTCGGCGAGCACACCTACAATGTCGATGCCTACGACCGGCTGCAGACCTACTACGTCAAGGCGATCTCCTACCTCTCCAGCAAGCTGTCCTTCGCCTATGACGGCGAAGACATCACCGATTTCGTGCAGCGGCCGGAATTCAAGAAGTGCACGATGTCGGACAGCTACGACCTGTGGGAATGCCGCGAGCAGGTGTGGAACCGCTCCTTCCGCGGCAAGACCGTCGGCGGCACCAGCTTTCCCAACGACCGTTTCGGCGCCACCTTCTTCCAGCCCTATTATGCCGGCCAGACCTTTGGCCTCGGCCAGCTCAACCCGCTGACCGCGCTGCAGATGAGCGATCTCGTGCACAAGGTGTCGGGGCTGCCCGAGCTCGATGTCGCCGATCCCAATGGGGTCTACAAGACCATCATGGATCCGGATCTGACATTGCCCTACGTCGCAGCGACGATCAGGAAGTCGATCGACGCCTACAAAAACATTGCCGGCTTCGACATCTCAGGCAATCCGGGGCTGACCGCCACGCTCTACAATGTCGGCAATCCCGAGCAGCGCGCCTATGCGCTGAAGGCCGAGAACGACAAGCGCCGCGCGGCGGGTGAGGCGGTCAAACTGCCCGAGGAGAATTATTACGGCTGGCTGGTCAACGACAAGCTGGACGAGCTGAAGGCGCTGTTTTAGGTGGTTTGAAGCTCAAGGCCCCTACCTCCCCCTTGTGGGGAGGTCGGACCGAAGGTCCGGGTGGGGGTCTGCGCCGCCCCCACCTCGCTGCTTCGCAGCGACTTGCCGAGGCTAGCCACGGGTCTCGCCCGTCCTTCGGACCCCCACAAGGGGAGGGTGGGTTCACGCCGCCAGCAGCGACTTCAATTTGACCGCCTGCGATCCCAGCGCCTCCGGCGCCGGCTGTGCCCGTTTCGCGATCAGCATCTCGGCCAGCCTGATGTCGCGCGCCACGGCATTGCCCGTACCGATGCCGCTCGCCGCCACCAGCGTGCCATCCTCGGCCAGATGAAACAGAATAAAAGCACCGTCGCCGAGATCGCGGCGGACCGTGCTTTTGCCCTCGTCGGGAAGGCCGGCGATCTGCAGCGACAAACCATGCTGATCCGACCAGAACCATGGCACCGCGGCATGCGCCTCGCGGGCGCCCAGCATGTTCTTCGCGGCCAGCGCACCCTGTTCCTGCGCATTGCGCCAGGCTTCCAGCCGCACCCGCCGGCCAGCATAGACAGCGAGCGGAAACGAGCAGCAATCGCCGGCGGCGAAGATGTCGGGATCGATTGTTTGGAGTTCGCCATTGACGGCGATGCCGTTATCGACGGTTAGGCCCGCTTCCGCGGCAAGCCCGGTCACCGGCACGGCGCCGATGCCGATGACGGCGAGATCGGCGACGATGTCCTGCCCATCGGCGAGCATGATGTGCACCTCAGCGCCGTCGTCGGCGATATCAGCGATGCCCTGACCGGTGAGCACGGTCACGCCTTCGGCCTCATGCGCCTGATGGATGATTTCAGCGATCTCCGCCGGCACCCCGCGCATGAGGATGCGCGGCTGCGCCTCAATGACCGTGACGCTGGCCCCGAGCTTGCGCGCCGAAGCGGCGAGCTCCAGGCCGATAAAGCCACCACCAATGATGGCGATGCGGTTTGCCGGGCTGAGGTGGGCGCGAATGGCCAGCGCGTCGGCAAAGGTGCGGAGGTAGACGCAGCGCGACCCCAATCCCGGCATCGGCAGCTTGCGCGGTGTCGAGCCGGTCGCCAGCAGCAGCTTGTCGTAGGGCAGGGCCGAACCGTCCGACAGCCGCACCATATGCTCCGGGCGGTCGATCGCCACCGCTTGAACGGAATGGATATGCCGGATCGATTTCTCGGCCAGAATTTCGTCGCTGGCGATCGTCTTGATCTCGGCCGCGTCGCTCGTCATTGCGTCCTTGGACAAAGGCGGCCGCTCATAGGGCAGATGGGGTTCGTCACCCACCAGCGTCACCGGCCCGACATAGCCCAGTTCGCGCAGAGCAAGGGCTGCCCGCCCGCCGCACTCGCCGGCGCCAATGATGACCATTCCCGCCTGCATGGTCCTACCCGATCTGGATCAGCACTTTGCCGGCCTCGACCTTTACCGGATACGTGGCGAGATTGACGCAAACCGGCGCGCCGCGTGCCGCCCCCGTCTTGTAATTGAAGCGGCCATTGTGCTTGGGGCACTCGATGATGTCATCCATCACCAGCCCGTCGGCCAGATGCACCTTTTCGTGCGTGCACAGGCCATCGGTGGCGAAGTAGTCGTCATCGGGGCTGCGATAGATGGCGAAGGTGCGGCCGCCATGATCGAAGCGCATCACATCTTCTTCGTCGATGTCGCCGGCGGCGCAGGCTTCGATCCAGTCGCTCATGTGTTCCTCCCAAAAGCAATTCCAGGAAAAGTGCGTTGCGGTTTTCCGTTCGGAGTTGCGTCAAAACAAAAGCTTAATCGCGCGATCATTCCGCCGCGGCGGCGACGACGTCGTTGTGGAATTCCTCGCGGTACGGCCGCGCCGTCGGCGGCAATTCGCGCTTGAGGAAATAGTCCTCGTTGCGCAGCTGGCGCAAAAAGGCCGGGATCATCTCGCGGTAGCCGGCCAGGATCGACGGCGTCGGCGCCGGCAGATCGTGCTTGATCAGCGCATGCAGTTTGGGCAGCGCATGATAGGGCACCATCGGGAACATGTGGTGTTCGACGTGATAGTTCATGTTCCAGTAGATGAAGCGGCTGACCGGGTTCATGTAGACGGTGCGGCTGTTCAGCCGGTGGTCGACGACATTTTCGGCGAGCCCGCCATGCTGCAGCAGGCCGACCATGACATGATGCCAGGCGCCGTAGAGCCGGGGCAGCCCGACCAGCATCAGCGGCAGCCACGAGCCGAAATACAGTGCGATCGCGATGGTGACGGCATAGATGGCCGTCCAGATTCGGGCGATGCGAATGGCTTTAGGCTGCTCCTGTTCGGGGATAAAAGTCTTTTCCGCCGCGCTGATATTGCCGGCGGCGTTGCGCAGCATGTCCGACATCGCCTTCCAGGCGTCGATCACGCCGACGAAAGCAAGCGCGACGCGCAACAGGTCCGGCGGGCGCATCACCGAGATTTCCGGGTCGCGGCCGACGATGATGGTGTCGGTGTGGTGGCGGGTGTGGCTCCAGCGCCAGGTCACCGGATTGCGCATGATCATGAAGCAGGCGATCTGGTAAACCGCGTCGTTCATCCACTGCGTGCGGAAGGCGGTGCCGTGGCCGCATTCGTGCCAGCGTGAGTCGGTGGAGGAGCCGTAGAGCACGCCATAGACGAAGAAGAACGGCACGCACCACCAGCTGCCCCAGAACCAGGCGCCGCCGGCGGCACTCAGGATCAGCGCGGCCAGCCAGATCGCGGTGTCGCGGATCGCCGGCCCGTCGGAGCGCTGCATCAGCTCCTTCATCTGCTTGCGCGGAATATCGGTGTGATACCACTCGGCCGCCGCCAGCCCGGTCTCGACGGCGAGCTTGGCGTCGCGGCCGATCAGGCTGTAGTCGCGCCGGGACGGTGGTGTGGATAGTGTCGCTTCCATTGGGGCTGCCTCCGTCTGCCACAGCATCCGTCAGGACGGATATGTCCATTACAGGCGCCTGTGTCCGAGCGCAAAATAGCGCCATGCGGTGATAGTCTCAATATCACAAAGATAGTTTCTATCATTTTCCATCAGAACGATGTAAGCAGTTGCAGGCACTCATGCGGGACAGTCATGGCAAAACGCCCAACCATCACCGATCTGGCGCGCATCTCCGGCGTCAGCGTCGCCACTGTCGACAGGGTGCTGAACAACCGGCTGCCGGTGCGCGAGGAAACCGCGCGCCGCGTCTATGAGGCGGCGACCGGCATCGGCTACCACGCCGCCGGGCTGATCAAGCGGCGCATGCGCCAGGAATTGCCGGAATACCGCCTCGGCTTTCTGCTGCTGCGGGGCAATGATGTTTTTTACGGCGATTTCGCGAGGGAGCTAGAAATGGCGGTCTCGCAATCGCAGCGCTTCCGCGGCGTCGCCACCATCGATTTCGCCAGCTCGCTAGCCGCCGACGAGATCGCCGCCCAGATGCGCAAGCTGGCAGCGAAATCCAGAGCAATCGCCGTTGTCGGTCCGGACCATCCGACGCTGACGGCGGTCGTGGAGTCGCTGAAAGCGAGGGGGCAACCTGTCTTCTCGCTGCTGTCCGACTTTGCCGCTGGCATCCGTGAGGGATATGTCGGCCTCGACAATCGCAAGGTCGGTCGCACCGCGGCCTGGATGATCGCCAGGGCGGCAAAGAACCCCGGCAAGGTCGCCCTTTTCGTCGGCAGTCATCGCTTCCACGGTCATGAACTGCGCGAGATCGGATTTCGCTCCTTCTTCCGCGAACATGCGCCGGACTTCATGGTGATGGAAACGCTGGTCAATCTGGAAGCCAACCAGGTCACCCACGATGCGATGATCGATCTCCTGGTGCGGTATCCGGATCTTGCCGGCTGCTATGTCGCCGGCGGCGGCATGGAAGGCGCGGTCTCGGCGCTCCGCGCAGCGAAGCCCGCAAACATGCCGGTGGTCGTCTGCAACGAGATCAACGCCGAATCGCGCGCGGCACTCGCCGACAACATCCTGACCATGGTGATCTCGACGCCGCTCGCCGCCTTGTGCCGCGAGCTTGTCGACCTGATGGCGCATTCCATCGAGGCCGGCGCCGCCAACGCGCCGGGCCAGACCTTTCTGCCCTTCGACATCTATCTGCCGGAAAATATCTAACGCGTTGCCGCGCCGACCCGTTCGGCGCGGGCTCTCCGGCGATGATAGAATCTATCAGATTCTGCCTTCAGACTCGGCCTGTGCCGCTGTCGGCCTTGATTCGATGTGAAATTGCGGCGCGGCGACCGAAAATCCGCTTTCCGACATAGGAATCGCTCTTGACGTCTCGCGAAAAAATGGAATAAATATTTCATCAGATTGGTATTTTGGTTCTTTCGTTCCGGAACATCTGTTTCAAACTGGGAGCCTGGCGTTCCATCCCTTGGGAACCGCCATCCGGAATAGAAGCCATTCGGGAGAGATTCCTCGGGCGATCGAGGATTCCGGGGAGATCGGTGCAGCCGGACACCAATGTGGAGGAGAAACACAATGAAGAAACTGATTTTGGGCGTCGCCTTTGCGGCGCTGATGAGTTCGTCCGCTTTTGCCGCCAAGGTCGGCGTGTCGATGGCCAAGTTCGACGACAACTTCCTCACCGTGCTGCGCAACGGCATGATCGAGCAGGCCAAGGGCATGAGCGGCGTGGAACTGCAGGTCGAGGACGCACAGAACGACGTCGCCAAGCAGCTCGACCAGATCAAGAACTTCGCCGCCTCGGGCGTCGACGCCATCATCGTCAACCCGGTCGACACCTCGGCCACGCAGGCGATGTCGGACGCCGCCGCAGCCGCCAAGATCCCGTTGGTCTATGTCAACCGCCAGCCGGTCAATGTCGACACGCTGCCGGACAACCAGGCCTTCGTCGCGTCGAACGAGGCCGATTCCGGCACGCTCGAGACCAAGGAAGTCTGCCGCCTGTTCACCGAGGCCGGCAAGAAGGAAGCCAATGTCTATGTCATCATGGGCGAGCTTTCCAACCAGGCCGCCGTGCAGCGCACCAAGGACATCGAAGAGGTGATCGCCACGCCGGAGTGCAGCTTCATCAAGATCATCGACAAGCAGACTTCGAACTGGAACCGCGACGAAGCGCAGAACCTGATGACCAACTGGCTGTCGACCGGCAAGCCGTTCGACGGCGTCATCGCCAACAATGACGAAAGCGCCATCGGCGCCATCCAGGCGATGAAGGCCGCCAACATCGACATGAAGACGGTTGTCGTCGGTGGGGTCGACGCCACGCAGGACGCGCTTGCCGCCATGCAAGCAGGCGACCTCGATGCGACCGTGTTCCAGGACGCGGCCGGCCAGGGCGCCGGCGCGCTCGACGCGGCACTGAAGCTCGCCAAGGGCGAGAAGGTCGAGCACAAGGTCTACGTGCCCTTCCAGCTGGTTACGCCGGCCAACATCGACAAGTTCCTGAAGAAGAACTGAGCCGGCAACTCACGCGTAAGCAATTCCAGGAAAAAGTGTGAAGCGGTTTTCCGTCCGGAATTGCGACAAACAAACAAGAGAGCGGCGCAACCGCGCCGCTCCCGTTTCCCCCACCGCCCTGAGGGGCGGAAGGGCAAATGCGGCCTCACGGAGGACAAGGCATGTCACAGACATCTCATGGCGTCGGCGGGGTCAGCTATGACGCGAAGAGGCGGACATGGCCGGCCGAATTCAACGTCTTCCTGGCGCTGGTCATTCTGGTCGTCATCTTCGAAATGATCGGCCGCATCTTTCTTGGCGACAGCTTCCTGTTCAACACGCGCGACAACGTCGCCGGGATCTTCAATGAGGCCCGCCTGCAGATCATCATCCTGCAGGTGTCGATCGTCGGCATCATCGCCATCGGCGTCACGCAGGTGATCATTTGCGGCGGCATCGACTTGTCCTCGGGCTCGATCGTCGGCGCCACCGCCATGATCGCCATGAGTTTTGCCCAGGTGGCGACGGTCAACGGTAACCCCAACCCCAAGGCGATGTTCCTGGCGCAAGGCTGGACCGACCTGCCGGTCATCGTGCCGGTACTAGTCGCCATCGGCTGCGGTCTGCTCGCCGGTCTCGTCAACGGCTCCTTGATTGCATACACGCGCATTCCGCCGTTCATTGCCACGCTCGGCATGATGGTGACCGCGCGCGGCATTGCCAAATGGTGGTCCAAGGGTCAGCCGATCTCGTTTCCGACCGAAAGTTTCGCTGGTATCGGCAAGGGGCTGATGCCGGTCATCATCTTCCTGTCGCTGGCGGTGCTGTTCCAGCTGATCATGACCTACACACGCTACGGCAAGCATTGCTATGCCATCGGCTCCAACGAGGATGCCGCGCGCATGTCCGGCATCAAGATCGCCAACCACAAGATCCTCGTCTACGTCATTGCCGGCATCCTCGCCGCGCTGGCCGCCGTCGTGCTCTCCTCCAAGAACCTGACGGCACAGTCCGGCATGGGAGTCATGTACGAGCTCGACGCCATCGCAATGGCGGTCATCGGCGGCGTCTCTTTGTCGGGCGGCCGCGGCTCGATCGTCGGCACCGTGATCGGCTCGCTGATCTTCGGCGTCATCATTTCCGGCTTCACCTTCCTGCGCCTCGACGCCTACTATCAGGAGATGGTCAAGGGCGTGATCATCGTCGGCGCGGTCGTTCTCGACCAATGGCGCCAGCGCATGCGGGCATTGAGGGCTTGACCATGCCAGATATCTCCACGACAGACATCGTCCTGAAGACCGAAAACCTGACCAAGCGTTATGGCGGCGTGCACGCGCTGGAAGGCGCGAATTTCGAGCTGCGCAAGGGCGAGCATGTCGCCATCATGGGCGACAATGGCGCCGGCAAATCGACCTTCGTGCGCCAGATCACCGCCGTCGAGCAACGCACCAGCGGCCAGATCTGGTTCGACGGCAGGGAAGTGAATTTTGCCGGGCCGATCGAAGCGCGCACGGCGGGCATCGAGACCGTGTTCCAGAACCTGGCGCTGGCCGACGATCTCGACGTGCCGTCGAACCTGTTCCTCGGCCGCGAAAAGGTGCTTTTCAATCTCGGGCCGTTCTCGATCCTCGACCGCAAATACATGCGCAAGGCGACCGAGGCGGCGCTGATCCGCACGGCAGTGAAAATCCCCAATTTGTCGAACACCATTCGCCACATGTCGGGCGGCCAGCGCCAGTGCGTTGCGATCGCCCGGACCGCGACCTTCGCCTCCAAGCTGATCATCATGGACGAGCCGACGGCAGCCCTTGGCGTGCAGGAGACGGCGCAGGTCGAAAACATCATCCGCACGCTGAAGGACAATGGCGAGCCGCTGATCCTGATCAGCCACAACATGCGCCAGGTGTTCGACCTGTGCGATCGCATCGTCGTCTTCCGGCGCGGCCGCATCGTCGCCAACCTGCGCAAGGAAAACACCGACGGCAACGACATCGTCTCCTACATCACCGGCGCCAAGACCGGGGAGGCGGAACTCGCGGCCTGAACAGGATGGTCATCCTGTTTTCTGGCGTGCTCGAAAAATTATCTTGCCACCTTTCTCAAAAGGAAGGTGGAGACACAACTCTCTCGAACCCATCCCCCTAGAGGAAATACCCCATGACTGTTCGTTTCGCCCTCCTCGGTGCCGGCCGCATCGGCAAGGTCCATGCCCGCGCCGTCGGCTCCAACCCGCAGGCCAGACTGGTGGCCGTTGCCGACGCTTTTGAAAAGGCCGCGACCGAGTTGGCAACCGCCTATGGCGCCGAAGTGCGCACCATCGACGCGATCGAGAAGGCCAAGGACATCGACGCCGTGGTCATCTGCACGCCGACCGACACCCATGCCGATCTGATCGAGCGTTTCGCCAAGGCCGGCAAGGCGATCTTCTGCGAGAAGCCGATTGACCTCGACGTCAAGCGTGTCGAGAAATGCCTGGCCGTGGTCGACAAGGCCAAGGCGACGCTGATGGTCGGTTTCAACCGCCGCTTCGATCCGCACTTCGCCGCCGTGCGCAAGGCGATCGACGACGGTGCCATCGGCACCGTCGAGATGGTCACCATCACCTCGCGCGATCCAGGTGCGCCGCCCGTCGACTACATCAAGCGCTCGGGCGGCATCTTTCGCGACATGACAATCCACGATTTCGACATGGCGCGCTTCCTGCTCGGCGAAGAGGTGGTCGCGGTCAGCGCCCATGCCTCGGTTCTGGTCGACGAGAAGATCGGCGAAGCGGGCGATTTCGACTCTGTCAGCGTCATCCTCGAAACCGCGTCCGGCAAGCAGGCCGTCATCTCCAATTCGCGCCGCGCCACCTATGGCTACGACCAACGCATAGAGGTGCATGGTTCCAAGGGCATGGTCGCCGCCGAAAACCAGCGGCCGGTGTCGATCGAGGTCGCCAACGAGAAGGGCTATACGCGACCGCCGCTGCACGACTTCTTCATGACCCGCTATCTCGACGCCTACGCCATCGAGATTGCCGCTTTCATCACTGCTGCAACCTCGGGCAAGAAGGCATCGCCGAGCGGCGCCGACGGCCTCGTGGCGCTGAAGCTGGCCGATGCGGCGCTGAAATCGGCGACATCGGGCAAGACCGTCCGCCTCGACAAGTAAGAACCGAAACCAGGGCACAGGAGCAGAGCGATGAGCACATCAGCCGATCGCAATTCGAACACGCGCGCCATCGTCACCGGCGGCGCGCAAGGCATCGGCTTTGCCGTTGCCGAGGCCTTGGCCGACGAAGGCTGCAAGGCGCTGGCGCTGATCGGCCGTTCGGAGGAGAAGGGCGACAAGGCTGTCGCCCACTTCAAGAAGGCAGGCGTCGATGCGATCTTCATCAGCGCCGACGTCTCGAAAGTGGCGGACTGCAAGCGCGCCGTGGCCACCGCCGTCTCGCATTTCGACACCATCAACGCGCTGGTCAACGCCGCCGCCACGTCCGCGCGTGGTTCACTTGTCGAAACTTCGGAAGAGGTGTTCGACCAGATTTTCCAGACCAATGTGCGCGGCCCCTTCTTCTTGATGCAGGGCGTGGTGGCGCATCTGCTGGACAAGAAAGCGCCGGGTTCGATCGTCAACGTGCTGTCGATGTCGGCGCATTGCGGCCAGTCGTTCCTCGCGCCCTATTCCTCGAGCAAGGGCGCGCTGGCGACGCTGACCAAGAACGTCGCCAACGCCTATCGCTCCAACCGCATCCGCTGCAACGCCGTTCTGCCGGGCTGGATGGACACCGAGGGCGAGGACATCGTGCAGAAGAAATGGCACGGTGCCTCCGACGACTGGCTGGCAAAGGCAGAGGCCGGCCAGCCCATGGGCCAACTGGTGAAGCCCGACCAACTGGCGCGGCTGATCAGCTACATGGCCAGCCCGCAATCCGGTGTCATGACCGGCTCGCTGGTCGACTATGACCAGAACGTCGCGGGGACCTCGCCGGAGTAGCTTCAAACCCTGTTGCAGCAACATCGCCATTCCCAGATAGTCATGATAGTCATGATAGTCACGAGGGATGCGATGCTAACGTCATCCAAAGGCACCAACTGGACGGTTGCCGGGGCAAAAGCCCGGCTCTCCGAGGTCATCGAGCGCGCGCAGTCCTCGCCGCAGACGATCACCAAGAACGGCAAACCAAGCGTGGTTGTCGTCTCGGCCGAGGAATGGCAGCGCAAGATCGCACGCAAGGGTACGCTTGCCGAGTTCCTGCTGGACTCGCCGCTGCGCGGCGCCGATCTCGAGCTTGAACGTCAGCGCGACGAACCGCGTGACCTGCCGCTGTGAGACTGCTGCTCGACACGAACATCCTGTCCGAGGTGACGAGGCCAGCGCCTGTCGCACGTGTCCTGGGCTGGCTGGACGAGCTTGATGAGGACCGCTCCTTCATCAGCGTAGTGTCGATCGCCGAGATCCGGCGCGGCGTCTCTCTGATGGATGAGGGCCGCAAACGCGAGGCGCTGGCCGAATGGCTCGCCCGGGATCTGCCCCAGCGCTTCGAACAGCGGGTTTGCCGGTGGACGATGCGGTTGCCTTGGCCTGGAGCGACCTGATGGGTCTTGGCAAGCGCCGCGGTCGTGGTCTGTCGTCGATGGACGGCCTGATCGCAGCCACTGCGATTGCGCACGAGCTCACCTTGGCAACGCGCAATACGAAACATTTCGAAGGCTTGGGAATTGAACTCTTCGATCCCTGGACCGCATGAGCCGCTCCGCGTTATACGTGTTGGCGATTGGCGAAACCGCCGGCACTTCGTCATCCACGGGCGGAACAAGGAGCGTAGCGACGCAGCGCAGACCCGAGGATCCATGCCGGGACTCGGAAGCGTTGCAGCGGTGCGGAATTCTGCTCCGCTACCGCCTCGGGTAGTGTCACGGAATGGATCCCAGGTCTTCGCGACCGAGCTTCGCTCCTGCTTCGCCCAGGGACGACGAAATCACGAGGGTAGGCTCTCCCGAATTGAGGCCAGCAGCCACGTGACAAACACCCCCGCATCGACTATATGAGCCTCATGATCAACCTGACCGCCTCGTATTGGTACTTTAGCAGCTCGCTGGCGGCGGGAGGATTGCGCTGGATCTGAAGATTGCAGCAACAAGTCCGAACAGCCGCCAGACCTGGCGGCTTTTTTGTATCAGCCGGCAGGTCTCCTAAAAACAGGAGCAGAAAGCCGTGTTGACCACCACAGACGATCTTCGGGTCAAGGAAATCCGAGAATTGAGTACGCCGGACGAGGTGATGCGGGAGATCCCGCGCACGCTGACGGCAACGCGCACCGTGAGCGCATCACGCAACGCCACCCATGCCATCTTGAACGGCACCGACGACCGGCTGCTTGTCATCGTCGGCCCGTGTTCGATCCACGACCCGGTCGCAGCCGTTGACTATGCCAGCCGGCTAGTGGCGCTGCGCGAGACCCTGTCCGACCGGTTGGAGATCGTCATGCGGGTCTATTTCGAAAAGCCGCGCACGACTGTCGGCTGGAAGGGCCTTATCAACGACCCCGATCTCGACGGCAGCTTCAACATCGACAAGGGACTGCGGATGGCGCGCAACGTGCTGTCGGCGGTCAACAATCTCGGCCTGCCCTCGGCCACCGAATTTCTCGACATGACGACGCCGCAATACATTGCCGACCTCGTCGCCTGGGGCGCCATCGGCGCGCGCACCACCGAGAGCCAGATCCACCGCGAACTGGCTTCCGGCCTGTCCTGCCCGGTCGGCTTCAAGAACGGCACCGACGGCAATCTCAGGATCGCCGCCGAGGCGGTGAAATCCGCCGCCCAGCCGCATCATTTCATGGCGGTGACCAAGGGTGGACGCAGCGGCATTGCGACTACTACCGGCAATGAGGACTGCCACGTCATCCTGCGCGGCGGCGTTCAGCCGAATTACGATGCGGCGAGCGTCGAGGCGGCCTCGGTCGAACTTGCCCGCATCGGCGTCGCCCCCCGTCTGATGATCGATGTCAGCCACGCCAACTCGAGCAAGAAGCCGGAGAACCAGCCGAAGGTGGCGGCCGATGTCGCCGGCCAGGTGGCAGCAGGGGACGAACGTATCATCGGCGTCATGATCGAGAGCAATCTCGTCGCCGGCCGGCAGGACGTGGTATCAGGCAAGCCGCTCGTCTATGGCCAGAGCATCACAGATGGCTGCATCGACTGGGCGACCACAGAGACGGTGCTGCACGGCCTCGCCGGCGCCGTAGAATGGCGCCGCTCAGCCCGCCGCGCCATGATGGAGAGCCGGCCGGGCGCCGCCTGATACGAGGCGATGCGGGGAGGGCGGCGGTTCGAAATCCAGCCAGGATTGCGCCGCCCCAAAATGCATGTCGCCTAGAAGTGTGCCGCGGTTCTGGGACAACGACATGCATCAAAACAAAGGCTTTAGGGTCTGAGGATCGCCGAGTCGATCTGCATCGAAACGAAGTCGATTTGCGGCGTTCGGCAACGCAGCCGCGCTGCGGCTCCCCTTGCACCCCGGCAACCGGTCTGCTAAATACTGAACCGTATGGTTCAGTATACCGACTTGGATTCCTCGTTCGCCGCGCTCTCGGACGCCACCCGGCGTGGCGTTCTGGAGCAGCTCGGACGCGCAGACGCTTCGATCACCGAGCTTGCCGGAAAGTTCCACATGACCCTCACGGGCATGAAGAAGCACGTCGGCGTCCTGGAGCAGGCGGGGCTCGTCACCACGCAGAAGGCTGGCCGCGTGCGGACCTGCAAGCTCGGCCTGCGCGGACTGGAGGAAGAGGCGGCCTGGATCGAGCGGCACCGCCTGCTCTGGGACGCACGCTTCAACGAGTTGGACAAGGTTGTCGAGGAATTGAAACGGAAGGAGAAAGCCGATGCACCAAAGAACCGAGAGTGAGCCCACGAACAACCGCACGACGGTCGAACGGAAGTCCGAGCGCGAGCTGGTCGTCAAGCGAACAGTCAACGGTCCGGCGCGCATCGTGTTCGAGGCGTGGACCAAGCCCGAGCTGTTCAAGCAGTGGTGGGTGCCGAAGTCGATGGGCATGTTCCTGCGTTCATGTGAGATGGATGCTCGTACCGGAGGCACGTACCGCCTGGTGTTCGGCCACGACGCCTCGGACCTTCACGAATTCTTCGGCAGGTATATCGAAGTGACACCGCACTCACGCCTCGTCTGGACCAATGACGAAGGTGGTGACGGTGGGGCCGTCACCACGCTGACCTTCGAGGAAAAGGGTGGCAAGACGCTGCTGGTCATGCACGAACTCTATCTCTCGAAGGAGGCTCTCGACGCGGCCGGTACCGGGGCGGCGGATGCGATGGGCGAGACGTTCGAGCAATTGGACGAGCTTCTCGTCGTCTTGGGCGAGAGCGTGAGGCGGTCATGACGTCATCGATCTCCGGGACGGGGTTGCTGCCGCCCTCGACGACGAAAAGACCGGGACAGTGATCCGCAAGCGCAGCGCCGAGACGAAGATACGGGGCGTCATCGCTTGATCGGGATCACGCTGCCCTCAACCCTTCCCATGCCGTAAACACCGAGACCGCAAACAGCAGCAGTCCGGCCGCCCGGCCCGCAAAAGCGGTCGCCCGCGGATTGGCCACCAGCAGATTGCGGCTGCGGCCGGCGGTGATGGCGAGCCCGCCATAGATGGCGGCCTGCGTCAGCATCGTCAGCAAGCCCATGACCGTCGCCTGCATCCAGATCGGGCCGTAATCCGGCTTCAGGAACTGCGGATAGACGGCAAATATGAAGAGATAGGCCTTCGGGTTGATCAGGCAGGTCACCAGTCCCTGGCGAAAGGCCTTCCAGGCCGTACGGCTGCCGGCGGGCCCGTCGTGGCCGACGGTGATGGAACTGCGCATCAGCGAGATGCCGATGAAGGCCATGTAGGCGGCGCCGGCTATCAGCAGCGGCTTGTACAGGATCGGTACGAAATGCATCAGCAGGCCGACGCCGATGGCGCCGTTCAGCGTGTGCACGATGCCGCCGACCATGATGCCACCGGTGGCGGCGAGGCCCCGGTCGCGGCCGCCGGTGAGCGCATTGGCCAGCACGAACAGCATGTCCATGCCGGGCACGATGATGATGCCGGACAGCAGGATAAAGAACAGCCAGAGATTTTCCGCGTAGCTCATGTCAGTTGCTTGTCGCTTCCTGCTGGGGTGCCGTGGAGGAATTTGTTGATTTTCAACCCGATAGGCAGTCCAATAAATCATCCCAACTGACGGGGATGTGTCAGTAGCGTTCATCAGGGAGAGGAAATGCGCAAGGCGTCGCGGCTGTTCGAGATCATCCAGATCCTGCGGCTGGCGCGGCAGCCGGTGACGGCAGCCATGATCGCCGGGCAGCTGGAAGTCACGATGCGTTCGATCTATCGCGACATCGCCGCACTGCAGGCAATGCGCGTGCCGATCGAAGGCGGGCGCGGTATCGGCTACATATTGCGTCCCGGCTTCGACCTGCCGCCGCTGATGTTTTCGATCGAGGAGATGGAAGCGATCGTCCTGTCGCTCGCCCTGCTGGAGCGCACGGGAGACAGCGAACTCAAGCAGGCGGCCAAGCGCGTCAGCGCCAAGATCGCCGGCGCCGTGCCGCCGCCGTTGCGCCAGGCGTTCGACGCCAACGCACTGCATGTCTGGGGGTTCGCAGCACCGGCAATCGGCACCATCGATCTGGCGCTTGTGCGCCGCGCCATCCGCGACGAGGAAAAGCTCGACCTGTCCTATCGCGACGAAATCGGCCGCGCCTCCGAGCGGCTGATCCGTCCGATCGCGCTGATCTACTATTCAGAAACCGCCAACATCGTCGCCTGGTGTGAACTGCGCCAGGCGATCCGCAATTTCCGCAGCGACCGCATCGCCGATTGCCGAGCGACCGGGCTGCGCTTCAAAGGCGAAGGCGATCGCCTGCGCCAGGTCTGGGTCAGTGGCTGGGAGGCGAACGCTGTCGCTGGCGGCTGAAGCGAGCGGGTTTACCGCACATCCACCCAGCGCTTTTCCTCGAACGACCTCGCCATCGCGTGCACGGTGCGCTCGATCTCCAGCCCTTCGGCAAATTCGATGACCCGTGCCGGCTTGCCGGCAAGCCGCGTCAGCAATTCGTGGCACTCGATGATCTTGAGGTCGTTGAAACCGAGCCCATGGCCCGGCGCCGGGAGGAAGGCGTCGTAAGGCTTGTGGTGCGGCGCCACCAATATGGTGCGGTAGCCCTGTTCGGTCGGGCGATCGGCGGTGACGTAGAGCTGGATTTCGTTCATCCGCTCCTGGTCGAACAGGATCGATCCTTTGGAGCCGAAAATCTGTATGGCGATGCGGCCCTTGCGGCCCCAGGCCGAGCGGTTGACCAGCAGCGTGCCGGCAATGCCGTTTTCCAGATGCATCAAAACGCTGGCGATGTCGTAGGTCTCCACCGCACGGCGGCCGCCGCCGGCCAGCTTGCGGTCGGCATAGGGCTTGGCCATGTCGCAGATGACTTTTGCGACGCGGCCGAACAGTGTCGAGACCAGCGACAGCGGATGCACGGCGAAATCGTCGAGCGCGCCATAGCCGGAAGCAGCCTCGTGCTTCCAGAAGAACAGCGCTTCCGGGTCGGCCATGAAGTCCTCGTCCATCTCGATGCGCAGATGGTTGACCTCGCCGATGATCTTTTCCTCGAGCAGCGCGCCGATGTGGCGGATGGCCGGGCTCTGTATGTAGTTGTAGCCAAGGGCTGCGACCTTGCCGGATTTCCTGGCAGCGGCCGCCATCGCCGCTGCTTCGGCAAAGCTCGGCGCCATCGGCTTCTCGCACCACAGATGCTTGCCGGCTTCGAGGACGGCGATGGCCATCTCCGGATGGAACTGATTGGGCGTGGTCAGCGAGACGATATCGACCTCGGGGTCGTTGACGACGGCACGCCAGTCGCCCGACGCCTTGGCGAAGCCGAACTCGCCGGCCTTACGCTTGGCCAGCTCCTCGTTGACCTCGCCAAGATGGACCAGCTTCGGCTTGGCGACATCGGGAAAGACGGCGCCGACGGCGCTCCACGCAATGGCGTGGCATTTGCCCATGAAACCCGTGCCGATAAGACCAACGCCGACCATTTCTTTCTCCCAATACCTAAAGCGATCGATGGATGAATTAGTCCATTTCTTCTCCGAATGGAATGTCTGCCTCATTTTTTATGGCCTTCTTGCGCAGGCTCGCTATGATGGGGCAGAGAGGACGTCACTTGAGTTAAAGAGAGCATGATGTCGTCCGAAAACCGCTGCACACTTTTCGGCATCATGCTCTAGATGAGCTTGGACGGGGCGACGATGGACGAACGGGTACCTCGCGACTTCGAGACGCTGCGCGCCACGATCCTCGATCGCCGTGAAACCTTGCCCAAGCGCATCGCCCAGATCGCCGCCTATGCGCTCGACAATCCCGATGACATCGCCTTCGGCACCGCCGCCAGCATCGCCGCTTCGGCGGGCGTGCAGCCGTCCACCTTGATCCGCTTTGCCCAGCAACTAGGCTTTGACGGCTTCACCAGCCTGCAGCAGGTGTTTCGCGAGCGGCTGCGCGAGCGCAATTCCTCTTATGACGAACGCCTGCAGGCGCTGCGCGCCAAGGCCGATGCGGGTGCTGGACACCGAGCCATCTTCGACGGCTTCGTCGCCGCCGCCAGCACTTCGCTCAACGACATTTCGCGCTCGCTGGACGAGGCGCATCTGGAAGACGCGATCTCGCTGCTGGCCAAGGCCGAGACCATCTATGTCCTGGCCAAGCGCCGCTCCTACCCGGTGGCGAGCTACATTGCCTATGCCTTGGGCAAACTGAAGATCCGCAACCAGCTGATCGAATCCGCCGCCGGCCTCAATGCCGAGATGGTCGCCTTCGCCACCCCGGCGGACGCCGTCATTGCCATCAGTTTCTCGCCCTATGCGCCGGCCACCATCGAGGAGGCCCGCACCATTTCCGAACAGGGCGTGCCGATCATCGCCATCACCGACAGTTCGTTTTCGCCACTAGCGCAGTTCGCCAAGGTCTGGTTCGAGGTTGCCGAGGCCGATTTTGCCGGCTTCCGCTCGCTGTCGGCCACCATGGCGCTGGCCATGGCGCTCACCGTCGGCGTCGGCGAGAAGCGGCGCAGCACGGGCAAGAAGCGTAAGGCCTAGGCCGGCGCCCGGCGCTCGAATTCGCGGAGGAATGCTCATTCCATATTGACTATGGATTGGAATTATTATTTCATATTCCCGGCGCCACGCTGCCGCTCGCGCGTGTCCCCCAACTACGTTGCTCAAGACAACAAGACCGACGGGAGGTTCCAATGAGCGAAGCCGTGGACGCCAAACAGGCGACGCTCGATGTCATCACCATCGGTCGCGCTTCCGTCGACCTTTACGGCCAGCAGATCGGCTCGCGGCTGGAGGACATCACCTCCTTTGCCAAATCGGTCGGCGGCTGCCCGGCCAACATCTCGGTTGGCACGGCGAGACTAGGCCTGCGATCGGCGCTGCTCACCCGCGTCGGCGACGAGCAGATGGGCCGCTTCATCCGCGAGCAGCTGCGGCGCGAAGGCGTCAATGTCGACGGGCTGAAGACCGACAAGGAACGGCTGACGGCTCTGGTGCTGCTTTCGGTCGAGAGCGAAGGCGTCTCGCCGATGATCTTTTATCGCAGCGACTGCGCCGACATGGCGCTCGCCGAAGAAGACATCGATGAAGCCTTCATCGCCTCGGCCCGTTCCATCGTCGTCACCGGCACGCATTTTTCCCGACCCAACAGCGACGCCGCCCAGCGCAAGGCGATCCGCATCATCAAGGCCAGGGGCGGCAAGGTGGTGTTCGACATCGACTACCGCCCCAACCTCTGGGGACTCGCAGGCCATGCCGAGGGTTTTGAGCGCTATGTCAAATCCGACCGCGTCTCGGCCCAGCTGAAGACGGTGCTGCCCGATTGCGACCTCATCGTCGGCACCGAGGAAGAGATCATGATCGCCTCGGGCGCCGACGATTGCCTGAGCGCGCTGAAGACGATCCGCGCGCTGTCCAAGGCAACCATCGTACTGAAGCGCGGCGCCATGGGCTGCATCGTCTATGACGGGCCGATCAGCGACGATCTGGAAGACGGTATCGTCGGCAAGGGCTTTCCGATCGAGATCTATAATGTGCTGGGCGCGGGCGATGCCTTCATGTCCGGTTTCCTGCGCGGCTGGCTGGGTGGCGAAGATCATGCGACAGCGGCGACCTGGGCCAATGCCTGCGGCGCCTTCGCCGTGTCGCGGCTGCTCTGCGCGCCGGAATATCCGACCTTCGAGGAATTGCAGTTCTTCCTCAAGAACGGCAGCAAGCATCTCGCTCTGCGCAAGGACGAGGCGATCAACCACATCCATTGGGCGACGACCCGCCGCCGCGATATCCCCTCGATGATGGCGCTCGCCTGCGACCACCGTGTGCAGCTCGAGGACGTCGCGGCAAAGACCGGCGCCGATCCGGCGCGCATCCGCGATTTCAAGGTGCTGGCGGTCAAGGCCGCGGCGAAAGTCGCCGCCGGCCGCGACGGCTATGGCATGCTGATCGACGAGAAGCACGGTCGCGAGGCGATGTTCGAGTTCGCCCGCCACCCCTTTGCCTGGCTCGGCCGTCCCGTCGAACTGCCGGGCTCCCGGCCGCTGCGCTTCGAGTTCTCGCAGGACATCGGCTCGCAACTGGTGGAATGGCCGGTCGACCACTGCATCAAATGCCTGTGCTTCTATCACCCCGACGATCCGGCAGCGCTCAAGGAAGAGCAGCAGCAGAAGCTGCGCTCGCTGTTCGAAGCCGCGCGGAAGGTCGGCCGGGAGCTTCTGGTCGAGATCATCGCCGGCAAGCACGGCAAGCTCGATGACACGACGATCCCGCGCGCCCTGGAAGAACTCTATGCGCTTGGCATCAAGCCGGACTGGTGGAAGCTCGAGCCGCAGGCGTCGGCCGGCGCCTGGGCCAAGATCGAAGCGGTGATTCTGAAGCATGATCCGTGGTGCCGCGGCGTCGTGCTGCTGGGTCTCGAAGCGCCGCAGGACGAACTGGAAGCGGCCTTTGCCGCCACCGCCAAGGCGCCGATCGTCAAGGGCTTTGCCGTCGGCCGCACCATCTTCGTCCACGCCGCGGAACAATGGCTGGCCGGCAAGATGACGGATGACGAGGCTATCGCCGACATGGCCGCGCGCTTCGAACAGTTGACCGAAGCGTGGCTTGCCGCGCGTGGCCGTAAAGCAGCATAAAGGCGCGGCAAGAGGACTGCGGAGGAAAACACCATGAGCAAGACAATCCGCCTGACCATGGCGCAGGCGCTGACCCGCTTTCTGAGCAAGCAGATGACCGAGATCGACGGCAGAAGAGTGCCCATCTTCGGCGGTGTGTGGGCGATCTTCGGTCACGGCAATGTCGCCGGCATCGGCGAGGCGCTGTACCAGCTGCGCGACGAATTGCCGACCTTCCGCGCCCACAATGAGCAGGCGATGGCGCATGCGGCGATCGCCTATGGCAAGGCCAATTTCCGCCGCCGCTTCATGGCCGCGACCTCTTCGATCGGCCCCGGTGCGCTCAACATGGTGACGGCGGCGGCGCTCGCCCACGTAAACAGGTTGCCCGTCCTGTTTTTGCCGGGCGATGTCTTCGCCAACCGCATCCCCGATCCGGTGCTGCAGCAGGCCGAGGACTTTTCCGACGGCACCGCGACGGTCAATGACTGCTTCCGTCCGGTGTCGCGCTATTTCGACCGCATCACCCGTCCCGAGCAGATCATCCCGGCATTGGGGCGGACCATGCAGGTGCTGACCGATCCCGCGGAATGCGGCCCGGTGACGCTGTCGCTCTGCCAGGACGTGCAGGCCGAGGCCTATGACTATCCCGAGAGCTTTTTCGCCGAGCGCGTCTGGCACCAGCGCCGGCCGCGTCCGGACCGGCATGAATTGGCGGCGGCGGTCACCGCGCTGAAGGGTGCGAAAAAACCGCTGATCATCGCCGGCGGCGGCGTGCTGTATTCGCAGGCTTCGGATGAACTGGCGAAATTGGCCGAGAGCGCCGGCATTCCGGTCTGCGAGACGCAAGGCGGCAAATCCTCGCTGCCCGACACACATCCGCTCAACATGGCGGCAGTCGGCGTCACCGGCACGTCCGCGGCCAACCGGCTGGCGGAAGAGGCCGATGTCGTGCTGGCGATCGGCACCCGCCTGCAGGATTTCACCACCGGCTCATGGGCGCTGTTCAAGAATTCCGGCAAGACCATCATCGGACTCAACGTGCAGCCTTTCGATGCCGGCAAGCATCGTGCGCTGCCGCTGGTCGCCGACGCGGCCGAAGGGCTTGTCGAACTCGGTGCGGCGCTGGGGGGCTGGAAAGCACCGGCGACATGGACCGACAATGCGACCCGGGGCAAGAAGGCCTGGCAGGCCGAAGCCTCCAAGGTGACGGCGTCGACCAACGCCGCCTTCCCCTCGGATGCGCAGGTGATCGGCGCCGTGCAGCGCGCGCTGGGGTCCGGCGTGACCTTGCTGAATGCGTCGGGGGGCCTGCCGGGCGAACTGCATAAACTCTGGCAGGCGGGCGCGCCCGGCTCGTACCATGGCGAATATGGCTTCTCGACCATGGGCTACGAGATTGCCGGCGGGCTCGGCGCCAAGATGGCCAAGCCCGACCAGGAGGTCGTCGTAATGGTCGGGGACGGCTCCTACCTCATGATGAATTCCGAAATCGCCACGTCGGTGATGCTTGGCCTGAAGCTGACCATCGTGGTGCTCGACAACAGGGGTTATGGCTGCATCAACCGGCTGCAGATGGCCACCGGCGGCGCCAACTTCAACAACCTCCTGAAGGACGCGCGCCACGAGATCTTGCCCGACATCGACTTCGCGGCGCATGCGGCCAGCATGGGCGCTATTGCCGAGAAGGTGCCGTCGATCACCGGCCTGGAGACCGCGCTGCAAAAGTCGAAAACGAACGACCGCACCACCGTGCTGGTCATCGACACCGACCCGCTGATTTCCACCGATGCCGGCGGCCATTGGTGGGATGTCGCGGTGCCGGAAGTCTCCGCACGGCCGCAGGTCAACGCAGCCCGCAAGGCCTATGACGAAAAGCGGCAGATGCAGACTATTGGCGATTGATGCTAAGTCAGCGCTGCCCCCTACCTCCCCCTTGTGGGGAGGTCGGACCGAAGGTCCGGGTGGGGGGCTGGCGCCGCACCCCACCTCGCTGCTTCGCAGCGACCCTCCCCACAACGGGAGGGTGAACAAGAAACCGGAGCTAAAACTTGAAAGCCAAACTGGGCATGTCCCCCATTGCGTGGTGGAACGATGATCTTGCCGAACTCAGCGACGACGTCTCGCTGGAAGAGTGCCTGCGCCAGTCGCGCTCTGCCGGCTTCACCGGCATGGAAATGGGCCGGCGTTTCCCAAACGA
This sequence comes from Mesorhizobium sp. M0802, assembly GCF_040320115.1. NCBI lineage: Bacteria > Pseudomonadati > Pseudomonadota > Alphaproteobacteria > Hyphomicrobiales > Phyllobacteriaceae > Mesorhizobium > Mesorhizobium sp. M0802. The sequence goes on from NZ_JAMYOY010000018.1 coordinate 73,561, forward strand.
CCCCGAAATCATGCTGCCGATCCTGAAAAAGGCCGACGTGACGCTGTGCGGCGGCTGGTTCTCAGGCACGCTGGTCGATGAGGACATGGGCAAGAACAAGGATCGCATCCAGCCGATGATCGACCTGTTCAAGGCGGTGAATGCGCCTTGCATCGTCTATGGCGAGGTCGGCCGCTCGATCCAGGGTGATCGCTCCAGGCCTCTCGCCACCAAGCCGAAATTGTCCAACGACGAGATGAGGGCCTATGCCAGGCGCCTCACCGAATTCGGCGAATGGTGCGCCGAGCAACGCATGCCGCTGTCCTATCACCATCACATGGCGGCAGTGGTCGAGACCGAGCCGGAGCTCGATGCCTTCATGCGCCATTCCGGCGAAGGCATTCCGTTGCTGCTCGATGCAGGGCATCTCGCCTTTGCCGGTGGCGACGTGCTGCGCGCCATCGACAACCACCACAAGCGGATCAGCCATGTCCATGTGAAGGATGTGCGCATGGGCGTGATCGACGGGCTCGACCGCACAAAGCAGTCCTTTCTCGACGCCGTGGCGCTCGGTGCCTTCACGGTGCCTGGCGACGGTTCGCTCGATTTCGGCGCCATCGTGCAGCGCTTCGCCGACCATGGCTATGAAGGCTGGTTCGTCGTCGAGGCCGAGCAGGACCCGAAGAAGAACCCGCCGCTCAAGATGGCGCAGGTCGGCCACAAGGAATTGATGCGGGTGATGACGGCGGCCGGCTACACGGTGGAAACGCAGGGTTTTCCCAATGCCTGAGGCGATCCGATGAAGGATTACGAGCACCCGTTCTTCCGGCCGCTGTGGCGGCGCGTTGCCGTCGTCGCCGTCTGCGTGATCTGGGCCGGAATAGAATTCGCCTCCGGCACCCCATTCTGGGGCATCATTGCGCTCGGCTTTGCCGCCTACGCCGTCTGGCAGTTCTTCTATCTTTACAAGCCGGTGGAGGAGAGCAAGGCTGCGCCTGATCGACCGAAGACCGGCGAAGCGAAGGCGGACGCCGAACCGAAGGAATGAAGCGGCCGTGGCTCGGAAGGGCTTGCGGGTCGGACACTGGACACCTGGCGTATCGCCTACGTCGGTGATTGGCCGGAACGTCCCTCGCTTCGTCATCCTAGGGTCTTCGCGACGGAGCTTCGCTCCTGCTTCGCCCTAGGATGACGAAGTTGAGAGGCCGACCTCGAAGACATGCGATAGGAGAGACAAAACATGTCGAAACTGCTCGTCAAAGCCGACAAGGGCCATGGCCGCGTCGCGCATGTCACGCCCAACAGCGCCGGCTGGACCTATGTCGGCTTCGACCTGCACCGTTTGAAGCCCGGCGAAAACGCCTCGGGTAAGACGGGCGGTCGCGAAGTCTGCCTGGTGTTCGTCACCGGCAAGGGCACGGCCAAGGCCGGCGGCCGGGAACTTGGCCTGCTCGGCGAGCGCATGTCGCCCTTCGAGGGCAAGCCGTGGTCGGTCTATATTCCTGAGGGGTCGGATTGGTCGGTCACCGCCGACACCGATCTCGAGCTCGCGGTCTGCTCGGCGCCGGGCCTGGGCGGCGGCTTGCCCGTTCGCGTCATCGTCCCGGACGACCTCGGTCAGGAAGTGCGTGGCAAAGGCACCAACACCCGCTACGTCACCAACATATTGCCTGAGGGTAAGCCGGCCGACTCGCTGCTGGTGGTCGAGGTCATCACGCCCGGCGGCCACACATCGAGCTACCCGCCGCACAAGCACGACCAGGACAATCTGCCTGCCGAATCCTATCTTGAGGAAACCTACTACCACCGCCTCAATCCGCCGCAGGGCTTCGCCTTCCAGCGCGTCTACACCGACGCCGACAAGACCGGCGCCCGCGAGCTGGACGAAGCCATGGCGATCGAGGACGGCGATGTCGTGCTGGTGCCCAAGGGCTATCACCCCTGCGCCGCCTGCCACGGCTACGACCTCTATTACCTCAACGTCATGGCCGGGCCGAAGCGGACGTGGAAGTTCCACAATGCGCCCGAGCACGAGTGGCTGATGAAGGCCTGATCGGCCTTCGCTTGCGGCGGATGCTGTTGGTCCAGCAGGAAAAAATCGTCGGCTAACGATCCATGGGGTCGATTTGCCTTCGAAAACCCGCATAAGCTTCGTCAATCCGTCATGGAAATCACTTATGGCAGCGGGCTAGTGCATGTCGCCCAAAAGTGCGCAGCTTTTTTGGGATGACGACATGCAGCAAATTAAAGACTTAAAGCGCGTCGCGCCATCGGTTCGGTTTCGGCGCGCTTTAAGGAGGATTTTCGATGCGCTACGCCATCTATTTCACCCCGAGGCAGGACGAGCCGTTGGCGCGGATCGCCGCCAACTGGCTGGGCCGCGATCCCTTTGGCGCCGCCACCAGGCCGGTCGAGGCGGTGGGCGAGCTGTCGGCGGCCGAAGTCGCCTTTCACACCGCATCGGCGCGGCGCTACGGTTTTCATGCGACGCTGAAAGCGCCCTTCCGGTTGGCCGCCAACGAAACCGAAAGCTCGCTGCGCGCGGCGCTGGACGCCTTTGCCGAAGCAACACCGACCGTCACCATCCCGCGCCTGGTCGTCAGCCAGATCGATGGTTTCTTCGCTTTGGTGCCGGAAGGCCCGCTGCCGCCGCTCAACCGTTTCGCCGATGATGTCGTGCTTAGCTTCGACCGTTTTCGCGCGCCGCTCACCGAAGCGGAAATCGAACGGCGCAGCCCGGATTCGCTGAAGCCGGCCGAGTTCCGCAATCTCTGTCAGTGGGGTTATCCCTACGTGTTCGAGACCTTTCGCTTCCACATGACGCTGTCCGGCCGGGCCGGGCCGCAGGAAAGCCAACGTCTGCGCGCGGCAATTGACAGCCTGTTCGCCGATGTGCTGCAGCAGCCGGTGCTGGTGGATGCGCTGACGCTGTTCGTCGAAACCGAACCGGGCGCTCCGTTCATGGTGCTTTCGCATCATGCGCTCGGCCGCCGCGCTGCCCGAAAAACCGCCTGACCGCAATTCGTCCGAGTAACGAGGGACCGCCTGAATGACCGCCGAAACTGTTCTCCACAACGCCCGCATCGTGCTTGCCGACGAGATCGTCGAAGGGTCGCTCGTGCTGCGCGACGGTTTTATCTCCGGCGTCGACGCCGGCACCGGCCACACCGGCGGGAGCATGGGCGGCGAGGACATGGGCGGCGACTACATCATTCCCGGCCTGGTCGAGCTGCACACTGACCATCTCGAAGGCCACTATGCGCCGCGCCCGAAAGTGCGCTGGAACCCGATCGCCGCCGTCCTTGCCCATGACGCGCAGGTGGCCACCGCCGGCATCACCACCGTCCTCGACGCGTTGCGTGTCGGCATGGACGAGGACGCGGATATTACCTCCGACGACATCCGCAAGCTCGCCGGCGCGATCGAGGACAGCGTCGCGAAAGACCGGTTGCGGGCCGACCATTTCCTGCACCTGCGCTGCGAGGTCTCGGCGCCGGATTGCTTGCGGGCTTTCGCCAATTTCGATGGCGACGAGCGGGTCAAGCTGGCCTCGCTGATGGACCATGCGCCGGGACAGCGTCAGTTCGTCAATCTCGAGACCTACGCCCATTACTATCAGCGCAAGCTGAAATTGACCGATCGCGACTTCCAATTGTTCTGCGAAAAGCGGATGTCGGAATCGGCGAAGAATTCGGGACCGAACCGGGTGGCGATATCAGCCGCCTGCAACGAGCGGGGCATTGTGCTGGCGAGCCATGACGACGCCACATCAGGCCATGTCGACGAGGCGATCGAGCAGGGCGTGCGCGTCGCGGAATTCCCGACCACGCTGGAAGCCGCCAAGGCCTCGAAGGATGCCGGGCTCGGCGTACTGATGGGCGCGCCCAACGTCATGCGCGGCTCCTCGCATTCGGGCAATGTCTCGGCCCGCACGCTGGCCGGCGACGGCCTGCTCGACATATTGTCGTCCGACTACATTCCCTTCAGCCTGATCCAGTCGGCCTTCTTCCTCGGCGACGTCGTCGAGGGCATTTCCCTGCCGCAGGCGGTTGCGATGGTGTCGAAGAATCCGGCCGAGGCGATCGGCCTCGACGACCGCGGCGTCATCGAACAGGGCCGCCGCGCCGATCTGGTGCGTGTGCGCGTCGACGACCATGTGCCGGTCGTGCGCACCGTCTGGCGCCAAGGGCGCCGGGTCGCCTGATGGTCTCGGCGTCGATCGAGCGCGAACTCAGCAGCGAGGCCTTTCCGCTCCGCAACGGCGTGTTTGTCGCCGTCGTCGGCCCGAGCGGCGCCGGCAAGGATACGGTAATCGGCTATGCCCGCACCTTGTTTGCCGACGAGACGAGGCTGGAGTTCGTCCGCCGGGTCATCACCAGGCCGAGCGACGCCGCAAGCGAGGATCACGACACGCTGGCCGACGCCGCCTTTGCCGAGGCCCAGGCCGACGGCGCTTTCGCCATTTCCTGGGAGGCGCACGGCCTGCGCTATGGCATCCCGGCCGATGTCGACTGGTCGATAGCCAATGGCCATGTCGCCGTGGCCAATGTCTCGCGCGCAGTCATCCCGGTGCTGCGGGAGCGCTATGCCAATCTGGCTGTCGTCGAGATCACCGCTTCGCCGGAAATCCTCGCCGAGCGTCTCGCCCAGCGCGGCCGCGAATCGCGCGGCGAAGTGCTGGCTCGGCTCGCCCGCAGCGCCAATGTCGCTTTGTCCGGACCCGGTGTTACCTCCATCGACAACGGCGGCCAGCGCGAAGCCGCCGGAGAACGCTTCGCCGAGGTGCTGCGCAAGGCGATGGCCTTCTCGGATATCTCCGGCGTGATGTAGCGCTACTCGGCCGCGACAGTCTTGCGGCTGGCATCGAGCATCAGCCGCCTTGCGCGGAACACGCCCCATTGCTGGTCGACCAGCACGCCGATCAGGATCACGCCGCCCATCACCGCGAAGTTGAGCGAGGACGGGATGCCGAGCAGATTGACCAGGTTCTGCAACTCCTGCAGCAGCACGGTGCCCAGGATGACGCCAACCAGCGAGCCTTCGCCACCGCGCAGCGAGAAGCCGCCGAGCACGGCCGCGGCAATGGCGTAGAGTTCGTAGAACTGGCCATGGCTGGCCGGCGAGATCGAGCGCGTGTACATGGCGAAATAGATCGCCGACAGCGCCGTCAGAACGCCGCAGATGACATAGGCGGCCATCACGACGCGGCCGGTGCGGATGCCCGAATATTTAGCCGCCTCTTCGTTCTTGCCGATGGCATAGAGGTAGCGTCCGAACACCGAGCGGTGCAGCACCACCCACATGACGGTCGAAATGACGATCAGTGCGATGAAGCTGTTGGGCACGCCATAGCTGCGGCCCGCGGTGAGGAATTCGAGCTCGGGAAAATTCTGGCCGAAGGCGAAGCCGGCGGTGCCGTCGGCGGTATAGAAACGGGCGACCCCGCGATAGATCAAAAGGCCGCACAGCGTCACCACGAAGGGCTGCAATTTCAGCCTTGTGATCAGCCAGCCATGCGCCAGCCCGATGATGCCGCCCAGCACCAGGATCAGCGGCAGCGCCACCGGCCATGGCATGTCGCGCACAGCGATGAAATCGATGAACATCGTGCCGAGCAGCGCCACCAGCGACCCCACCGACAATTCGATGCCGCCGGTGATGATGACGAAGGCCTGGCCGATGGCGAGAATCCCGAACAGGCCGATCAGGTTCGAGGTGTTGGCGAGGTTGATCGGCAGCAGGAAGCGCGGGTTGATGGCGGTCACCACGGCGCCGACCACCAGGATCAGGATCAGCAGGCCGAGATCTTTTTTGCTCATCGTCTTCTCCCCAATGCGCCGACCGGCTAGTTTGCCGGCTTGCCGACCGCCAGCAACAGCACGTTTTCCTGGCTGAAGTGTTCCTTGTCGAGAATGCCCGAGATCTGGCCCTCATGCATGACGGCGATGCGGTCGGACACGCCGATCACCTCCTCCATGTCGCTGGAGATCATCAGCACGGCGACGCCGGCATCGGCCAGCGCCCGCATCAGCCCGTAAATCTCGGCCTTGGCGCCGATGTCGATGCCGCGCGTAGGCTCATCGAGGATCATCACCTTCGGGTTCATCGCCAGCCATTTGCCCAGCACCACCTTTTGCTGGTTGCCGCCCGACAGCGTGCCGGTGCGCGTCTGCACCGACGGCGCCTTGATGCCGAGATTGCTCTTCTGCTTCTCGGCGGTAACGGTCTCCGCACTTGCCGATACCAGCTGGCGCTTCGCATGCGCCGGCAAGTTGGGCAGCGAGATGTTCTGCGCGATCGACAGGTCAAGCAGGATGCCGGTCAGCTTGCGGTCTTCCGGAACCAGAAAAATGCCATGCCCGACCGCATCCGCCGCCGAACCCAGCGCAAGCGGCTTGCCGTCGAGTTCGAGCGTGCCGCCAAGCGTGCCGTCGATGCCGAAGAACACCCGCGCCAGTTCGGTGCGGCCGGAACCGACAAGACCGGCAAGGCCGAGGATTTCGCCGCGCCTGATGTCGAGGTCGACCGGCCGGGCAGGGTAGGCGGGGGTGCGGATGGCTTTGGCCGAGAGCGCAGTGGCGCCCGGCGCCCGAGCCGCCTCGGACGCCTTCTCGCGCTCCTTCAGCATGCGGCCGATCATCAGCTTGACCATCTGGTCGTGGTTGATGGCGCTCTTCGGCAAGGTGCCGGCCAGCATGCCGTCGCGCAGCACCACGACGCGGTCGGCGACGCGCTCGACCTCATGCAGCCGGTGCGAAATGAAGATGACGCTTATGCCATCGGCCTTCAGCGCCTTGATGACGTCGAGCAGCTTGTCGGTTTCGGCGAGTGGCAGGCTCGATGTCGGCTCGTCGAGGATCACCAGCCGCGCCTTGATCGACAGCGCCTTGGCGATCTCGACCATCTGCTGCTGCGCCAGCGACAGCGAGGCAACCGGCGTATCGGCGGAGAAATTGGCGCCGACGCGCTTCAGCAGTGGCGCCACCATTTCGCGCAGCTTGGCGCGGTCGACCAATCTCAGCGGCCCGCCGCGCAACGGCTCGCGGCCGAAGAAGATATTGGCGGCAACATCGAGGTTTTCGAACAGGTTGAGTTCCTGGTGCACGAAGGCGATGCCCGACCCCAGGCTGCCTTCGACGGTGAGCCCGTCATGCGCAACGCCGTCGACGGTGATGGCGCCGCTGTCCGGCCTGGTGACGCCGCCGAGGATCTTCATCAAGGTCGATTTGCCGGCGCCGTTTTCGCCGACCAGGCCGATCACCTCGCCCGGCCTGACTTCCATGGAAAAGCCGTCCAGCGCCACCACGCCCGGATAGGTCTTGCGCACGTTCTCAAGGCCGAGGAACGGGGTGGTTGCGACGATGGATGGGTCGGAATAATTCATCACGCCATATTTGATCAGGCTTGCCAGCAGCCGGTGGGCTACAGACTGACGGGCCTTGGCCAGCCCGTCAACACGATCGCCGGCTCAAGGCGAACCCTGAGCCGGCGCAATTGCTCGTGGTCTCAGTTTCCGGACATCGCCTTCAGATTGGCGGCATAGGCGTCGACATCGTCCTTACCGATGATCTTGGTCGGGATGATGATCAGGCCGCCTTCCGGAATGCCTGATTTGTCGCCCTTGAGATAGGCGGCCATCAGCTTCATGCCCTGATAGGCCCATTCGAAGGGCTGCTGCACGACGGTCGCCGCCACGGTGCCTTCCTTGACGCCGCCCAGCGTGATCGGATCGTCATCGAAGCCGACGACGGTGATCGAGCCGAGCTTGCCGGCGTCGCGCAGCGCTTCATAGATGCGCGGGGTGTTGTAGGAATAGAAGCCGACCATGCAGGTAATGTCGGGGCTGGCGACCAGCGCGTCCTCGACATTCTTCTTGGCGCGCGCCTGGTCGATGTCGTCGCCGCGCACGTCCACCAGTTCGATCTTGCTGCCGGCGAGGCCGTCCTTCATGCCCTGGATGCGTTCCTTGGCATTGTCGGCGCCGAGCAGTCCGACGAAGCCGAGGCACTTGCCGCCGTCCGGCATCGCTTTCTTGGCGATCTCGGCCGCCTGCTTGCCGGCGTCGACATTGGACGAGCCGATATAGGCAACGCGCTTGGTCTGCGGGGCATCGGAGTCGGTGGTGAACAGCGCCGTTTCCGACGCGATCTTGTTCAGACCGTCGGTCGAGGTCTTGGGGTCGACGGCCGAGACCATGATGCCCTTGACGCCGGCGGTCACCAGATCGTCCATCAGCCGCTGCTGGATGGCGACCGAGGACTGCTCGGGATATTTGAGTTCGAGATTGTAGTCGGGCAATTCGGCCTGCGCCTTCTTGACGCCGGCTTCGGCGGCCTTCCAGAAATCGGAAGCGCCGTTGACGACGAAGGCCAGCGTCGGTTTGTCGTCGGCGCGCGCAATGGCTGTCGCGGTCAGGCCAAGCAGCAGGGCTGCGGTGGCCACGGATGCATGTCGTATCAAGGATTTCATGTTCAACCTCCCGTTTTGGCTCAGTCGTCGGACTGAACCGATCTTGCATTCACTGACTTGCCGCTCGCGATTTGGACGCCCTCCTCCTCAGGGGTTCCCGGCGCTGAAGAATGGCGTCGTCGGTCGCGATCACGGACTTTAGAGACTCATCCCGTGCTCGTAAATAGTCTGATTTGTCTGACATATCAAATGTCCGAGACCAGGCTTGCGGAGGCAAACCCCGCTCACCATCGGGCCATTCACGTGCACTTCTCGCCGCACGGGTCCCACCTGACCGGACACGGCGGATTGACGTTACAGCGTCGTTTTGTATTAGTAAACACTATTAGCAAAGGTCTCGCGCGGACACTCGGCGGTAGCCTTAGGGCTAGTTTGCCCGAATGGGTGCAGCCATCGGTTCCGCGCAAGCAGATGCCTTGCAGTCCTCGAATTTCACGCGGCCCGCAGCGGCATGGTGGGGAACGTCAAAGCTGCTAATAAAGATAAACGCCTTCGACTATTTCCATTGGTCGACGGCGCGACACCATCTTGTCGGTGTGGCAGGCTTGCGACTAGACAGGCTGGGGATTGGGACGCAATGCCATGAGCGAGACGAGGGATCCGGACGACACGGCGAAGCGGCGCAAGGCGCCGGCGAGAGCCGCCAAGGGCGGCCGCGTCACCATGACCGACATTGCCAGGGCAGCCGGGTGCTCGCAGGCGACCGTCTCCTTCGTGCTCAACGATTCGCCCGGCATCCGGCTGTCGCAGCAGACGCGCGAGCGGGTGATCGACGCCGCGCGTGCGCTCGGCTACGCAGCACCCGCCTTCTCGGCGCTGCGCAAACCTGTTCCCGCCTTCGATGGACTTGACGGTGTCATCGGTTTCGCCGTCGACCAGATGGCGACAAGCCCAGAAGCCGTTGTCGCCATCGAGGGCGCGCGCCAGGCGTCGTGGAACGCCGGCAATGTGTTGCTCGTGGCGCAGACCATGGGCGACGCCGTCATGGAGCCGCGCGCCATTGCGGCGCTCACCAGGCGCGACATCTCGGCGCTGATCTACATGACCATCTTCACCCGCGAGATCACGGCGCCGGACTTCCTCTACGGCCTCGACATCCCGGTCATCCTGCTCAACTGCTACACGGCCGATTATGCCTTCCCGGCCGTGGTGCCGTCCGAGATCGCCGGCGGCCAGAACTCGACCCGGCATCTGATCGGCCACGGCCACCGCCGCATCGCCACCATCACCGGCGAGCCGTGGATGCAGGCCGCGCAGGACCGGCTGAAAGGCTACCGCAGAGCGCTCGCCACCGCCGACATCCCGTTCGATCCCGAACTGGTGGTCGAGGGCGACTGGTCGGCGAGCGCCGGCTACGCGGCGACCGTGAAGCTTTTGGCGCTGAAAGAGCGTCCGACCGCCATCTTCTGCCAGAACGACCGCACGGCCATCGGCTGTTACGAAGCGCTGAAGGAGGCGGGCCTGCACATCCCGCAGGACATCTCCGTCGTCGGCTATGACGACGAGGAGATCGCCCGCCACCTGTTCCCGCCGCTGACGACATCGATCCTGCCGCACATGGCGATGGGCCAATGGGCGATCGAACAGCTCGAAGTGCCGCCGCCTGCCGGCCGCGGCCGCTATCCCATCACCAAGCTGGAATGCCCGCTGGTGCAGCGGGATTCGGTGGCAGCGGTGGCTGGATAAAGCTGAACCAGCCCATCCCGATGCAAATCGGGATGGGTCTGTTTGGTGTTGCGCCTCAGGGCAGGGTCTATCCGGGAACGTGCCGCGGTTAGAACCGCAAGACGACAAAGGAGCGCCTGCGATAGCAGCGCCGGCGCAACCGGCCATGCCGCCAGAACGTGCGGCAGTGCCGTCTCCAGACATGCCGCCTGTGGTGGCGACGATGGTGCCATCGCCGATGCGAGATCTGCTCGACATCGCCAGCGCCTTCGTCGTCATCAAACGAATTGGCATCCTGCTTGTCGAGTTCATCGAGAATGCCGTTACGGACATTGGGAACCCCGGCCACGGCCTCGAGAGGCCGAACCGCGGTAGCAAGCGCCGCGGCCCCCGCAACGCCAAACAATGCTGTCAAGAATGATCGCCGATCCATCAAAACCTCCATCAGCAAGACAAGGCTAACATGACGAGCCTAACACAAAGCAGCTAGAGCGGGTGATACAAAAGGCCAGAGGCGAATCTTCGAGCCGGCCCAAACGGGTGACCGGACGGACGGCAGAGGTCAGATTAAGGCCGCAACCGGGCGGCGCGCTTCCTTCGGCTCGGTGACCAAGCCATGCAGAATGCCGCCGATGAAAGCGCACAGCCTGACCGGTTCCACCTTTCCGCGAAAACGCTGAACCGCTCGGCAAAGCTCTCTCCCTAAGAATGCCCGCCACCTTGCGGCATTGGGGCTGGCTGAGAGACTGACGCCCCACGGCACATGCGATGTTGCGGTACTCAGCGCCGCGCCAATATCCGGCAGAGCTCCTTCAGGTCCAGGTCGTAGGTGCCCTTGCCGCTGAGCACGCTGGCGCAGCGTTTCTTCATCTTGGCGATCTGGCCGGCCGACATGGCGCTGATGGCAACCACCGCCGGTCGCGTCGGCACCGCCGGCGTGTTGGGATCCCGAGGGCTGGTGGGCGCGGTCGGTGCGCCAATGCCGACCCCGACCCCGGCCGTCACCCCATTGCCCACCCCGACACCGGCGCCGACCCCGACACCGCTGCCGACGGTTGCGCCGACCCCGACCCCGACGCCCGTGCCCACCGATGCGCCGACGCCGGCCGCAACGCCGCTGGTGCCGCCAACCGTAGCGCCGGCGCTGGCGGTGGTGCCGCTGGTGCCGCCGACCGTTGCGCCGACATTGGCGCCCTTGCTGCCGCCGACCGAGACGCCGACGCCAAGCCCGCCGCCACTGCCGCCGACCGAGACGCCCACCCCACCGCTGCCGCCGATGCCCACACTGAGCCCGCCCGCGCCAGCCGGAAAGCACAAAGCCACGGCAACAGCGCCACCGGCCAAGGCCTTTGTTAAACTTTTAAAGAAATCCATAACGCCGCTCCCCGCGTTGGTTGCCTGGACGCAGGTTGAACAGCATCCGTTACCAATATGATTACGCGAGTGTAGCGTTTTTAGTTTCTGCGAGAATAGGTAGTATTGGAAATCGTTGTTATCGCTGCTTGCGACGATCGGAATACATATTTTGGAATTGGCGGAAAAAATCGAGGATTTGCGGTTAGACTCGGAACCTTAGAGAGGCCAGGACGAGTGCTCGCATGCGGGAATTTTACCGGGCGCATGCCTCAGGTCATCTTGCGAAGCCGCTTCCCGAGGCTGAGGTGGACAGAATGGACCCTCAAGAATGGGGCTCGTACTGCAGAAAAGGGGACGACCCAAGAAACCCGCGACGATCTCCACCGGTGTCGGGCGCGCTGAGCGCCACATCGTTCCCCTGCTCGCACTCGACGGCGTCGGCGCTACCCTTGCGGGCATACCTTCGCCCCGTTTGGCGTTTCTGCCCTTTGGATCGGATGCCGATCGTCCGCTGGCGTTTCGAATCTCTTCAACTTACGCCGAGTTTTGCAAATCCACTTTGCATCCCGGCTAACGTTCGAAGGGTTCGCCAAGCGAGGCGACACCGTTAAGCCTGAGCAAGCGGCGGTCCGCCGAGATGACACCGAGCACGACGATCGTAACGAGATAGGGAAGGCTGGAAAGCAGTTGCGATGGCAAGTCCAGACCGGTCGCCTGGGCGGCGAGGCTCATCAGCGAAACCGCACCGAAGAGGCAGGCACCCAGGAAGATGCGGCCAGCGAGCCACGTACCAAAGACAACGAGTGCGATCGCGATCCAGCCACGTCCGGCAATCATACCGTCCGCCCAAAGGGGCGTGTACACCGCCGCCGCATAGGCGCCGGCAAAACCCGCCATCATGCCACCAAAAGCTATGGCCGCGATACGGATAGCGATGACCGGATAGCCGATCGCATGGGCTGCCTTGGGATTCTCGCCGATTGCCCTCACGACAAGGCCGACTCTCGTATAGGCAAACATCGCCCAGATCGCAAACGTCACGGCAAGGGAAAGCCATACGACGACGTCCTGGACAAACAGCCTGCCGACTACCGGGATTTCCGAGAGGCCGGGAAAGGAAAGTTTCGGGAGCCCCTTGACCGTCAAGCTCTCGTAGCTTTTGCCGAACAGCGCCGAAAGGCCCTGGCCGAGAATGCCGATCGCAAGGCCTGTCGCGACCTGGTTTGCCCGGAATCCGAGTGCCAGCACTGCAAAGACGAGGGACAGGACGGCGCTACCGAGGCCGGCGGCAACGAACCCCAGCAGGTGTCCACCGCCGTGGTAGACGACGATGAACGCGAGCACCGCGCCGAGGGCCATCAGGCCCTCTACGCCGAGGTTAAGAACACCGGCGCGCTCGACCACCAACTCGCCGAGTGCGGCAAGGAGAAAGGGGGTTGCCGCTGCGAGCATGCCCGAAATAATGAACTCGACGGCGTTCATGGCTGGCTCAGGTGATGGGGGCGGCGCCACTCGATGCGGTAGCGCACGAAGGCCACAGCGCCGAGATAGGCGAGCAGCAAGCTGCCTTGGAAGACGCGGACGGCGGCGATCGGCAGGTTTGCCGACACCATCGCATTGTCGCCGCCGATATAGAGGACAGCCATAAAGAGCGCGGAAAAGATGATGCCGACTGGATGCAAGCCGCCGAGATAGGCGACAATGATGGCCGCATAACCGTAGCCGGTCGAGATCGAGCGCTGCAGCTGGCCGAGCGGACCCGCGACTTCCGCCGCGCCTGCCAGTCCCGCCGCCATGCCACCGATCAGAAGCGATAGCCAAATCGCACGCCCTTCGCTGAAGCCGGCGTAACCGGCCGCGCGCGGGGCAAGGCCGCCGACCTTAAGCTTATACCCCATGAAGCTTCGCTGCATGAAAACCCAGGCCACCAGCGAGAGCGCAAGTGTGATGAGCAGCGAGACGTTGACGCGGGTACCGGTGATCAGGGTCGGCACCATCGCGTCGTTCTGAAACATGACGGATTGTGGGAAATTGAAGCCGGCCGGGTCCTTCCATGGGCCGAGCAGCAGGTAGTTGAGGACTTGCGCCGCAACGAGGCTCAGCATCAAGGAGACCAGGATCTCGTTCGCATTGAGCCTGACGCGCCAGAAGGCGGTGATAGATGCCCAAAGCGCACCGCCGAGGGCACCGAGAAGCAGCATCAGCGGCCAGATCCACTGCCCGGTCGCCTGCGGAAACCAGACGGGGATCGCCGAGGCGAAAATAGCGCCCAGGATAAACTGGCCCTCCGCGCCGATGTTGAACACTTTTGCGCGGAAACCGATCGCCAGCCCCTGAGCAATGAGGAGAAGGGGCCCCGCCTTCAGCAGCACCTCCGCAAACGATGCCCAGGAGAGGAACGGCTCGAGAAGCATCGCGTACAGGACGGCCGCCGGATCTCGGCCTATCAGCACATAAAGGCCCAGATTGAGGATGATCGCCATGCCAAGCGCGACAGCCGGGGCCAGCATGGCCGCGACGAGCGAGGCATGCTCCCGGCGGACGAGCGCGGGGAGGAACGGCGCGGCCCAAACGCTCATGCAGGAACCTTCTCTGGCGAGGCATGTGCTCCGATCATGTATCTGCCGATGTCTTCGGGGCGCGTGTCCCGCGTGACCAGAGGCGGACTCAGCATCCCATGATGCAGCACCTGGATGAAATCGCAGAGTTCGAAAAGTTCCTCGAGTTCCTCGGTAATTACGAGGATCGCCACGCCCATGTTGCGCAACGCGATGAGCCGCCTTCTGATGGCGGATGCAGCGCCAATGTCTACACCCCAGGTCGGCTGCGCCACGAAAAGCAGTTTTGGCGACAGCATCATCTCGCGACCGACGATGAATTTCTGCAAGTTGCCGCCGGACAGCGAGCCTGCTTCGGCATCCGGGCCGGAGGCGCGGACGTCGTACCGACGGATGCATTCGCTGGTGAAAGCCGTCGCTCCGGCGCTGTTGATGAGGCCGCGCCTCACGAGATCGAAAGGATGGGCGGTAAGAACGGTGTTGAGCACGAGCGACATTTCAGGGACCGCGCCGCGTCCCAGCCGGTCTTCGGGCACGAAGGCGAAGCCAAATCTCCTGCGCGCGGCCGCATCGAGTGTGCCTACGTCGCGGCCCATCATGTAGATCCGGTCGCGTTGTTCCTTCAGCAGCATCGCTTCGCCCGAGATGAGCGCGGCAAGCTCGCCTTGGCCATTGCCCGATATTCCGGCTATGCCAAGGATCTCGCCTGATCGTACCGTGAGGCTGATGCCGGAGAGCGGCGTGGCAAAGGGGTCGTCCGGCGTGTAGTCCATGCCGATTATTTCCAGCCGCTTCTCCCCCTCGGGCATGGCCAACGCGGGCATCACCTCGGGCATGTCGCGGCCGATCATCATCCGGGCGAGGTCGTGCGCATCATAGTCGCGTGGGTCGACGGTGCCGATAACGCGCCCTCCACGCAGGACGGTCGCCTGGTCACAGATCGTGCGAATTTCCTCCAGTTTGTGCGAGATGAACAGGATGGACACGCCGCGGTCGCGAAGGCGCCTGAGCGTGTCGAACAGCTTCTTCACCGCCTGCGGCGGCAAGACCGAGGTCGGCTCGTCGAGAATGAGCAGCTTCGGGTCCGTCATCAGGCAGCGGATGATCTCCACCCGCTGCCGTTCGCCGACCGAGAGCGCGTGCACATCGGCGAGAGGATCCACTTCAAGGCCAAAATCCTGGCCGAGGCTGCGGATGCGCCCCGCCAGCTCCGCTTTGCCGCCGGGGACGACGAGCTGGATGTTCTCGACGACAGTCAGCGTCTCGAACAGCGAGAAATGCTGAAAGACCATGCCGATGCCCCTGCGCCGTGCCTCAGCCGGCGAGGCAAGGCGCAGAGGCTCTCCGTTCCAGACGACGGTGCCTTCGTCCGGCTGTTCAACGCCATAGATGAGCTTCATCAGCGTCGATTTGCCCGCCCCATTCTCCCCGAGAATCGCATGGATCGATTGGTGCGCCACGTCCAGATCGATGGCTTGGTTGGCCCGGATCTGGCCGTAGCTCTTCGAGATGCCGCGGAGCGACAGAAGGGGCGGGGTCATGACTTACTTCGGCAGTGGTGTGGTGACACCCTTGACGTGCCAGTCCATCGCGACGATCTCGGGATCCGCTATCGTCGCACCGGCGGCGGCGGCTTCGCTGCCGTCGGCCTTGGTGATTGGACCTGTGAAGGGCGAGAAGCTGCCGTCGGCGATCTTCGCCGCCACTTCCTTGATCTTCGTCATCGTGTCGGCTGGGATATCTGAGTTCCAGTCCACGACCTCCACCACCTTTTCGGCGACGCCGAGGAAGGTGTTGGCGCCCTTGAAAGTTCCGGCGAGATGGGCATCCACGGAAGCCTTGAAGAAGGGCGACCAGTCTGTCGCGATGCAGCCGAGATATTTCTTCGGTGCATATTTCTTCATCGACGAATTGAGGTTGAACGCGTAGACGCCAGCCTCCTCGCAGGCCGAGATCACGGAGGGTGTGTCCTGCGCGTTCGAGAAGATCACGTCGCAGTTCTGTGCCATCAGCGCCTTGGCGGCTTCCTGTTCCTTGGCCGGGTCGAACCAGGAGTTCACCCAGACGACCGATACCTCGATATCGGGATTTACGGTCTGTGCGCCGAGCGTGAATGCGTTGATCGAGGTGATCAGCTCCGGAATGGCGAAGGCCGAGACGGAGCCGACCTTGCCGGTCTTGGAAAGAGCTGCGGCGGCTATGCCGAGCAGGTAAGTGCCCTGGAAATACTTCGCCGCGAAGGGCGAGAAATTCGGCGCAGTCTGGAAGCCGGAGGCATGCAGCACGGTGACCGCAGGATCGCGGCGGGCGATCTGTAGTGCACCATTCTGGTAGCCGAATGAGCCGGCGATCAGGAACTTGTTGCCGTCGGCGACGGTCTTGTTCATGATCCGGTCGGCGTCCGGCCCTTCGGCGATGTTCTCGATGACGGTGATCTTCACCTTGTCGCCGTATGCGGCCTTGACCGGCTCGAGGCCGGCGGCGAGCGCATGGCCCCAGCCGACATCGCCGACCGGCGACGGGAGCACGAGCGTGATACCGAGCGGCTCGTCGGCCGCAAAGGCGGGACGGCTGCCAAGCGCGCCGGCAAGCCCTGTCGCGGCAAGGCCCTTCATCAGAGTTCTGCGGGTCAGATAGTTCAGCATGTCAGTTCCCCTGTCTTAAGTTGTTAGAATTCCACCGCGGCAAAAGCGGTTTCCGCGTCCGCAGCAAGCCGGGCCTCGTTCAGCCCGGTAAACGCACCCTTCTCCCAGACGATGCGGCCGTTGATCATGGTCATGTCGGTGGGCATGCCGATGCCGACCTTGGCGATCAGGCTCAATGGATCGTGGCGCGTGCCGACATAATCCATGCGGCGCGTGTCGATCGCGAAGAGGTCGGCGGCCATGCCGGGCGACAGTCGGCCGATGTCATTGCGGCCCAGAAGCGCGGCCCCGCCCGTTGTCGCATAGCCGAGGAAATCGACCGGCGCAGGCACGGGATGAGCGCGCGTCGAGGCCGCCAGGCATTGCAGCATGTAGGCGGAATGGATGCAGTGCATGAGGTTGGAATTGTCGTTCGAGGCAGCACCGTCGCAGCCGAGACCGACGCGCAGGCCAAAGGCGGACATGGCGGGAATATCAGTCACCTCCGCGCCCACCAGATAGACCGGCTCCGGGCAATGCGAGACACCGGTGCCGCTCGCCGCCATCAGCCGCAGTTCGTCATGCGTCAGCTCCCAGCAATGGGCATAGAAAGTGTCTCGGCCGGCAAATCCGAGGTCCTCGAGATAGTCCACCGTACGCATGCCATGGCGGGCCTCGATGATCGGGCTTTCGCCCTCGCCGACATGGGTGTGCATCCGCACCCCGCGATCACGCGCCAGCGAAACCGATTCCACGAAGGTCTCGCGGTAGCAGTTGACCGGCTGGCAGGGAGCGACCACGACCTGACGCATGCTGAAGGGACTGGTGTCGTGATAAGTGTCGATGAGGCGTGCGCAGTCGGCAATGAATTCGTCCGTGGTCTCCAGCATCTCGTCTGGAATGGTCGACCCTTCCGATTTTGGCAGCGTGTTGCCGCCGCGGCCGGCGTGGAAACGCATGCCGAGAAGGTCGGCCGCTTCGAACTGCCGGTCGATGAGCCGTTTTCCGGCATGGAGCGGAAAATTGTACTGGTGGTCGAAGGCCGTCGTGCAACCGTGCTTTATCAACTCTGCCATCGCCGTGATCGAGGCGTGGTAGAAACAATCCTCGTGGAGCCGGGAGAAGATCGGATAGATCCGGTCGAGCCATTCGATGACCGACAGCTTCGTCCAGTCGAGGTCGGCACGGTTGCGCACAAAGCACTGAAAGAAGTGATGGTGCGTGTTGACGAGGCCGGGATAGACGAACCAGCCGTCGGCGTCCTGCACGATAGTACCGGCCGGCAACTCGCTTCTGTGCAGGCCTTCCCCGATTGCCTCGATCTGCGGGCCATTCGTCAGCACATCGACATTGCGCCGGACGCTCGGACCCCTGCCCTCGTCGGTGATGACCGCTGCGCAATTCTTCAGGAGATAGCCGGTCACCTCACGCCTCGTCCGGTATGGGTCGCGGTTCGGGCTTCAACTCGTGCATCCGGTGGATACCGGGCATCTCGATGAAATTGTCGAGGCTGCGGAGCGCTCGCGACCAGAGCCGGATCGTGGGATACGGATCGAGGGAAACGCCGCCGTCGGGCGCGAGCGCGACGTAGGGAAAGCAGGCAATGTCGGCAATCGTCGGCCGGTCGGATGCGAGAAACCGATCGCCACGCATTTTTTGTTCGAAAAGGCCGGCTTCCAGCTCACGCAGTGCCGCTATGCCATTGGCCTGAAGCGCACCGATGTCACCGGGACGCAGCAGCATCTCATGCAGGCGCGCGCCGCCGAGGTTGGCGGTCAGCCTGTGCGAGAAGGAAAGCCATTGCTGGATGCGCGCCGTCTCCTCGGGGGCGCCGCTGCCGAGCCAGGCCGGTGCTGCCTTCGCGGCGAGATAGCCAAGCATGGCGGAAGACTCGGTCAGGATCAGGTCGCCGTCTTCAAGGATCGGGATGGAGCCTCCCGGATTAAGCGCCATAAGCTCGGGGCCACGATGCTCGGCGCCGGGATGGAAGTCGACCGGGCGGATTTCGAGCTTCACACCTGACAGCGTCGCCATCAGGCGCACCTTGTAGCAACTTGGGGAGAGGATGTAGTCGTAAAGCTTCATTGTGCCACCAATTGCGCGCCGTAGGTATAATTGTGGCGCTTCAGCCAGCGGCGATAGGCGATCGAGGTCAAGTCGGCGCGCGTCGGGATTTCCATACCGGGATCGAGCGGCAGAAGACGCGGGATCTGGTTTTCGAGGATCGAGCGGTCCTGCAGGAAAATCGTCTGCTGGAAATGGATGAGGTCGGTCTGTGGCGTCTCGTCATCGAAAAGCGCCATCCACGGCCAGACGTCGCAGAGATCCTCGGCAAGCGGTTGGACGAATAGCGCAATGACATCCCATTCGCCCGGGCGCGGCGGGCAGGTCTTGTAGAGGACTGAGCAGGTCGGGGCCGGCACGCGGTACATGTATTCCGTCGTGATACCTCCACTCGCGGATTTCGCCGCCTGCGGCTGGTAGAACTTCACCTGGGTCGCCCAGACCTCGTCCTCTTCCTCGCGGATCTCGACCTTGTAGTTTTCGACCTCGGTATGTGGCTCCGAGCCGAGGATGTCGGTATGGACGAAGGGGAAGTGCGCGATGTCGAGGAAGTTCTCGACGGCGCGGAGCGGCGAGCAGCGCACCCGCACGACGCCGACATCGACGAAGCGGCGCCCGGGTTGGTCTGCCTCGGGAATCGGAAAGACCGGTTTCTTCGGTTCGCCGAGCGACGACCAGATATGGCCATAGCGCACCGAAACCGGCAGCACGCGCCCGTTTTCGCCTGTCACTTTCGCCGCGCCATTGGCGTCGAGCGCAACCTTGATCGGCTCGTCCATCAGGGTGGTCTCGCGCCCATAGCGGTCGAGCCGGCTGAAAAGCCCGACCGGATACCATTCGTCGCGCATCGCATCGTCGATCATGGCACAGCCCCTTTCGCCTCGATCCCTTCGGCCATGCGCCGAAGGCTCTCGGCGGCTCGCGAGGCGGCGATGCGCTCGGACGCATCGCAATCGGCTGGAACAAGGACGTGGATCAGCGTCTCGCCGGCTTCCTGCGGGATAGGCAGCAGGCGAATTGCCGGCGCGCCGGGTGCCTGCCAGACGTATCCTTCAACGGTGGCCTTCGTACCGGCAGCGACCGAGAGCGCCGAATGTCCGGCACGGGCCGTCAATGAACGGAGCGGCACGTAACCCTCAAAAAGGGGTGGGTTGCCGTCAGGCTCTCCATCAGCGACCCAGATGATCCCGCCGGCCTCTTCGACCAACCGGGTCGCAACGCGAATCGTCTCCGGCGGCGTGAGGCTGGGATGGGCAGGAATGCGCAGGCACCGACCGGCCTGCGAATAGGTCCAGCCGTGATAGATGCAGGAGAGCGCCTCGCCGCGCACGAAGCCATGGGAGAGGCGCATACCGCGATGCGGACAGCGATCGGCCGATGCCGCCAAGCGCCCCGATTGGCTTCGCCAGAGGGCAATGGGACCGGCGGGCGTCCGCGCCGGCATTACCTGTCCTGTTGGCAGATCCTGGGAAAGGGCGACCGGCACCCAGGTGTCCGTCTTGTCGGACAGCATGACCTTACTTTCCGTACTGATACCACTGTTTCCCGACCAGAGAGATGCCGGCGCAAGGAGTTGGCGAACCGCTCGATGCGGCTGACGTATGCATAATTATTTCGCAATTGCAATATTGGTTAAATTAAGTGCAAACGGACGGTAACCACACGCAATGCTACATGTTTTTTTGCTCGACAGGCGCGCGGTCGATCGTCTCGACCCAGACCTCAATGGGCCCAAGCGAACATCCCATCTCCATCATGTCGATCAGTTCCGCCGCACCGGCAATATCGAGTTCGATGCGATCGGTGCTTGCATGAGCGATGTGGTGCGCGAGACCGAGCTTGGCCGCATGGCGCATGATCCAGGGCACGAAGGACGCGGGTTCGAGGTGGCCGCGAATGGTCATCCGCTCATGCAAGCGGTGTTGACTTTGCTTCATCACGAACGGAACGCGCGCCCTGGTGTCATGGTCGGCAGCATAGCGTCTGACTGAACGGGCGGAAGTGGCAATCGACGCGCCATAACGCCGAATATGGACTGATCGCCCATGCCTAAACCGGGCACTCATGCATGTCGCCCAGAAGTGAGCCACGGTTGTGGGACAACGACATGCATTAAAACAAAGACTTCAAGCGGGTCGCATGGATCCGTTCAGCGTGACGTGCTTTAGGGTTATCTGAGCTATTGTAATACATGGGTAGATTGGCGCACCCGACAGGATTCGAACCTGTGACCTCTGCCTTCGGAGGGCAGCGCTCTATCCAGCTGAGCTACGGGTGCCTTCAGGGAACCTGAAAACGAACCAGCCGATAGGCCGGCCAGCCACGGCTTCTTAGCGGAAGCCGGCGCGGGCTTCAACGGGCAATTGGCGTGGCGATATTTTCGAAGCCGCCTTGCGCGGCCTGGCAAGTTCGCGTCCGCCCTGCAGCCTCAGCCCGGGAGTCACCCCGCCACCTCCACCTTCGCCACCCGCCTGCGCACCCTGCGCGGCGCCCGCTTCGCCTTCTTCGCGCCGGTCAGTTCATGCATCGCGTCCAGCTGCATCTGCTGCATTTCGGCCAGCCGCGTCCATTGGCGCGAGATCAGATAGTCGAGCTTTTCGTGCAGATGGCGCACTTCCAGCTCGGCTTTCAGGTTCACCCGGTAGTCGTTGAACGAGCGCAGGCGGTCCTTGGCCTCCGTCCGTCTCTGGCTCATCATGATGATCGGCGCCTGGATGGCGGCGATGCAGGAGAGCAGCAGGTTGAGCAGGATGAAGGGGTAGGGGTCGAAGGCGCTGCTCACGCCCGCGATCAAATTGATGCCGATCCACACCGCAAGCACGCTGCCGAACGAGATCAGGAACCACCAGCTGCCACCGAAGGCCGCCATGTTGTCGGAGACGCGGTCGGCGAACGAGCGGTGCTCCTCGAACTCCTCTTCCGAGTTTTCCGAAATCGTGTCCTGCCTGGCGATCGATTCGACCACCTGGCGGTCGAGCTCGGAGAATTCGCCATGCTCCTGCTGCAGCAGCTCCTCCATGTAGCGCATGCGGTAACGGCCGAGCTCCTCCCGGCTGATGCGGGCGCCGCGCGGCAGGTCGGGATGATCGGAGCGGATGCGGTCGGCCAGGCTCGGCCTGAGGTCGTCGATGCGCACCAGGTCACGCTTGCGAAACTTTCTACCTGATATCGCCGACGGTTTTCGCTTCGGCTTCAGGCGGCCATGGGGTTCGGAGTCCGGCACATCGGGCGCTTCCAGCGCCTCGTCGGCAACCAGTTCGGCGTCGTGGGCGGGCGGCGCCTCGAAATACTCGCCGCCGCTGTCGTTTTCATTGTCGGCCTGTTCGGATGGTTTTGGGCTCATGATGCCGGCTCCTGCTGTCGCGCCCACGATACGCCAAGGCGAGGCGGCATAGCCACTGTGGCGGTGAAGATTGGGGGCTTGTGCATGCTTGTGATGAATGCCTGCTGCAATTGCCTGTGGCAGCGCAGCCCCCCGGGGCCTCGCTCGCCTGCTGCTCGGCAACCAGACCGCCGAAGTGCTGTTGCCGACGGAGGTCGCGCCTGCTGCAGAGTTAAGATGAGGCAGCGATCCTTCACGACCCCCCTCTGTCCTGCCGGACATCTCCCCCTCAAGGGGGGAGATCAGATGTCGCCATGGCTTCGCCAAACACGAAAAAGAGGCGAGACGCCGAAGCTGCTAATCTCCCCACTTGAGGGGGAGATGGCCGGCAGGCCAGAGGGGGGTGCTGTCCCGCCGGCGTTTCAGAGTTCCTCCACCCAACGACGGGTTCTATTGCGGCGGTAAACCAGGCAACTGCGACCCCTGCGCCGGCAAACCAGGCGGCGGCAGGCCGGGCGACGCGGCCGGCTGATCTCCCGCAAACATCAGCCGCGTCTTCGTATCGGCCATGGCGGGCGACAGACTGCGCTGGATCAGCGCTTCGACATGGTCGTTGCGCTGCCTAGCGCTGTCGGCGCCCATCACCACCACGATCAGATGCCGGCCGTCGGCATTGTAGGACGTGACGATATTGTAACCGGATGCCCTGATATAGCCGGTCTTGATGCCGTCGACGCCGCGCACCCGGCCGAGCATGTCGTTGTGGCCGCGCACCAGCCGGCCGCGGAACATGAAGTCGCTTTCGGAGAAATAGTGGAACTGCTGCGGGAAGCGGGCGCGCAGCGCCATCCCCAGCGTCGCCATGTCGCGCGCCGATGTGTGCTGGCCATCGTCGGGCAGGCCGGAGGCATTGCGGAAGACGGTGCTGCTCATGCCGATCTGGCGCGCCTTGGACGTCATCATGGCGGCGAACTGGTCCTCCGAGCCGCCGAGATATTCGCCCACCGCCACCGCCACGTCATTGGCCGACTTGACCACGATCGCCCGGATCGCCGAATCGACATCGATGCTCTCGCCGCGCTTGAAGCGCAATTTGGTCGGCGGCTGCCGGGCGGCATTGTCGGAGACCGGAATCTGCGTTTCCTTCGAGACGCGGCCGGACTCCAGCGCCTCGAACAGCAGGTACAGCGTCATCATCTTGGTCAGCGACGCCGGATAGCGTTGCGCCCTCGAACTGACTTCGAACAGCGTCTTGCCACTGCCGGCATCGACGACGATGGCCGCATATTTCTCCTGCGGCGCCGGCACCGCCAGCACGCTGTCGGGCGGTGCGGTGGTGCTGCAGCCGGCCACGAAGACAAGCAGCAGGAGGGCTGCGAGAAATTTCTGGGCGGGGGAGGGGAAATGGAAATTTGGCAAGTCAAGTCCGGCGTTGCTGAGAGGGCCGGAACCTAGCCTAACCCATTTTGTTCGTCCATTTGGTTAACGGCGGAGCTGCCGATGACGCTGCCAATCTCCCCCGCAAGGGGGGAGATCAGATGTCGCTTCGGCTTCGCCAACCATCGGCGCTGAAACGGCAACCTCCCGAAATCGCCTGCTTCCTGTCCTGTTTTGCCTGCGGGGTCGCGGTGCTGCTATAGAGGCGGCAATTGCTTGGGGGATTTGACAATGACCGGTGACATCGGCGCGGCTGCGCCATCTCTTATCAGGGCTTCGCTCAGCCGCACCGGCAAATGGGCCGGCAGCGTCGCTTTCATCGGCGGCGCCGCATCCGACATCCTCAATCCGCTGGCGCCGTTCGCCGCCTATATCGCGCTGGTCGCTTCGGTTGCCGCCGCCGTCATCGCCATTGCCATCGTTCTGCGGCTGGTGCTGGCCGCCAAGGCGCTGCCGGCGCTGATCTTTGCCACCAGCGCTGCCGCCGTCGCCGGCGGCGTCTATGGCCTGCAGCAGCAGTCCAATTCGCAGAACGGTGTGATCGCCGGCCTGGTGCCGGCCATCGCCCAGTTGCAGCAGCAGATGGGCATCGTCTCGGCCAGGGTGGCCAGGATCGAGCAAACGGTAACCGAGACGAAGCTGGCGGTCGACCAGGTCAAGCAATCGACCGACGCGGTGGCGAAGAAGACCGAGGAAATTGCGTCGACCCAGCAGCAGCAGGCTGAGCAGGGCGCGCAGACGCAAAAGTCGGTAGAGGCGGTCAAGCAGACGACCGAAACGCTCGCTGCCGGCCAGCAGAAACAGGCCGAGCAGGCGGATAAGCTTCAGGCGACCACCGAGCAGATCGCCGCCTCGATCGACACCATCGCCAAGGGCTTTGCCGCATTGGCCGCGCAGGGCGGGACGATCGCCGAGCCGAAGCGGCCGGACGAATTCTATCACAATGCCCGCGTCTACGAGCTTTCCGGCGACATGCTGAATGCGCGGCGCTCCTATCTCGCTTTCGCCGGTTTCGACGTCGACGCCGTCGATCCCTACACACGCTTCGCCACCCTGCTGCGCGTGCAGGACGGCAAGGCCGGCGCCCGCGAAGTGTTCGGCGCCCTGGCCGACAAGGCCAAGGCGCTGTCGATCAAGCTGGTCCATATCCTGCAGTTCGACGATGCCCAGCGTCTCGACAAGCTCAACGCCTTCATCGCCGCCAATCCGGATTTCGCACCGGCCTATTACCTGCTCGCGCAGGAGTTTTCCGAGGATCGCCTCGGCGTCCAGTCGCTGTCCGACAAGCGCAGCGAGGCCGAGGCGCTGACCAGGTTCGTCTCCTATGAAAAGGAAGGCGGGCTGCTCAAATATTTCGTCGACCAGACGCAGCTCGCCGACTGGCTCGACCGCAGCCGTACCCGCCTGACGGCGCTTGGCGACGTGCTCGACCCAGCACGCTTTGCCCCGACGCTGACGCCGATGCGCTCCAATGCCGGCTGGACGATCTCCATCTCGCTGCCCGAGGCCGCGACCGGCATTTCCTGGCGCATGGGTGTGTCAGGTCCGTTCACCGACACCGGGCTGATGGCGATGAACGACCAGCGCACCGGCAAGCCGATGCCCAATCCGAGCTTCGAATTGCCCGACAGCACCACGGCCACCACCATCGGGGTCAAGTATCTCGATCTCAGGGGCCGCGAGACCGGGCCGTTCAACATAAGTTTCGATCCGGACGCAGCGCTGCAACAGGGCAACAAACAGATCCTCGACCAGTTCTGGACGTCGTGGATCGCCTTCGACGCCAGCGGCAATCACGGCCTGGTCTATTTCTCCCAGATGCTGTCGTTCCGCTGCGGCATCAAGGAGGTGCGCTACAGCCTGAACGGCACGGCGCTCGACAGGGAGATCAAGCTGCCGCCTTGCGACAAGAAGGACCCGTACGCCATTCCTTATGACTACCAGCCTTACTTCAAGGTCGCCGACAACGTGACGTCGATGGCGGTGCAGGTCACCTACACCGACGGCACCAAGTCGCCGGTGCGCGAGTATAAGCGGCAGTAGGCGCCCACCCTCCCCCATGTGGGGAGGGTCGATCCGCGTAGCGGATCGGGGTGGGGGTCCTCGTAGGGCGCTACCCCCACCCCGTCGATCGATCTCCGCTTCGCTCCGATCGCTCGCCGACCCTCCCCACAAGGGGGAGGGTAAAAATCGCCCTGATGCAAAATGCCGGTCGCTGTGCTTGCGCATCCCTCGCGGAGCGGGTTTGTTCGCTGCCATCAGAATCAGCAGGTGCGCGGATGGATACGGTCACGATCAAGGCAAAGGGCATTTCGGTCACGCTCGATCTCACTGTCGGCCATATCGCCGACATAACGGTCGACAGCGATGGCCGCCAGCTGAAGCCGCTGCACCGCGCGCCCTGGATCGATGCCGGCGAGACGCTGCCGCCGGACCTGCCTGAAGGCACGGTGCGGCTGTCGGGCGATTTCCTATGCGCACCGTTTTCGGCCAGCGACATCGAGGCCGCACCGCTGCATGGCTGGCCGGCCAACAGCCCCTGGGATGTCACCGTCAGCGAAGCGACATCCGACGGCTGGCGGGCCGTCTTCCGGTTGCGCCGCACGGTGATGGGCGCGACGGTCGACAAGATCTTCACGCTCCGCAACAGTCATCCCTTTCTCTATCAGGAGCATGTCTTTTCCGGCGGTTCCGGAGCGGTCTCCGCCGCCCACCATCCGATGGCGGCGATGCGCGATGGCGGCCGGCTGGCCTTTTCGCCGAAGCGCTTTGCCGGGACACTGGACGCACCGCTGGAGCCCGATCCGGCCCGCGGCCGCTTCAAGCTTTCCTATCCCGCCCGCTCGACCGATCTGACGCGCTTTCCAGCCACCGGCGGCGGCACGCTCGATCTCACCGACTACCGCATGGAGGATGAGCGCGAGGATTTCATCACCCTGGTCGAAGCCGATCATGACGGTCCGGGCTGGACGGCGCTGGCGCGCCGGGCCGAACAGGATCTGGTGCTGGTGCTGAAGAACCCGGCGGAGCTTCCGGTCACCATGCTGTGGTTCAGCAATGGCGGCCGCGACTACGCGCCGTGGAGCAGCCGCCATCGCGGCGTGCTCGGCATCGAGGACGGCCGCGCCGCCATCGGCCATGCCGCATCGATCGACGACAATTGGCTGAAGCGCGAAGGGGTCGCGACCGCTTTTACCCTCGGCGGCGAAGTCTCCTTCCGCCATGTCATCGGCACGCTGCCGCTGGCGAGCGGCGAGCCGCCGCGCGCTATCGGGACAGCCTCAGGTCACATGCATCTCACCGGAGCCGATGGTTCGACCCGCGATGTCGCATTCGACAGCGATTTCCTGCGGATCGGCCAGCCCGGCTGATTTTCGAACGCTGGCCCTGCCCCTCACCTGCCTGCCGGCATCCTCGACACACGGCACATGGAGCTTGTCCGCCGCACCGCCGCGCCAACCAATCTGCTTGGCGCTGCGGCGGACGCATAGGGGGAGAAGTGTTACCCATCTATCGGCTGCACACCGGCAGGGCGACGAGGGGCAGCGCTGACGTGGCGGATGTCGTGAGATTGCCCAAATCGCGGTTTGAAATTTCCTCAAACTGCCGACAAGATGCAAAGCATAACTGGAAGCGCCCAATGTCCGAAATCGCCCATCTCGCCGCCACCATCTTCAAGCGCGCCGGCAAGGCGAAACGCTTCATCGTCGCCATTGCCGGCCCGCCCGGCGCCGGCAAGTCGACGCTCTCGGCCGGCCTGCATGATCTGTTGCCGGAGGGCGCGGCTGAAGTCGTGCCGATGGACGGCTTCCACTATGACGACATCGTGCTCGACCAGCGCGGCCTGCGGTCAAGAAAGGGCGCGCCGGAGACTTTCGACTTCGCCGGCTTCGAGACGCTGTTGAAGCGCATCCGTTCGGGCGAGCCAGACATCGCCATTCCGGTGTTCGACCGCAGCATGGAATTGTCGCGCGCCGCCGCCTCCATCGTTGCCGCCGAGACCAAGTTCATCCTGGTCGAAGGCAATTACCTCCTGCTGGACGAGGAGCCGTGGTCGCGGCTGGCGCCGCTGTTCGACTTCACCATCTTTGTCGATGTGCCGCGTGCCGAACTCGAGCGCCGCCTTCTGGTGCGCTGGCACGAGCATGGCCGCTCCGACGAAGACGCCCGCGCTTGGATCGCTTCCAACGACATGCCCAACATCGATCGCGTGCTCGGCCGTCGCAGGTCCGCCGACCTGGTTGTTGGCGATCCCGCATAGTTCGCTGGACTTCGGAACGGGAACCTTAAGACTTTCAGGTCGTTATCTCTCATCGGCAATCGTGCCGCCGTGAGGGAACCGTCAGATGGCAACCAAGGCAAAAACACCCGCCAAGAGCAAGACCGCTCAACCCAAAGCCAGGCAGGCAAAGGCCACGCAGGCGAAGGCAGGCGCCGGCCCGGCGATCGCCGAGCGGTCCAAGGACGCAAAGCCGGCTTTCGGCAAAGCGGCGCCAAAGAAGGTAGAACCGGTGGCGACGGCAAAGGTGACGGCGAAAACCGCCAAACCCAAGAAGCCGGCAAGCAGCGGCTCGGTGGCCGGCGGCGCGATGCGCACCGTCAAGGCCACCGCCAATGTCGCCGCTGGTGCGGTGGCGGCGACAGCCAGGGGCGCTGCGTCGCTCGCTGCGTCCGTCATCGGCAAGGGCGGCTCGAAAAGCAAGGCCAAGGCGAAATAGACCCGGCTGCTTCGGCCGGCCGAGGTCAATTCCTGGCGGGAATGGTCAGGCCGCGCTGCACCGCGGGCCGCGCCAGCCCGCGCTCCAGCCATGCCGCGACGGTGGGGAAGTCGTCGAAGCCGACGAGTTCGCGCGCCTCGTAGAAGCCGATCAGATTGCGCACCCAGCCCAGCATCGAAATGTCGGCGATGGTATAGTCGTCGTCCATGATCCAGGTTCGACCCTTCAGCCGCGTCTCCAGCACCCCGATCAGCCGCCGCGATTCATTGCGGTAGCGATCCAGCGGCCGCTTGTCGGCGATCTCGCGTCCGGCGAATTTGTTGAAAAACCCGACCTGTCCGAAAATCGGCCCGATCGCCGCCATCTGGAAGAACACCCATTGGATGGTCTCGTAGCGCCGCGCCGGATCGGCAGGGATCAGCTTGCCGGTCTTGTCGGTGAGGTAGAGCAGGATGGCGCCGGATTCGAACAGGCCGAATGGCCTGCCGCCCGGCCCGTCGGGGTCGATGATCGCAGGTATCTTGCCGTTCGGGTTCAGCGACAGGAATTCCGGCGTCCAGCTCTGGTCCTTGCCGATATCCACCAGATGCGCCTCGTAGGGGAGGCCGAGTTCTTCCAGCGCGATCGAGACTTTCACCCCATTCGGCGTCGTCGCGGAATAGAGCTGCAGGCGGTCGGGGTGGCTGGCCGGCCAGCGCTTGGTGATCGGAAAGGCGGACAGGTCGGTCATCGAAAGCTCCGGTCGGGAATTTGGCGCGGTATCGCGCCGTCTGGCGAGTTGCGAAGGATTATCCTCGGCTTCTTTGCCGATCAACCGGTCGAAGGTGCACACACCGTCTTCGCAGTCATTCAGGGCCAGTCGCTCAGGCCAGTCGCTTGCCGTCAGACCGCCTTGAACGCCACCACGGCATTGGTGCCGCCGAAGGCAAAACCGTTGCTGATCGCCGCGCGCACCTTGCGCTCGCGCGCCACATTCGGCGTGATGTCGAGATCGCAGTCGGGGTCGGCCTGCCGGAAATTGGCCGTCGGCGGCACGATGCCTTCGCGGATCGCCATCACGCAGGCGATCATTTCCAGGCCGCCCGAGGCGCCGAGGCAATGGGCATGCATCGACTTGGTCGACGACACCGACAGCTTATAGGCATGGTCGCCGAAGACGCGCTTGATTGCCGCCGTCTCGATCTGGTCGTTGGCCTTGGT
This sequence comes from Mesorhizobium sp. M0802, assembly GCF_040320115.1. Lineage (NCBI taxonomy): Bacteria > Pseudomonadati > Pseudomonadota > Alphaproteobacteria > Hyphomicrobiales > Phyllobacteriaceae > Mesorhizobium > Mesorhizobium sp. M0802. The sequence goes on from NZ_JAMYOY010000018.1 coordinate 102,953, forward strand.
GCCGGTGCCGTGGGCGTTGAGATAGTCGACGTCCTCGGGATTGAGCCCGGCGTCCGCCAGGCAGGCGCGCATCGCCGCCGTCGGTCCCTCGACAGTCGGCGCGACGATATCGGAAGCGTCGGCGGAAAGGCCGGCTCCGGCAAATTCGGCCAGAATGGTCGCGCCGCGCGCCATGGCGTGTTCATACGTTTCCAGCACCGCCATTCCAGCACCTTCGCCGAGCGACAGGCCTTGGCGATCGGCCGAGAACGGCCGGCAGGTATCGGGCGCCAGCACCCGCAGGGCCTCCCAGCCCTTCAGGATGCCCCAAAGCAGCGGCGCGTCGGTGCCGCCGGCGACCATGACATCGGCGCGGCCGAGCCGGATCTGGTCGACCGCCGAGGCAAAGGCGTGATTGGACGAGGAGCAGGCCGAAGTGACGCCGAACACCGGCCCGCGCAGGCCGAGATTCATGCTGACATGGCCGGATGCCGCACTCGGCATCACTTTCGGCACGGTGAAGATGCCGGCCCGGTTCTTGCCGTCGACCAGGATGGCGCGATAGTTCTCCTCGATCGCCTCCCAGCCGCAGACGCCGACGCCGACAACCGCGCCCATCCGGTAGGTGGTTGCTTCAGTCGATGTCAGGCCGGCATGCTGCATGGCTTCGCGCGCGGCAATCGTCGCCAAAAGGCTGAAGCGGTCCATCGACACGGTCTGCTTGTGGCTGATGCCATGGTCGGGCAGCGTCTTGATTTCGCAGCCGACCTTGACCTTCAAATCATGCAAACCGGGATTGCTGATTTGACCGATGGCCGATCGGCCGGCCCGCATTTCGTTCCAGATTGCAGGCGCATTGGCGCCGAGCCCGCATATGCCGCCGATGCCGGTAATGACGACGCGCTTTTGCATTCAGCTCAGGCTTTTTTCGCAATCAGCGCGCGAACAGCCTCAACCATATCGCCGACATTCTTGAGATTGCTCCAGGCATCGACCGTGTTCATCTCGATCTCGATGCCGTACTGCTCCTCGAGATCGAAGATGATCTCGGTCAGTTCCAGGGAATGGATGCCAAGCGCGGTCAATTCCGTATTGGTGGTGATCTCTTCGCCACCGGGCTCCGCATGTGCCCTGATCTTGGCGATGATTTCCGTTGCCAGCTCGTCAGCCATTCGATTCCTTCCCCAATTTTATAACGTCGCGGTGCCGATTGGTTGGCGCCCCTGTTGCCCGGACTGAAATCGCCGTCGCCTTCAAAAACCCGCCAGGCGCAGCATGACCGTTCCAAAGAGGCTCCCTCTATAGAAACGGAAACGCTGTCAAGCAACAAGCTATATCAACAAGCACCATATCGACAAAGCGCCGGGAGTGCTTAACGTTAGCGCCGTGGATACGTTGCAGCATGTCTTGATCCCAGCTCTTCCGGCCCAGCGCGCGGCCGGGGCGGCCCGGCTTGCGTGCGGCGTCAGGGATGGACGCACCCGGCTTTTGCGCCTCTATCAGGACGGCTCGGCCAAAATCCGCATGCCGGCCGTTGCGGCCGATCCGCTCGAAGCCGTGCTCATCAACACCGCCGGCGGTCTGACCGGCGGCGATCGGCTCGGCTGGGAAATCGATGTCGGGCCAGGTGCCTCCGCCTCGATAACCACCCAGGCCTGCGAAAAGATCTATCGTGCCGCTAGCGACCGCGCCGAAGTTCGGGTGAAGCTCAGCGTCGGCGCGGGCGGGCGTATCGCCTGGCTGCCCCAGGAAACCATCGTCTTCGACCGCTCGGCCTTTGCCCGCACGCTCGAGGTCGAGCTTGCCGCAGGCGCCGAGGCATTGCTGCTTGAAGCCACCATATTCGGCCGCCTCGCCATGGGCGAAGAGGCCGCGCACGGCCATTTCCACGACCGTTGGCGTGTCCGCCAGGATGGTGCGCTCGTTCATGCCGAGGATTTCCGCATCGGGCCGGCTATCGCGGCGGCACTTGGCCGCCCGGCGGTCGCCGGCGGCGCCATTGCCGCTGCGACGCTGCTGATGGTCTCGCCGCAGGCCGAAGGCTTGCTCGATCCGGCCCGCGACATCGTCGGCGCCGACGGCGATGCCAGCGCCTGGAGCGTCAAAAAATCTGGCAAGCTTCTTGCGAGGCTGTTTGCCGAGGACGGCTATCAGCTGCGCAAGCGGCTGGTTCCGCTGGTCGAACTGCTCAACGGGCGGGCGGGTCTGCCCAAATTATGGTCACTCTGAGCCAAATACAGGCCAAATCCAGGAAAGCGCATGAACCTGACGCCGCGTGAAAAGGACAAGCTGCTCATCGCCATGGCGGCGATCGTGGCGCGCAAGCGGCTGGAACGCGGCGTCAAGCTCAATCACCCCGAAGCGATCGCGCTGATCACCGATTTCGTCGTCGAGGGCGCCCGCGACGGCCGCCCGGTCGCCGAACTGATGGAGGCCGGCGCCCATGTCATCACCCGCGCGCAGGTGATGGAAGGCATCGCCGAGATGATCCACGACGTGCAGGTCGAGGCGACCTTTCCCGACGGCACCAAGCTGGTGACCGTTCACGAACCGATCAGGTGAGGAGAAAACGATGCTGGAGCTGCGACCGAATTGCGAATGCTGCGACAAGGACCTGCCGCCGGAAGCGGCGGACGCGCTGATCTGCACCTTTGAATGCACCTTCTGCGCTGACTGCGCTGAACATGTGCTGGGCGGCGTCTGCCCGAACTGCGGCGGCAATTTTTCCGCACGCCCGATCCGCCCAGTGGAGAAACTGGTGAAATATCCGGCCTCGACCCAACGCGTGCTCAAGGCCGAGGGCTGCGGCCCGCGCAAGGCTGCGTGATTGTTTTCGTGACTTCGAAGGGAAGACCGATGATCTCTGCTTCAACCAAACGCACCACGCTTGCAGCGATCCTGCTGCTGGCGGCGGCGATGCCCGCCTATGCCCATGTCGGCATCGGCACGACCTCGTCCTTCGCGGCGGGCTTCGCGCATCCGCTGTCCGGCCTCGACCATATGACCGTCATGGTAGCCGTCGGCCTGTGGGCGGCGCTCAAGGGCGGCAAGGCAATCTGGGCCTGGCCGCTGGCCTTTGTCGGCGTCATGCTGGTCGGCGGCGCGCTCGGCATGCTCCACGTGCCGGTGCCTTTCGTCGAACCGGGCATCCTTGCCTCCGTCGTCGCGCTTGGCTTGCTGGTGGCGTTGGCGGTCGATCTGCCGGTCTCGGCCGGAGTCGCCATCATCGGCCTGTTCGCGCTGTTCCATGGCCATGCCCACGGCACCGAAGTGCCGGAAAATGCAGGTGGGCTTGACTATATGGCCGGCTTTGCCGTTGCCACCGCACTTCTCCATGCCATGGGCATCGCTGCCGGCCTTGGCCTCGGCATGCGCTTTCTCGGGCTTGCCCGCGCCGCTGGCGCCGCTTGTGCTGCAGTCGGCGGCGGCCTGGTCTTCGGCGTTTTGTGAGGCTAACGATGATTCCCGGCGAAATCATCACCGCAAGCGGCGACATCGAGCTCAACAAGGGGCTGCCGACGGTGACGCTGAAGGTCGCCAACAGCGGCGACCGGCCGATCCAGGTCGGCAGCCACTACCATTTCTTCGAGACCAATGAGGGGTTGAAATTCGACCGCGACAAAGCGCGCGGCATGCGTCTGGACATTGCCGCCGGCACCGCGATGCGCTTCGAACCGGGACAAGAGCGGGACGTCACGCTGGTGCCGTTCGGAGGAAAACGCGAGGTCTACGGTTTTCAGCAGAAGATCATGGGCAGGCTGTGAGATCGACGGGGTCGAGCGCCCTGAGGTCAGTTCGACGGCCTGGCCGCCGCGTAGATGACGATTCTTGCCGAGCCGTCGAATTCCACCGCAAGGACGTCTTCCGTAAGCACGCGCCGCGAATCGATGGCGTTGAACAGCAAGGCGTTGGCGTCGATCTCCTTGCGCAGTTCCGCAATGTCGTCCTGATGCTGTTCGACCTTGCTCTCGACGGCCGGCGGCGGGCCGCCTTCGCTGCGCGCCGCGTCGGTGAGGAAGACGATATCCACAGTATCGAGCTTGGACGTCTTGCGCACGGCGCCGATGTTCTCACGCGTCCGCTCGATCGCGGTGATGATCTTGTTGGTCTGTGGTTCCGTCCGCGCCTCCTCCTGCCGGACATCGGAGCCGACGATCCTGTCGACGGTGTCGGCCCGGTTGACGGCGTCAGCGCTTTCAAGACCTTGCGCGGCTTGCGGGCCGAAAGCTGCGAGAAATGTGCAGGCAGCAAGGCTCTGGAGCCATCTGGTGTCGGCAAAGACAGGCATTGCTCACTCCTGGTGGACTTTTCTGTGCAACGCCGTTCGGCGCCAAAGGAACGAAACGCCTCCTGTCGGGCGAAGGTTCCCTGTGGGCTGGCGGGCCGGGTGCCGGCCCGCCAAGCGCTTCTTTCAGCTTGCCTTCTTGGTGACAAGGGTCAGCGCGCCATCGGTGGTCATGCTGGCGGCGACCACCTGTGCCGAGGTGAGCCCCTTGGCTTCGAGCGCCGACTTGATCTGCGGCGTCGCGTCGATCGAAGAGCGCAGTTTCTGCAGCCCGGCATCGCCACGCTGGGCGATCACCTGATTGACCTGCGTCTGGGTGGCCTTGGGCAATTCGCTGATATCGACGATGTTGACCTTCTGGATCGCCGGCGCCGCCGGCTGAGCGCTGGGCGCCGCCGGCTTCGGTTGCGGCGTGGGCTGTTGCTGGGCGCCGGCTACGGTTGCGGAGGCCAGCGTGGCGGCGGCTGCAAGAACGATGATTTTGCGCATGTATTTTCCTTTCATCGATTTGGCCAAGGGTTTGGCAAACGGGCGGTTTGGGGTGGCACGTCCACCTCAACGGCCAAATGGGATCAGAAGGTGTCGCCAAGCGGGTCATTGCATGACCATTGGATGGCGACGATGTGGAGTTCGGCTGCGGCCGGACTCTCGTTTGGGGAGCATTGACTGATGGCTAGAATTACCCGCGCCGCCTACGCGCAGATGTATGGCCCGACGGTCGGCGACAGAGTGCGCCTGGCCGACACCGAACTGTTTATCGAGGTCGAAAAGGACCTCACCGTCCATGGCGAGGAGGTGAAATTCGGCGGCGGCAAGGTCATCCGCGACGGCATGGGCCAGAGCCAGGTGTCGCGCGCCGGCGGCGCGGTCGACACGGTCATCACCAACGCGCTGGTGGTCGATGCCACGGCCGGCATCTTCAAGGCCGATATAGGTCTCAGGGACGGCCGCATCGCGGCCATCGGCAAGGCCGGCAATCCCGACACGCAGGACGGCGTCACCATCGTCATCGGCCCCGGTACAGAGATCATCGCGGGCGAGGGCAAGATCCTGACCGCCGGCGGCTTCGACGCGCACATCCACTTCATCTGCCCGCAGCAGATCGACGAAGCGCTGATGTCGGGCATCACCACCATGCTCGGCGGCGGCACCGGCCCGGCGCATGGCACGCTGGCCACCACCTGCACGCCTGGACCCTGGCACATGGCGCGCATGATCCAGTCCTTCGACGCTTTCCCGATGAACATCGGCCTGTCCGGCAAGGGCAACGCCTCGCTGCCGGCAGCGCTGGAGGAAATGGTGCTGGGCGGCGCCTGCTCGCTGAAGCTGCACGAGGACTGGGGCACGACGCCGGCGGCCATCGACTGCTGCCTGTCGGTTGCCGACGATTACGACGTGCAGGTGATGATCCACACCGATACGCTGAACGAATCCGGCTTTGTCGAGAACACCGTCGCCGCCATCAAGGGCCGCACCATCCACGCCTTCCACACCGAGGGTGCCGGCGGCGGCCATGCGCCCGATATCATCAAGGTCTGCGGCTTGCCCAACGTCATTCCGTCTTCGACCAACCCGACCCGGCCCTACACCGTCAACACGCTGGCCGAGCATCTCGACATGCTGATGGTCTGCCACCATCTGTCGCCGTCGATCCCTGAAGACATCGCCTTTGCCGAAAGCCGCATCCGCAAGGAGACCATCGCGGCGGAAGACATTCTGCACGATATCGGCGCCTTCTCGATCATCTCGTCGGACTCGCAGGCCATGGGCCGTGTCGGCGAGGTGGCGATCCGCACCTGGCAGACCGCCGACAAGATGAAGCGCCAGCGCGGGTCATTGCCGCAGGAGACCGGCAACAACGACAATTTCCGCGTCCGCCGCTACATCGCCAAATACACCATCAACCCGGCCATCGCGCATGGCCTGTCCAGGGACATCGGTTCGATCGCGGTCGGCAAGCGCGCCGATCTGGTGCTGTGGAACCCAGCCTTCTTCGGCGTCAAACCGGACATGGTGCTGATCGGCGGCATGATAGCCGCAGCCCCGATGGGCGACCCAAACGCCTCTATCCCGACACCGCAGCCGATGCACTACCGCCCGATGTTCGGCGCCTATGGCAAGGCCAGGACCAACTCGTCGGTGACGTTCGTTTCCAAGGCGGCTCTGGACTCAGGCCTGCATGGCCGGCTCGGCGTCGACAAGCAGTTCGTGGCCGTGGAAAACACCCGTGGCGGCATCGGCAAGCATTCGATGGTGCTCAACGACGCTACGCCGCATGTCGAAGTCGACCCGGAGACTTACGAGGTGCGCGCCGATGGCGAGCTACTGACCTGCGAGCCGGCAAGCGTGCTACCGATGGCGCAGCGGTATTTCCTGTTTTGAGGCGAGGGGCGATTTGATCGACCCGGCAAATTCCGTTGCGACCCGGTCGGTCCCACCGCAATATGCGGCTCAAAGAACCGCGTAGCAGGTCATGGTCACCGAAATAGCCTCCGCCCACGACATCTTCCCGCATATCCGCATCGTCATGGGCATGGTGATCGGACTTGGCGTCGCTCGCCTGCTGTCGGGGGTGGCGCGAATCGTCCAGCATCCCGGCCAGTACAGGCTCTATCCCGTGCACCTCGGCTGGGTCGCCTCCATGCTGTTGCTGCTGGTGCATTTCTGGTGGTGGGAGTTCGGCCTCTACACCATAGAGGTCTGGACTTTCGGCAAGTACCTGTTCCTGATCTTCTACGCCATCACGCTGTTCCTGCTGTGCGCGCTGCTGTTTCCGGATTCGATGCTCGACTACACCAGCTACGAGGATTTCTTCTATTCACGCCGTGGCTGGTTCTTCGGCCTGCTGGCGACGACCTATCTGCTCGACGTCGTCGACACGCTGCTGAAGGGTCCCGAGCATTTCGCCCGCTACGGCAATGAATATCTGTTCCGAACGCCGGTTTTCGTGGTGTTGTGCATCGCCGCCATACTGGTGCGTGACCGCCGCTTCCACATCGCATTCGTCGCCGGCACGCTGATCTATCAGATATCGTTCATCCTGCGGCTCTTCGACACCATCGTCTGAACAGTGGCTATGGTTTAGGGTCGCAGGAAAGAGGGTTCAACCATGTACAAGGCCATCGGATCGCGTGGATCCCGCGTCAGCCGCGTTCTGTGGATGCTCGAGGAACTCGGGCAGCCCTATGAATTCGTCGAGGTCAAATTGCGTTCGCCCGAAGCCTATGCGCTCAACCCGTCGGGCAAGGTGCCGATCCTGATCGATGGCGAACTGACGGTGACTGATTCGGCGGCAATCTGCGTCTATCTCGCCGACAAGCACGCCGACAAAGGCATGGGCGCCAATCCAGGTGTGGCCGGACGCGCCGAAATGGATTCCTGGATGCATTTTGCCCAGTCCGAGTTCGAAGCGCCGCTGTGGAACAAGCTGCGCCACCGCTTCCTGTTGCCGAAGGACGTGCGGGTCGATGTCGGCCCCGCCGCCGCCTACGATTTCGCCTCGGAGGCCAAGGCGCTCGACGGCCGGCTGGGGGATCGGGAGTTTGCGCTGGGCGACCGGTTTTCCGCCGTCGACGTGCTGTTGGGCGACATGGGCGGCTGGGCCCGCGCCGGAAAATTTCCGATCGAATCCGAGCGCGTCAACGCGTATTTCGACCGCGTCCTGGCGCGGCCTGCCCGTGCGAGAGCCCAGGCTAACGGTGGAGCCATGCGATGAAACTCAACCTGAACACCGACTTCACCAAGTTCCCCCGGGCCGTCTCGGTGGTGCCTGCCGGCACTGCCGGAACTACGCCGCCATCCGGCCGTGCCGTCCTGCCCCATGACGAGCGTCATTTGCGCCGCCGCGCCATTGAGCTTGCCGACGGCAGCAAGGTGCTGGTCGATCTGCCCGAGCCCGTGACCTTGAACGATGGCGACCGGCTGGTGCTGGAGGATGGCGGCCAGGTCGAGATCACCGCGGCACCCGAAGAGGTCTATGATATCCGCGCCCGCGATGCGGTGCATCTGACGGAGCTTGCCTGGCATATCGGCAACCGCCATCTGGCGGCAGCGATCGAGCCCGGCCGCATCCTGATCCTGCGCGACCATGTCATCAAGGCTATGCTGGAAGGGCTGGGCGCCACGGTCCGCGAAGTCTCCGAACCGTTCAAGCCGGTGCGCGGCGCCTATTCCGCCCAAGGTGCGCATGGTCACGATCATGGCCATGCGCATGCGCACGCCGAAGCGCATTCCCATGATGGACGTTCCCACGCACACAGCGAGTCGCATTCGCACAGCCATTCCCATGACGGGCACCATCACGATCATGACTGACCAGCCATCCGGCATCGCTTTGCTGCGGCTCATGGCGTGGCTGTCGCCGGCCTTTCCGGTCGGCGGCTTTGCCTACAGCCATGGCCTCGAACGCGCCGGGCAAGACGGGCTGGTTGCCGATACCGCCAGCCTCGCCTTCTGGCTGGAGACGCTGGTCGAGATGGGCTCGGGCTGGAACGACGCCGTGCTCTTCACGGAAGCCTGGCGCCGCGCCCGCGACGGCGGCGATCTCCATGAAATTGCCGATCTCGCCGAAGCGCTGGCCGGCTCGCGTGAGCGTCACACCGAAACCATGCTGCAAGGCGCCGCCTTCCTGAAAGCGGCAGCGGCTTGGGCGAATCCGGTGTTGGGCCGCCTGCCGGCCGAATGCGCCTACTGTGTCGCCGTCGGCGCCGTTGCCGGCGGCAACGGCATCGCGCTTCAGGACGCGATGTCGGCCTTCCTGCAGGCCTTCTTCTCCAACCTCGTCCAGGCGGCGATCCGACTCGGAATCGTCGGCCAGACGGACGCTATGGCCTTGCTCGCCGGCTTCGAGCCGTTGGCGCTGTCGACGGCCGCGCGCGCCGCCGGCTCGACATTGGACGATCTCGGCGGCTGCGCCTTCATCTCCGACATCATGGCGATGAAGCACGAGACGCAGTATTCCAGGCTGTTCCGCTCATGATCGTCCTCGCCTTCGCCCTCTCGGCCGTCCTGCTGCTGATCACCGCGCTGCATGTCTATTGGGGCCTTGGCGGCATCTGGCCGGGCAGGGACGGCGTCTCCTGCGCCCACGCCGTCGTCGGCTTTCGCGGCGTCGACGAGATGCCGACGCCGTTTGCCTGTCTCGCCGTTGCCGCGTGCCTGTGCCTCGCAACCCTGTGGCCGCTGGCGCTGACCGGGGTCTTCGCCACCCCCTTTCCAAGGGAAGGCCTTGCCGCCACAGCGCTGCTCATAGGGCTGGTCTTCCTCGGCCGCGGCATTGCCGGCTTCACGCCGTGGTGGCGCCGTCTGGCGCCGGAACAGCCTTTTGCGCGGCTCGATGTCAGCTTCTATTCGCCGCTCTGCCTGTTGATCGGGCTCAGCTTCGCCATCCTCGCCATCACGGAGTTTTCGGCATGACGGATTTTTCGCTATGACTCAGGCCAACGGTCCCCTGCGTATCGGCATCGGCGGTCCCGTCGGCTCCGGCAAGACGACGCTCACCGAGAAGCTCTGCAAGGCGCTGCGCGACGATTTCTCCATCGCCGTCGTCACCAACGACATCTACACCAAGGAAGACGCCATGATGCTGGCCCGCCTGCAGGCGCTGCCTGAGGACCGCATCGTCGGCGTGGAGACCGGCGGCTGCCCGCACACCGCCATCCGTGAGGACGCCTCGATCAATTTGCAGGCGATCGCCGGACTGAACAGGAAATTCCCCGACCTCGACATCGTCTTCATCGAATCCGGCGGCGACAATCTTGCCGCCACCTTCTCGCCCGACCTCGCCGACCTGACCCTCTATGTCATCTCGGTCTGCCAGGGCGAGGAAATCCCCAGGAAGGGCGGGCCGGCGATCACCCGTTCCGATTTCCTGGTCATCAACAAGAGCGATCTGGCGCCCTATGTGAACGTCAACCTCGATGTCATGGAGAGCGATGCCGCCCGCATGCGCGGCAAGCGCCCGTTCGGTTTCACCGACCTGTCGCGCGGCAAGGGCCTGCAGGAAGTCATCGACTTCATCGTCGAACATGGCGGGCTGCAGTCGGCCCGCTCGGCGGCGTAATGCATGTCGCCCAAAAGTGCGTAGCGGTTTTGGGACAACGGACAATGCGAAGACAGCCTGCCCCAGCAGTTTGCGGTTGCTGGCCACGGCCGAGCGCGGCATTCTCTTAAAAACGGAGGTTTTCGGATGAGCATCGCCCGCCTGCAAAAGGAAACGCTGACCAACCTGCCCTATTATGAGGAGCGCGTCGACCTTGCCGCCGCCTTCCGCTGGACGGCGCGGCTCAACATGCATGAGGCGGTGGCCAACCACTTCTCGCTGTCGGTCAACGAGGACGGCAGCAAATTCCTGATGAACCCCAACCAGGTGCATTTCTCGCGCATCAAGGCGAGCGACCTTTTGCTGATCGACGCCAACGATCCCGAGACGCTGACCAGTCCCAACGCCCCTGACCCTACCGCCTGGGGCCTGCACGGCGCCATTCACCGCAACGTGCCGCATGCGCGCTGCACCATGCATGTGCATTCCATTCATGCCACCGTGCTTGCATCGCTGGCCGACTCGACCCTGCCGCCGATCGATCAGAACTCGGCCATGTTCTTCAACCGCCACGTCGTCGACGCCCATTATGGCGGGCTGGCCTTCGAGGAAGAGGGCGAGCGCTGCTCGCAACTGCTCACCGACCCTAAGGTCAAGGTGATGGTGATGGGCAATCACGGCGTCATGGTCATCGGCGACACCGTCGCCGACGCCTTCAACCGCATGTTCTATTTCGAACGCGCCGCCGAGACCTACATCAAGGCGCTGTGGACCGGCCGTCCGCTGCGCACGCTGTCCGACGCCATTGCCGAAAAGGCCGCCAGCGAAATGGACGACTATCCCGGCCAGGCGGAGCGTCACCTCGCCGAGCTGAAGGCGATCCTCGACGACGAAGAGCCGGTGTACCGCAGCTGAATGAGTTCACCCTTCTCCCCGTTCACGGGGAGAAGGTCCCGCCAGGGGGATGAGGGGCAGCGCCGACGTTCATAGGCTCACTCAGAGTCCCAACTGAGCCCGCAACTCTTCCGCACTGTTGATCACGACAGCGCCCTTCGGTCCTGCCATCGGCGCTTCCGGCCAGAAGATCGTCCGCATCCCCGCGGCCAGGCCTGATGTGGCGCCGGTAACGCTGTCGTCGACGGCCACCGCGTCTGAAGGATCGACGCCGGCCAGCCATGCGGCGCGCAGGAACGGTTCGGGATGCGGCTTGCCTTCGCGCACGTCGTTTCGGCTGATCGTGCGCATGCCGGGATAGATCAGGCCGACGGCGCTCAGATTTGCATCGACGATCACCCGGTCGGAATTGGACACCACCGCCTGCTGCACGCCGAGCGCGCGCAATTCGTTGAACACTTCGATCGCGCCGGGGCGCGGCTTCAGCGTCTCGGCCATCGGCATGTAGTGATCGTATTTGCGCACGATCCAGTCGTCGAAGGGCAGGTCGAGGCCGAACTCGCTGCGCAGCATCTCGTAGACCGGTGCGGCGGCGACGCCCAGCACCCGCTCATGCAGGTCGGCCGGCGGCGTGATACCGACGCTGCGCAGCGCCGCCACCAAGGCCGCCTCATGCAGCGGCTCGCTGTCGACCAGCGTGCCGTCCATATCCCAGAAAACCGCTTTCGGCGTCATGCGAGGCTCCTTTGCCGATCCCCTTAAAGCGTTTGTATCAGGAGATAAACCGCCGAGCCCGTCCGCTGGCGATTTTCGCTGGGTTGGTTGCCGCGCGGCGGCCGGATCGAAGCAGCAAGCAATTGCCCTGCCGATAGACAATTGCGCGCCGACACATTCCCTGCAAGACTATGACGCTTCGCCTAAGGGCGGGCAAAGGGGCAGGGCTGGAGGCACATTTTGAATTCGCGGCAAGACGGCGGCAGCAGCAGGCTGGACGAGGCAGCGCGCGCCGGCTGGCTTTATTATGTTGCCGGCAACACCCAGGACCAGATCGCCGCCACGCTCGGCATTTCCCGGCAGACGGCGCAGCGGCTGGTGTCGCTGGCGGTGTCGGAGGGGCTGATCAAGGTTCGCGTCGATCACCCGATCGCCAATTGCCTTGATCTCGCAGCTAGACTGAAGTCACGCTTCGCGCTCGACCTCGTCGAAGTGGTGCCGAGCGATCCAACCTCATCCTCGACCACGATCGGCATTGCCGAGGCGGCCGCGGCCGAGATCGAGCGGCGGCTGCGGTCACCGACGCCCATCGTCTTGGCCATCGGCACCGGCCGCACGCTGAAGGCGGCGATCGAGCAATTGCCGCCGATGGAATGCTCGCAGCACAAGGTTGTGTCCTTGACCGGCAACATCTCGCCCGACGGTTCGGCCGCCTTCTACAACGTCATCTTCACCATGGCCGACCGGGTCAAGGCGCGCTCGTTCCCGATGCCGCTGCCGGTCATCGCCTCGTCGCCGGAAGAGCGCGAGATGCTGCTTGCCCAGCCGATGATCCAACCGACGCTGGCGCTGGCCGCGGAAGCCGACGTGACCTTTGTCGGCATCGGCGATCTCGGCCCGAAGGCGCCGCTCTACGAGGACGGTTTTATCTCGGAAAGCGAGCTGAAGGCGTTGCAAAAGGCTGGCGGCGTCGCCGAGATCGTCGGCTGGGTGTTCGATCGGGAAGGCCGCATGATCGAGGGCATCACCAACGACCGGGTATCGTCGGCAGCCTTGCCGTCACGCGAAAAGTCGCTGGTCATTGCGCTCGCCATGGGCGAGCGCAAATTGCCGGGCATCCTGGCCGCTGTGAACCGCCGGCTGGTCAATGGCCTCATCACCGACGAGCGGACCGCCACGGCCTTGCTCGACGGTTCCTGATAGATTAAGCGGCCCATCGATAAAATCCAACACGTTTATTTGCAGCGCCCGGACGGGTCGTTGCCGTCGAGAAAACCCATGTCGCGCTGCAGATGCGGCGACAACTCCCGGACGTCGACGTAGCCGCGCCGGCGGTGCACAAGCACGGAAAATTCATGCACCAGCAGGGAAAACCAGCTCTGCGCCGGGGTGGAATGGAGTTTTTGCTGTGCCGTGGTCATGATCTTCAGCCTCCGCTATGCTTGAACTTGATTGATCGTTGACACCAGATATCGGCCTGATTGGCTCTTGCCGCCAATCAAACGTCGATCACGACCCATAAGGAGGGCTTATGCCCGATCTCAAGGCACCACAGCTCGCCCAGTTGCCGCCGCTGCAGGCCATCAGGGTGTTCGAAGCCGTCGCGCGGCATCTCTCCTTCACCAAGGCCGCGCAGGAACTCGGCATGACGCAGGCCGCCGCCAGCTATCAGATCAAGCTTCTGGAAGAGCGCATCGGTTCGCCGCTGTTCCTGCGCCAGCCGCGCCAGATCGTGCTGACCGAACCCGGCCAGCGCCTGGCGCCCGCCGTCAGCGAGGCGTTCAGCCTGCTCTCAAGCGCCTATTCCGCCGCGCGTGGGGGCGCCGATGGTGTGCTGTGCGTCTCGACGCTGCTGACCTTTGCCTCGAACTGGCTGGCGCAGCACCTCGGCTCCTTCCAGGTCGCGCATCCGTCGCTGGCGGTGCGCGTCGATACCTCGAACAGGGTGATCGATTTTGCCCGCGAGGACATGGACATCGCTATCCGCTCCGGCAGCGGCAAGTGGCCTGGAGTGGAGACCCATCTTTTGTTCAAGGCCGATTTCACCCCGGTGCTGAGCCCGGCACTCGCTGCCACCATAGGTGGCGTCCACGAACCCGCCGACCTGTTCAAGCTGCCCATTCTCGATCCCGGCGACATCTGGTGGCGGGAATGGTTCGCCCTTGCCGGCGTCCCGGCGGACGAACTTGCCAGGCGCACCGGCACCAGCATGGGCGCGCAGGCCTATGAGGCGAACGCGGCCATCGCCGGCCATGGTGTGGCGATCCTGACCACCGCATTGTTCAAGACCGAGCTCGCCGCCGGCCGCCTGATCCAGCCCTTCGACCTAGTCGGCGACGACGGCCACGCCTATTGGCTGGTCTACCCGACGGCGCGTCGCAACGTGCCGAAGATAAAAGCCTTCCGGGACTGGATCCTGGCCGAGATCGCCTGCGCCTGAGGGCGAGCGATTCGCGGATTGATTTCCGAGATGCAAAGCGAGCCATGGATCCGCGACGAATGCTCGCTTTCGCGGACAAACAGCTGCGATCGGGCCACCCGGTTAACCAAGCTTGACAAAAACGCTGTCGATATCACTCGCCCGGCATAGGCTTGTGCTTGTGACGACCCAATTGAGCAGGATCAATCGTCTGCAGATTGAAACAGGGTCGATCAGCCGGCTGATGAAAGTCTATCGCGTCGAAGAAATCGAAAACAACACCGTGCGCACGACGCAGGTGATCGAAGCATTTACGCCGTTTCAAGCTGCCGTGAAGGCAATCGGCCGGGAAGTTAGGCTGCGCAAGGACGAGCCCAGCTGGATCCAGGTGACGGAAGTGCTGACCAGAGCCAAGCAAACACGCGACGGCAGGGTTTTCGAATATTCCGTGGGAAGCTACCCGTCCCACGGCTGATGGACTCGGCCCTATCGCTCCCCTGGCGCGACGATTGGGTTGCGATGGGTCGGCATCAACGCGCTCTCACATCCCCTGCAAACAGCTTCCCAAATCGGTTCAATATCCTCTACGCGCGCAACGCCGCGCTCCGCCTTGCGTGCTGCGCTGCAGCATCGAATCTGGCTTGACATAATTTATGCCAAGTGAGTAATTGCCCATTACCAAGGCAAATGCTCATCTTGGTTCATGGGAGGAATTTGATGAAACTGCGCACGCTCACCCTGGGCTTGTTGTCGGCCAGCGCTTTCGCTTTTGCCGCACACGCCGAATCCATCACCATCGCCACGGTCAACAATGGCGACATGGTCCGCATGCAAAAGCTGACGGACGACTTCACCAAGGCGAACCCCGACATCCAGCTGAACTGGGTCACGCTCGAAGAGAACGTGCTGCGCGAGCGCGTCACCACCGACATCGCAACCAAGGGCGGCCAGTATGACGTGATGACGATCGGCACCTACGAGGTTCCGATCTGGGCCAAGCAGAGCTGGCTGTTGCCGCTCGACAAGCTCGGCGACGACTATGACGCCAAGGACATCATCCCGGCCATCGCCGGCGGCCTCTCGGTCGACGGCAAGCTCTATGCCGCGCCCTTCTACGGCGAAAGCTCCTTCGTCATGTACCGCAAGGACCTGATCGAGAAGGCCGGGCTGACCATGCCCGATGCCCCGACGTGGGACTTCATCAAGCAGGCGGCCGACAAGATGACCGACCGCGCCAATGGCGTGAACGGCGTATGCCTGCGCGGCAAGGCCGGCTGGGGCGAGAACACGGCGTTCCTGACGGCCATGTCCAACTCGTTTGGCGCCCGCTGGTTCGACGAGAACTGGAAGCCGCAGTTCGACCAACCGGAATGGAAGAACACACTGCAGTTCTATGTCGACCTGATGAAGGCCGACGGTCCGGAAGGCGCTTCGTCCAACGGCTTCAACGAGAATCTGGCTCTGTTCCAGCAAGGCAAGTGCGGCATGTGGATCGACGCCACCGTGGCGGCGTCCTTCGTCTCGGATCCGAAGGCCTCGAAGGTGGCCGACAAGGTCGGTTATGCTTTGGCGCCGGACAATGGCCTCGGCAAGCGCGCCAACTGGCTCTGGGCATGGTCGCTGGCGATCCCCGCAGGCACGCAGAAGGCGGAATCCGCCCAGAAGTTCGTCTCATGGGCGACCAGCAAGCACTATGCCGAACTGGTCGCTTCCAAGGAAGGCTGGGCCAACGTTCCTCCGGGAACGCGTTCCTCGCTCTACGCCAATCCCGAGTACCAGAAGGCGGCCCCGTTCGCCAAGATGACGCTGGACTCGATCAATGCCGCCGATCCGGCGCATCCGACGGTCAAGCCGGTGCCCTATGTCGGTGTGCAGTTCGTCGCCATTCCTGAGTTCCAGGGCCTCGGCACAACCGTTGGCCAGCTGTTCTCGGCGGCGCTCGCCGGCCAGACCAGCGTAGACGACGCGCTCAAGCAGGCGCAGGACGCCGCCACGGCGACCATGACCGAAGGCGGTTATATCAAGTAAGGCTCCTCCCGGTGCCGAACGCCGGTCGCCTCCTGACCGGCGATGGCCGCCCGAGTCCCAGTTCGGGCGGCCGCTTTTTCCCCGCTGTGAAAATTCAGTCCGACTAGTGAAGGGTGACCGTCATGGCTACTCAGCAGACCCGTTCGCTTGCCCGCTTCATGATGGCGCCGTCCGTCGTGTTGCTGTTCGTCTGGATGATCGTGCCGCTGGTCATCACCTTCTGGTTCTCCTTCCAGCAATACAATCCGCTGAACCCGATCCGCGACGGCTTCGTCTGGTTCTCGAACTACTCGCTGTTCTATTCCAACCCGGCATTCCTGCAATCGATCCTGAACACGCTCGTCCTGGTCGGCAGCGTGCTGCTGATCACCGTGATCGGCGGCATCATGCTGGCGCTGTTGATCGATCAGCCGATGTGGGGACAGGGGATCGTGCGCATCCTCGTCATCTCTCCGTTCTTCGTCATGCCGCCGGTGGCTGCACTTGTCTGGAAGAACATGATCATGCACCCGCAATACGGCGTCTTTGCCGACATTGCGCGCTTCTTCGGCGCTCAGCCAATCGACTGGTTCGGGCAGCACCCGATGCTGGCCATCATCATCATCGTCGCCTGGCAATGGCTGCCCTTCGCAACGCTGATCCTTTTGACCGCCCTGCAGTCGCTCGACGGCGAGCAGAAGGAAGCCGCCGAGATGGACGGCGCCGGCTTCGTCAGCCGCTTCATCTATCTGACGCTGCCGCACATGTCGCGCGCCATCACCGTCGTCATCCTGATCCAGACCATCTTCCTGCTGTCGGTCTATGCCGAAATCCTGGTCACCACCAATGGCGGACCCGGCTATGCCTCCACCAACCTGCCCTTCCTCGTCTACCAGAAGGCATTGCTGGAGTTCAAAATCGGCCAGGCATCGGCCGGCGGTGTCATCGCCGTCATTCTCGCCAACATCGTCGCCTTCTTCGCCATGCGCGCGGTCGGCAAGAACCTGGACAAGTAAGGGAGGATACGATGGCACGTGCAGTCACCACCCAACACAAGGTCATTGCGACAGGCGCCGCCTGGATCGTCGCGCTGCTGATCTTCTTCCCGATCCTCTACACGATCATCACCTCGTTCAAGTCGGAGCAGGAGGCCATCCAGGGCTTCGCGCTGATCCCGTCGGGGACGTTCGAGAGCTATACCGAGGTCCAGGCGCAGAGCGGCTACTTCAAGTTCTTCTTCAACTCGGTGCTGCTCTCGGTCGGCTCGACCATCCTGGCCCTGATAGTCGCGGTTCCGGCCGCCTGGTCGATGGCCTTCTCGCCGGGCAAGTGGACCAAGGACATCCTGATGTGGATGCTCTCGACCAAGATGATGCCGGCGGTTGCCGTGCTGTTCCCGATCTACCTCATCTTCCGCGATGCCGGACTGCTCGACAGCCGCATCGGCCTGATGATCATGCTGATGCTGATCAACCTGCCCATCGTGATCTGGATGCTCTACACCTACTTCCGCGAAATCCCCGGCGAGATCCTGGAAGCGGCACGCATGGACGGCGCCACCTTGTGGGGCGAGATCGTCTATGTGCTGACCCCCATGGCCGTGCCGGGCATCGCATCGACCATGCTGCTCAACATCATCCTGGCGTGGAACGAAGCGTTCTGGACCATCCGCCTGACCACCACCGAGGCGGCGCCGCTGACGGCCTTCATCAGTTCGTTCTCGAGCCCGCAAGGCCTGTTCTGGGCCAAGCTTTCGGCGGCCTCGACGCTGGCCATCGCCCCCATCCTGATCATGGGCTGGTTCAGCCAGAAGCAGCTGGTGCGCGGCCTGACATTCGGCGCGGTAAAATAACGGACGTTGCCTGAAGCAATCCGGCCAAATAACCCCTCGGGGAGGAAACCATGGGAAACATCACGCTCAAGAACGTCTCCAAGCATTTCGGATCGACGGTCATCATTCCAGGCCTCGACCTCGTCATCGAGAATGGCGAGTTCGTCGTCTTCGTCGGGCCGTCGGGTTGCGGCAAGTCCACGTTGCTGCGCCTCATTGCCGGGCTCGAGGACACCAGCGGGGGCACCATCAACATCGATGGCCGTGACGTCACCGGCGAGGCGCCGGCCAAGCGCAAGCTGGCCATGGTATTCCAGTCCTATGCGCTCTATCCGCATATGACGGTGGCCAAGAACATCGGCTTCCCGCTGAAGATGGCGGGCGAGGATGTGGCGACGATCGACAAGAAGGTGAAGGACGCAGCCCGGGTCCTCAACCTCACCAACTATCTCGAACGCCGGCCCGGCCAGCTCTCCGGCGGCCAGCGGCAACGCGTCGCCATCGGCCGCGCCATCGTGCGCCAGCCCTCGGCCTTCCTGTTCGACGAGCCGCTGTCCAACCTCGATGCCGCACTGCGCGGCACCATGCGGCTCGAAATCAGCGAGCTCCACCATCAGCTCAAGACGACGATGGTCTACGTCACCCACGACCAGATCGAAGCCATGACCATGGCCGACAAGATCGTCGTGCTCAACGCCGGCAACATCGAACAGGTCGGCTCGCCGATGGAACTCTACAAGTCGCCGAAGAACCTGTTCGTGGCGGGCTTCATCGGTTCGCCGAAAATGAACCTGATCGAAGGTGCGCCGGCCGCCAAATACAATGCCAAGACCATCGGCATTCGTCCCGAGCATATGGGGATATCGACCACGGCGGGCGACTGGAAAGCCCTTGTCGGCGTCGCCGAGCATCTGGGCTCCGACACCTTCCTGCATGTCCAGGCCGACGGCGTCGGTCCGCTGACGGTACGCGCCGATGGCGAACTGGCCGTACGCCACGGCGACACCATCTACCTGACGCCCGACAAGGTCCGGATGCATCGCTTCGGCCCCGATGGAAAGGCGCTGACGCAGTGAGACTGACGGGCAAATCGGCGCTGATCACCGGATCCGCGCGCGGCATCGGCAGGGCTTTTGCCGAAGCCTATACGCGCGAGGGTGCCACGGTGGCCATTGCCGACATCAATCTGGCGGCTGCCGAAAAGACGGCCGCCGAGATTGGCGCCAACGCCTATCCGGTCAGGCTCGACGTCAGCGACCTTGCTTCGATCCAGGCGGCGGTCAAGGCGGTCGAAAAGACCGGCGGCCTCGACATACTGATCAACAATGCTGCCTTGTTCGACCTGGCGCCGATCGTCGAGATCACCAAAGCGAGCTACGACAAATTGTTCTCCGTCAACGTCGCCGGCACCTTGTTCATGCTGCAGGCAGCGGCGCGTTCGATGATCGCAAGGGGCAAGGGCGGCAAGATCATCAACATCGCCAGCCAGGCAGGACGCCGCGGCGAGCCGCTGGTCGCCGTCTATTGCGCCACCAAGGCCGCGGTGATTTCGCTGACCCAGTCCGCCGGGCTCGACCTGATCAAGCACCGCATCAACGTCAATGGCATCGCGCCCGGCGTCGTCGACAGCGATATGTGGGATGAGGTCGATGCGCTGTTTGCCAAATATGAGAACCGGCCGAAGGGCGAGAAGAAGCGGCTGGTCGGCGAGGGCGTGCCCTATGGCCGCATGGGCAAGCCGGAGGACCTGACCGGCATGGCGGTCTTCCTGGCCAGCGACGACGCCGAATACATCGTCGCCCAGACCTACAATGTCGATGGCGGCCAATGGATGAGTTGATGGGCCGGGATCACGAAGGCCGCAGCCCGGCCAAAAGGGTAAAAAAATGACCGTGAAACTCTCCTCCTCGATCCTCTCGGAACTCCCCGCCAAGGTCGCCGGTCCCAGATATGATCGCTCCAGGCTCAAACCCGGTATCGTCCATTTCGGCGTCGGCAATTTCCATCGCTCGCATCAGGCGGTCTACCTCGACGATCTCTTCAATTCAGGCATCGGCCATGACTGGGCGCTGGTCGGCGCCGGGGTCTTCGAGGGCGAAAAAATCGGCCGTTCCAAGCTGCAGGAGCAGGACTGGCTGACCACCGTGGTCGAGCAGGATTCCGACCATATGAGCGCCCGCGTCACCGGCGTTATGATCGACTTCCTGACGCCCGGCGATGCCGATGCCATCATCGACCAGCTCGCCGATCCGGCGATCAAGATCGTCTCGCTGACCATCACGGAAGGCGGTTATTTCATCGATCCGGCCTCCGGCAAGTTCAACCCGACCCACCCCGACATCGTCGCCGACGCACAGGCAGGCACGACGCCGAAGACGGTGTTCGGCCTCATCCTTGCGGGCCTGATACGCCGCCGGGCCGACGGCATCGTGCCGTTCACCGTCATGTCCTGCGACAACATCCCTCACAATGGCCATGTCACCTCGGATGGCGTCATCGGCCTCGCCCGGCTGATCGATGAGGATCTGGCAAACTGGGTCAGCGACAATGTCGCCTTTCCCAACGGCATGGTCGACCGCATCACCCCCGCCACCTCCGACCGCGAGCGCGGCATTCTCGCCACCGAGTTCGGCCTTGAGGACAACTGGCCGGTGTTCTGCGAGCCGTTCAGGCAATGGGTGCTGGAGGATCATTTCACCGACGGCCGCCCGCCGCTGGAAAAGGTCGGTGTGCAATTCGTGAGGGATGTCGCGCCCTATGAGCTGATGAAGATCCGCATCCTCAATGGCGGTCATGCCACGATCGCTTATCCCGCAGGGTTGATGGACATCCATTTCGTCCATGAGGCGATGCAGGAGCCGCTGGTGCGCGGCTTCCTCGCCAAGCTCGAGCATGACGAGATCATCCCGACCGTGCCGCCGGTGCCGGACACCGTGCTGGAGGATTATTACCAACTCATCGAGCACCGCTTTTCCAACCCGAAGATCGGCGACACCATCCGTCGGCTTTGCCTCGACGGTTCCAACCGGCAGCCGAAATTCATCATCCCGACCATTGCCGACCGGCTGAAGGCCAGCAAAGGCGTCGCGGGTCTGGCGCTCGAGTCGGCGCTGTGGTGCCGCTACTGTTTCGGCACCACCGACAGCGGCGCGGTCATCGAGGCCAACGACCCGAGCTGGGACCGGCTGCAGGCAAGCGCGAAGGCGGCGAAGGACAGGCCCGGTGCCTGGCTTGCGATGGAGGATATCTATGGCGGTGTCGGCCGCTCGGCGCCGTTCGCCGAGGCCTTTGCCCATGCGCTCAACGTCTTGTGGGCGAATGGCACGCGCGCGACGCTGACGCGCTACATCTCCGGCAAGCTCTGACGCCAGCCGCAATGACGCCCGAACTGGTCATCTTCGACTGTGACGGCGTGCTGGTCGACAGCGAGGCGCTGTCGGTTTCGGCTCTGCTCGGCATGATCTCTGCCGCCGGGGGCTCGGTCAGCGAAGATACCGCCTACGAGCATT
This sequence comes from Mesorhizobium sp. M0802, assembly GCF_040320115.1. Taxonomy (NCBI): domain Bacteria; kingdom Pseudomonadati; phylum Pseudomonadota; class Alphaproteobacteria; order Hyphomicrobiales; family Phyllobacteriaceae; genus Mesorhizobium; species Mesorhizobium sp. M0802. The sequence continues at coordinate 124,631 of NZ_JAMYOY010000018.1, forward strand.
TCCTCGGCAAGAGCATGAAGAGCGTGCGCGAGATACTTCTTCGCGATTTCACCATCGACATCACCGACGTGCATCTTACCGACATGCGGGTCGAACTGATGCGCAAATTCCGCGAGGAGCTGAAGCCGATTCCCGGCATCGGCGACATCCTGCCGAGGCTGGGCGTGCCCTGCTGCGTCGCGTCCTCCGGCACGCTCGACCGGATACGCTACGCGCTCGACGTCACCGGTCTGCTCGGCCTGCTCGAGCCGCATCTGTTCAGCGCCGCCATGGTCGCGCGCGGCAAGCCGGCGCCGGATCTTTTTCTCCATGCCGCCGCCGCCATGGGCGCGCATCCCGGTAATTGCATCGTAATCGAGGACAGCCCGGCTGGCATATCAGCGGCGCGTGCGGCCGGCATGCGCGTCTTTGCTTTCACCGGCGGTTCGCACGCCGGCAACCCGGCCTTGAAAGCGCGGCTTGCGTCGAGTGAACCGGACTTTATATTCGCGGACATGCTGCAATTGCCCGATCTGATTGCAGGCTAGAGCATGATGCCGAAAAGTGTGAAGCGGTTTTCGGACGACATCATGCTCTACTTCTTTGATTTAGAGACGGATTCAGATTTCGGGTCGAACAGACCTGAAGTCATCCGGCTCTAGGGAGCGAGAGTAAAAGCATCTTGACGAAAAGCTTCGTTTGCGCGGTCGATGTCGGCACCGGGAGCGCCCGCGCGGGCATTCTCGATACGTCAGGCACCTTGCTCGGCCGCGCCGAGCATCCGATCGTCATGAACCAGCCGAAGGCCGATCACGCCGAGCACAATTCGCAGGATATCTGGTCGGCGGTCTGCATCGCGGTGCGTGCCGCGCGCGAAAAGGCCGGTGTGTCAGCCGACGATATTGTCGGCATGTCGTTCGACGCCACCTGCTCGCTGGTGGTGCTGGACAGGAATGCCGGCCAGCTCAGCGTCTCGGTGACGGGCGAACGGCGCTGGGACACCATCGTCTGGCTCGACCATCGCGCCATCGCCGAGGCAGATGAATGCACCGATAGCGGCCACGCCGTACTCGACTATATCGGTGGCGTCATGTCGCCGGAAATGGCGACGCCGAAGCTGATGTGGCTGAAGCGCAATCTGCCGGGAACTTGGCATGAAGCCGGCTACCTATTCGACCTCACCGATTTCCTGACCTGGAAGGCGACCGGGTCGCTGGCGCGCTCGCAATGCACGCTGACCGCCAAATGGACCTATCTGGCGCATGAGGAAACCGGCTGGCGCCGTGACTTCTTCGACAGGGTCGGGCTTGGCGATCTGTTCGAACACGGCAGCCTGCCGGAGAAGGCAAGTGCTGTCGGCGCAGACATCGGCACGCTCACCCCTGAAGCGGCGGCGGAGTTGGGCTTGAGCGAAAACTGTCGGGTCGGCGCCGGCGTCATCGATGCCTATGCCGGCGCGCTTGGCGTGCTCGGCGGCTTTGCTGGCGACGAGCAGAATATCGGCCGCCATCTGGCATTGATCGCCGGCACCTCGTCCTGCGTCATGGCCATGTCGCCCGATCCGCAGCCTTTCGCCGGCGTCTGGGGTCCATACTATGGCGCCGCACTGCCAAAACTCTGGCTGTCGGAAGGCGGCCAGTCGGCGACCGGTGCGCTGCTCGACCATATCATCCGCTGGCACGGCGCCGGCGGCGAGCCGGACGCGGCCATGCATGCAAAAATCGCCAGGCGCGTCGCCGAACTGCGCAGCACCGAAGGTGACAAGCTGGCGGCAAGGCTGCATGTGCTGCCGGATTTCCATGGCAACCGCTCGCCGCTTGCCGATCCGCATGCGGTCGGTGTGGTCAGCGGGCTGACGCTGGATTCCTCCTTCGACAGTCTGTGCAAGCTGTATTGGCGCACCGCCGTCGGCATCGCGCTCGGCGTGCGCCATGTGCTGGAGGCGCTGAACGAGAACGGCTATCTCATAGACACGCTGCATGTCACCGGCGGCCACACCAAGAACCCGTTGCTGATGGAGCTCTATGCCGACGCCACCGGCTGCGCGGTGATCGAGCCGCTGGCCGACGAAGCCGTTCTGCTCGGCACCGGCATGGTCGCCGCCACCGCGGCCGGTCTGTTCCCGGACCTGAATGCCGCTTGCGTCGCCATGCAGCAAGGCGGCAGGGCGCGCACCTCGAACCCGGCCGCGTCAGGCCGCTTCGACCGCGACTACAAGATTTTCCTCGAAATGCACCGCCAGCGGCAGGAGCTCGACGCCATCAGCTAGAGCAATTCCAGGAAAAATGTGAAACGGTTTTCCGTCCGGAATTGCGTACCAAATCTAGGCCTCCTCTCGCCGGCGCAAGGATGCGCCGGTCGCCGCGTCGAACAGATGCACGCTCTCCTCCTCGAATGTGTAGCGCACAGGCGCGCGCAACCCCGGGCATTCGCGGGCCGATACCAATGCGCCGACCTCCTTGCCGCCGCAGGCGAACGTCACCAGCGCGTCATTGCCATGGAACTCGATGAGGTCGGCGGTGCCTTGCAGAAGATTGATGCTCTGAGCGCCGGCGGTCTTCAGGTCCGGCGGTCGGATTCCAAGCACGGCGCGCTGGACGCCGCGTAGATCGAAGCCCGAGCCTTCTATGGAGAAGCTCGAGCCGCCGCCTGTCAGCGTCCAGCGTTCGTCCTTCCGCCCGACGGCCACGTCGATGAAATTCATGTTCGGCGTACCGATGAAGCCGGCGACGAACAGATTGCCCGGCTGGCGATAGATCTCCGCAGGCGAGCCGATCTGTTCGATAACGCCATCCCTGAGCAGCACGATCCGGTCGGCCAGCGTCATCGCTTCCAACTGATCGTGGGTGACATAGACGGTGGTGGTCTTCAGCGACTGATGCAGCCGGGCGATCTCGACCCGCATGTGGTTGCGCAGCTTGGCATCTAGATTGGACAGCGGCTCGTCGAACAGGAACACTTTCGGCGTCTTGATCATGGCGCGCGCAATCGCCACGCGCTGCTGCTGGCCGCCGGAAAGTTCGGTCGGCTTGCGGGCGAGGTAAGGTTCGAGGCCGAGCGTCGTTGCCACCGCCTCGACCCGCTTCCGGATCTCGGCCGGGGGCACTTTCTGTCGCTTGAGCCCAAAGGCGATGTTGTCGAAGATCGTCATATGCGGGTAGAGCGCATAGTTCTGGAAAACCATGGCAATGCCGCGCTCGCCGGGCTCGAGATCGTTGACCACTTTGCCGCCGATCGACACTTCCCCGCCGCTGATATCCTCCAGTCCGGCCAGCATCCTGAGCAAGGTCGACTTGCCGCAGCCGGACGGGCCGAGGAATACGACGAATTCGTGCTCCTCGATCGAGAGATTGAGGTCGCGGATGACGGTGGTGGCGCCGTAAGCCTTGTCGACATGGGAGCAAACGATCGCGGACATGGTCAGCCCTTCTCGCCGGTAAGAAGGATTTGCAGCTTGACGTCTTGCGGCTTGCCTTGCGCCGCCCGCTCGAAGGCCTCGATGCTGTCCGAGAAATCATAAGTGCCGGTGATCAGCGGCTTGAGGTCGACCTTCCCCGAGGCGATCAGCTGCAGCGCGCGGTCGAAGATGTTGGCGTAACGGAACACCGTCTCGATGCGCACTTCCTTGGAGATCGCCGCCGGAACGTTGAGGCTGACCGGTTCGACCGGCAGTCCGACCAGCACCACCGCGCCGCCCGGCCGCACGACATCGAACAGGTCGGCGAATGCCTTCGGGCTGCCGCTCGCCTCGAACACGATATCCGCGCCCCAATTGTCGGTCGCGGCGGAGACTGCGTCGACCAGCGATTGCTCACCTATATTGACCGGCACGATGCCGGGATATTGCGCGGCAATCTTGAGCTTGGGTGCGGAAAAATCGGAGATCAGCACCTTCGAGCAGCCGCCGGCCAGCGCCGCCAGCGCGATCATGATGCCGATCGGGCCGCAGCCGACGACGACGGCGACGTCGCCAGGCACGATGCGGGCGCGGCTCGCCGCCTGCATGCCGATAGCAAAGGGTTCGACCATCGCGCCTTCGGCGAAGGTGACATTGTCCGGCAGTCTGTAGGTGAAGGCGGCCGGGTGCACGGCATAGGGCGCCAGCACGCCATGCACCGGCGGTGTCGCCCAGAAGCTGACATCGGGATCGACATTATAGATGCCGAGCCTCGTCGCGCGCGACGACAGGTTCGGCACGCCCGGCTCCATGCAGACGCGGTCGCCGACCTTCAGCGTGCCGACATTGGCGCCGATCTCAACGATCGTTCCCGCGGCTTCGTGGCCGAGCACCATCGGGGCCCGCACGACATAGCTGCCGATCGCGCCATGGGTGTAATAGTGCACGTCGCTGCCGCAGACGCCGACCGTGTGGATGGCGATCTTGACATCGCCCGGTCCGACGTCGAGCGGCAGCGCGATCTCGCGCAGCGACAGTTCGCCTTTTTTCTCAAGCACCAGTGCCCGCATAGGTAAGTCCTCGCATCAAGTCTTTTTTTGCCGGAAAACGGAATTCAGGAAGCCGCTGAGCACGCCGAGGAACAGCAGCGGCGGTAGCGACAACAGCACGACCGAGGCGTTGAGGATTCCCCACGGCACGTTCATGCCTTGCTGTGAAAGTTCGGAAGCGACGATCGGCAATGTCTTGGCGTTGGAACTGGACAGCATCAGCGCGATCAGGAATTCGTTCCACACCAGCACGAAGCTGAAGGCGACGGCGCCGATCAGCGAGCGCGCCGCTACCGGCAGCGCAATGCGCCAGAACACCGAGTAAGCGCCGTAGCCGTCGACGAAAGCGGCTTCCTCGATTTCCTTCGGCACGGCCTGGAAGGCGGGAATGGCGAGCCACATGATCACCGAGATGGTGAGCAGCGAATAGGTGACGATCAGCGCCGGCAAGGTGTCGTAGAGCCCGATCTGCAGCCAGATCACCATCAGCGGAATGGCGACTGCCACCGGGGGCAGGAAGCGCAGCGACAACACGAAGAACTGGATGTCGCCAGCGAAGCGATTGGGATAGCGCGCCACCGCATAGGCTGCCGGAAGGCCGAGCATGACGCCGATCAGCACGGCGACGCCGCAGGAAATGACCGAGTTATAGAGACCAGTCATGACGCTGTCGCGGCCGATGATGTAGCTGATATTGTCGAAGGTCGGGGTAAACACCAGGCGCGGCACGCGGGTGATGATGTCGACATTGTTCTTCAGCGAATTGACCGCCGTCCAGGCGAGCGGAAACACCGCCATGAAGCCGGCGAAGGCCAGGATGATCTTGCCGATGAGGCGGCCCGGTCTCATGCGATACGGCCTCATGCCTGCACCCGCTTCCACAGCATGGTGAAGGTGATGACAGTCGCGATCATCATCAGCACCGCCATGGCCGAGGCATAGGACACCTTGCCGGATTCGATGAAGCCTTGCGAGAAGGCGTACATGTCGAGCGTCTCGGTCGCCACGCCCGGCCCGCCGCGCGTCATCACATAAATCAGGTCGAAGGAGCGCAGCGATTCGATCATCTTGACGAACATCAGGCTGATCAGCGGCGCCTTCAGCATAGGCAAGGTCACATAGGCATGGATCTGCCAGCGTTTGGCGTGGTCGAGCCGCGCCGCTTCGATCGGCTGCGGCGGCAAGGTCTCCAGAAGCTTCAGCACGATGACCGCGAAGAACAGTCCCCACTGCCAGACATCGACCGAGGCGACGGCAAACAGGGCCGTCGACGGCTTCGACAGCGGGTCGAAGATCAGCCCGCCGGTGATCAGCCTGTAGGGATAGGTGGCGATGCCGTAGAGCGGATGATAGGCAAACTTCCACACGAAGGCCGCCGAGACACGCGGCAACAGCACCGGGATGATGAACAGCAGGCAGTAGATGTTGCGCAGCCGCGGCGACGCTACTTCGAACATCAGCACGCCGAGCCCGATCGCCACCATCATCGTCGCCACCACGGTGACGATTTCCCACTTCACCGAAACCCAGACCGCGTTGAGGAAACGCCGGTCGGCGAACAGGTCGATGAAGTTCGACAGCCAGACCCAGGAATAGTCCGACGAGCTCAGCTCGCGGTTCTGCAGCGCAATGACGATGGCGTACAGCGTCGGCACCATCGACAGCACCAGAAGAATGGCGAGCGTCGGAACCAGAAACGTCACGGGCAGGGAAGAGCGTCGGCGCATTGCCTATCCTCGGGCTGTGCCTTTTTGGAGAGACCCGCGGCGCACAGGTCCCGGCATCCGGTCGAATGCCGTGGACCGCGCGCCGCGGGCGGGAGGATTACTTCTTCTTCACCAGCTCGTTGGCGTAGGCCTCGAGTTCGTCGAGGCCGCCCTTGACGTCGGTGCGCGTGCCGGTGACCAGCTCTTCCAGGATGATGCCCCAGCGGTCGCCGAGATCCGGCCAGCGCGGATCCTGCCAGAAGTTCACCGCCGTCACCTTGCCGGTATCGGCAAGCGCCTGGCCGAGATCGGCGCCATAGATGTCGGCGAACTCCTTGCTGGACAGCACGCTGGTGCGGTTGAGCTCGCCGAATTGGTGCGCGTCGAGCCGGCGCTTCTCGTTCTCCTTCGACGTCGCCCAGGCGATGAACAGGCCGGCGCATTGCTTCGCGGCGTCATCGGCATTGGCCTTGGCGGCGATGGCGAGGCCGTGGCCGTAGCCGCCGCCGGTCAGTGGCGAGGGCGGCGGCAGGAAGCCGATCTTGCCGACCACTTGCGAGGTCTTCGGGTCGACCGCCATGCCCGACAGCGGCGTCGATTCGACCAAGATGGCAACCTGGCCCGACAGGAAGGCGCCGGTCGATTCATCCCAGCTGCCGGTCTGCGTGCCGGGCGCTGAATCCTTGAACAGTTTAAGATAGGTCACGGTCGCTTTGACCGCGGCCTCGGAGTTGAAAGCCGGCTTGTCACCGTCGAACCATTTTCCGCCATAGGCCTTGAAGAACGGCATCCAGCGCCAGACATTGGCGCCCGAGCCACGCGCGCCGCGCAGCGCGATGCCGTACATGCCCTTGTCGGGATCTGTCAGCTTCGGCACGTCGGCGATCAACTCGTCCAGCGTCTTCGGCGGCTGGATGCCGGCGGCTTCCAGAATGTCCTTGCGGTAGACCATCAGGTCGCCGCCGCCGGTCAGCGGCGCGAACCACACCTTGCCGTCATAGGTGGCGACCTTCTGCCGGCCCGGGTCGAAATCGGCGTAGTCGTAGTCAGCCGGGTAATAGTCGGTGAGCGGCACGATCCATTTCGACGAGGCGAACAGCGCGACATTGGCTTCGTCGACATAGTAGACGTTGTAGTTGCCGACCGTGGACGCATCGGCGCGCGACTTTGCCCGGCGGTCGTTCTCGTTGAGATAGTCGATCTGGAAGCTGGCGCCGGCCAGTTTCTGGAACTCGTCCTTGGACGCCTCCAGCAGCGTCAGCCCGTCACGCGGTTGCGCCAGCACCTTGACCGGTGCCGAGCAGACCGGCGCCGCCAGCGCCATGGTCGAGAGGGTCGTGGTAAGCATGAAAGCTGCGCTTATGCTCGCAGCGAGCCGAATTGGTTTCATTGATTTTCTCCTCCAGGAACAGTCGCAGGAAGCGGAAGTCTTCGGTTGCGCGATCCTCGCCATCGCCCGAGCGACAAGCCACCCATCGCCAAAATGAGGAGTTGCTAAAGGCCGCGCTAGAAGCCCCGTTGCAGCAGACCTGTACTTTTATGCATTGTGCGCTGCAAAATCCGGCTCGCCTGCACGGCCTCTGTCACATGAGTACCGATGGAGTGAGGAAGGCCGGTTTTCAGGCGCGCATCGTCATCCGCTGCTTCGACAGCTTGCGGTAGGATGACGGCGTCATCCGGTGCTTGCGCAGGAAGGCGCGGTTGAAGTTGGAGATGTTCATGTAGCCGACCTGGAAGCAGATGTCGGTGATCGGAATATCGGTGTCCGCCAGCAGCTTGCAGGCTTGCCAGAGCCGGAGCTTGGCGATGTGGTCGCTGAAACTGTTGCCGGTGTTTTTCTGGAAGAAGCGCGAAAACGTGCTTTCGCTCATCCCCGCCAGCTCCGCCGCCTCCGGCAGCTTCAGGTCCTCGGCGAAGTGCTGGAAGAGATAGGTCAGCGTGCGCTGGATGATGTCCAGCGAGGTTGCGTCGAGCGCGGGTGAGAAATCCGGCGAGGACAAAAGCTCGTATTCGTCTGTCCTGGCCAGCAGATCGACCAGTTCGAGGAAGAGGCAAAACCGGGCGAGCCCGTGCACGGTGCCCATCCTTTCCATCAGCGCAGCGCCGTCGAGCGCGGCGCGGCCATGGAAGACGATGCCGCGCAGCGATCGCTCCAGGAACGGTTCCAGTTCGCGCAGCTCCGGCAGCAGTCCCGCCGAGCCGCGCAGCCGCTGCGGATCGAATTGCAGCACGATGTCGCGTCCTTCGATCAGCTCGCCGGGTTGCACCGATGTCACCCAGTCATGCGGCAGCCCGCCGCCGACGATGCTCAGGTAGCCCGGCCCGAATTCGCCGATGTGATCGCCGACCAGCGCGACCCCGGAAGACTTCCTCAGGAGATGGATCTCGTATTCCGGATGAAAATTCCAGACATTGCGCTCCCAGGGATAGTCGTCGAGCCGCCACAGGAAACTGTCGCTCGCCTCGGTGACGATGTGCTCGAAAGCCGGCACCGTGCGAGGGATCGCGGCCGTGTTCTTTCTGCGCCTGAATGCCATCGTCTGCTCTCCGGGGCGTATGAGGAAGCGACTGGTTTCGGGTAATCCGTAGCAGTCTGTCGCCCGCAAGTGAACGATGTCTGCCTCAGCGATTTCAACGCCGGCTCTCGATGATCTCGATGAAGCGGGCGAACAGCCCGGCCTGGGATTTGATGCCGAGTTTGCGATGGATGTTGCGGCGATGAACCTTCACCGTTCCCGGCACGATGCGCATGGCTCTCGCGATCGACTCGGTGGAATGCCCCTGCAGCACCAGATCGACGACATGCTTTTCGCGCGGGGTCAGCGACAGGCTTTCCCAAATGTGGGCGCGGTCGAACTCGTTGACGGCGGCGATCGTCTCGCCCTGCTCCGCTTCGTCCTGCTCCTCGGCCGCAAGTGCGGGCCAGCGCAACCGGGCGAAGTTGATGACCGCCGGCGCCATGTCGCGCAGCAGCCTGGCATCGGCGGTGCCGAAGGGACCCGAGGCGTGCAATCGCATCAGCGACAGCACCAGCGCATCCTTGCCGGGCAGCGGCACGAAGAAGCCGACCTCCTCGGCCAGCCTTGTCTGGCTATAGTAGGTGCGAAAATACTCGCTGGCATAGAAGCGGTCGGGCGCCAGCTCGCGCATGCGCCAGAACCCCTCCTTGCGCTCCACCGCCGCGTGATGAAATGGGTCGAGCAGATAAGGTCCTTCCTGATAGAGCGTGACGAAGACATGGCTCTCGGCCGGCGAGAAGGTTTCGAACAGCAGCGGCGGTCGCGATGCGCCGCGATAGCCGAAGATAACGCAGTGGTCGAAGCTGACATGCTGGCTCAGCCAATCGACCATTGCCTGGCCGAACATTTCGCCGCTGGTCTCTCGCGTTGCCGCGACAAGGGCTGCGAGCCGGCTGTATTCGTCGCTGCGGGACGCACTCAACCTATACCCCCTCAAACGAGAAAATAGATCAGATATACCACCTGCGAGGTATATACTAGCCGCCATTGGCTCTGGTAGCGTCCTGAAATAGCCCTGTTGCTGGAGCCAGCACTTTGACCGCAGTGCCCGACATCGAGTTTCGCGGCGTCACCAAGCGCTATGGCGCCGTGACCGCTGTCAGCGGCATCGATCTGGCTGTGCCGCCCTCCGCCTTTGTCGCCCTTCTCGGACCGTCCGGCTGCGGCAAGACGACATGCCTGCGCATGATCGGCGGCTTCGAACAGCCGAGCGAAGGCCAGGTGTTCATCCGCGGCCAGGACATGGCCGGCACGCCGCCCTATCGCCGCCCGGTCAACATGGTGTTCCAGCAATACGCGCTGTTTCCGCATCTCGATGTCGAAGCCAATGTGTCCTACGGGCTGCGCCAGGCACGGCCGCGCCTGTCGTCGCAGGAAATCGGCCGGCGCGCCGGCGAGGCGCTCGAAATGGTGCGGCTCGCCGGCTATGGCCGCCGCAAGATCCACGAACTCTCCGGCGGCCAGCAGCAGCGCGTCGCGCTGGCGCGCGCACTGGTCAACAAGCCGGCCGTGCTGTTGCTCGACGAGCCGCTGGCGGCCCTCGACAAGAAACTGCGCACCGACATGCAGATCGAGTTGCAGAACCTGCAGCGCGAGATCGGCATCACCTTCGTGCTGGTCACCCACGACCAGGAGGAAGCGCTGTCGATGAGCGACTTCGCCTGCGTCATGAACGGCGGCCGCATCGTACAGCTCGGGCAACCAAGCGAGATCTATGACGAGCCGGCCGACCTGTTCGTCGCCGACTTCGTCGGCAAGACCAATCTGTTGAGCGGCAAGGTTGCCGGGCATACAGGCGATCTGGTCAATGTGGCGCTGGCGGACGGAACCGTCATTGCCGCGCGCAAACGAACCGCCTTGCAGCAGGGCGAGACCGTTTCTGTCAGCCTGCGCCCTGAATCGCTAAGCCTCGGCGCCACGGAAGGCAGCCCGTTCAAAGGCATCGTGCGCAACCGGATCTTCTTGGGCTCGACGGCGGAATACGCCATCGAGGTGCAGGGCATCGGAACGCTGCTGGCCAAGGCCGACCATGTGATCGGCCATGGCAACCTCTTCAAGCCGGGTGAACCCGTCGCCATCGGCTTTGCCTCCGGGACGCCGCTGGCGTTTCCGGAGACCAAGAACAACGGGACCAACCAGAGGGTAGCAAAAAATGTCGAAATCATATCGTGACGGACTGCCGATTAGCCCTGAGAACTTCGTCGACCAGCTGATGCGCCTGAAGCGCGGCTCGATCGGCCGCCGCGACTTCCTCGGCCTCACCGGCCTTGGCATCGCAACCGCGGTGATGGCGCGCGAGCTCGGCATCATGCCGACGCCGGCCTTTGCCGCCGAAAACCTTGGCGACCGCATGTCGATCGCCACCTGGCCGAACTACCACGACCCGCAGACCTTCGAGAATTTCAAGAAGGACACCGGCGTCGCCGTCGAGGTCAACGTCTTCGGCTCCAATGAGGAGATGCTTGCCAAGCTGCAGGCCGGCGCCTCGGGCTGGAGCCTGTTCGTGCCGACCAACTACACGATCTCGACCTACAAGAAACTCGGCATCATCGATCCGCTCGACATGGCCAAGCTGCCGAATTTCGACAGCTCCCAGGAGGACCCGCGCTTCACCTCGGAAGGCACGATCGACGGCACGACCTACGCGGTGCCGAAGAACTGGGGCACCACGGGCTTTGCCGTCAACACCAAGAAGCTGGCCAAGCCGATGACCAGCTGGAAGGAATTCTGGGACGTCGCCATGGCTGAGGGCGATGGCCGCACCATGGTGCACGACTACCAGTTGACCACCATCGGCAACGCGCTGAAATATTACGGCTATTCCTTCAACTCGCTGAAGCAGGACGAACTCGCCAAGGCCGAGGAGCTGCTGCTCAAGGTCAAGCCGCATCTGTTCGCGGTCTCGTCCGACTACCAGCCGGGCATGCGGGCGGGCGACGCCTGGATGACCATGTGCTGGACGAATGATGGCGCACAGCTGCATCGCGATATCCCGGAGATCGCCTATGTGCTGGGCAAGGAGGGCGGCGAAATCTGGACCGATTTCTACGCCATCCCGAAGGACGCGCCGAACAAGCCGGCCGGCTATGCCTTGCTCAACTATCTGATGACCCCCGACGTCGCGGTGAAGGAGCATCTCGCCAATGGCGCGCCGTCGACCGACGCACGCGTCAACAAGCTGCTGCCCAAGGAAGTGCTCGACAATCCGATCCTCTATCCGGCGGCCGACCTGTTGACACCGCTGGAATTCGGTGCGGCGGCGACGCTGACCGATCCCGGCCGCGCCGAGCTGATGGCGCGCTTCAAGTCGGCTTGAGGCCGGCCTGACGCAAACGGAAACCGGCGGGCCTATGTCCGCCGGCATCGGGGCGGTTTCCATGCACGGCAACAGATTTCGGTATAACATCCTGACAGCGCTGCTGCTCGCTCCGGCCACGGCGTGGCTGGTGGTGTTTTTGGTGTTGCCGTTCATCGCCATTGCCGTGTTCAGCGTCGGCGAGCGGGCGCCGGAGGGCGGCTATCAGGCCGCCTTCACGCTGGCGCAATACGCCAACCTCCCGGCGCGGGCGACCGCCTTCTGGAACACGATGATGCTGGCGCCGGTGGGCGCGCTTGCCTGCCTGCTCGTCGCCTACCCGGTTGCCTACTATCTCGCCCTGAAGGCGCCGCAACGCTGGCGGCTGATCCTGCTTGCGCTCGTCGTCATTCCGTTCTGGACCAGCCTTTTGATGCGCACCTATGCCTGGATGTACATTCTGGGCGGACGCGGCATTCCCGCGCTGCTGGCCTTTGTCGGCATCGAGGATGTCCGGCTGATCAACACGCCGGGCGCCGTCCTGCTCGGCATCGTCTATGGCTATTTGCCCCTCATGATCCTGCCGATCTATGTCAGCCTGGAGCGGCTCGACCGGCGGCTGCTGGAGGCCTCCGCCGATCTCGGCGCGACGCCGCTCTCGACCTTTCTGGGTGTCACCCTGAAGCTGTCGCTGCCGGGCGTGATGACAGGTTTCTCGCTGGTCATGATCCTGCTGCTTGGCGAATACCTGATCCCGACCCTGCTTGGCGGCGGCAAGGTGTTCTTCATCGGCAACGCGCTGGTCGACCTGTTCCTGCAGTCGCGCAACTGGCCGTTCGGATCGGCCATCGCCATCACGCTGGTGGCGGTTTCGGTGGTGGTGCTGATCACGGCAAACCGCATTTCGACACGGGTGTCGGGCGCCCGCAGGGTGGATCTGATCTGATGCGCGCCTTCGTCACCGCCGTCTTCGCCTTCCTCTATCTGCCGATCGCGCTGGTCGTGCTGTTCTCCTTCAACGCCGGCCGCCATGCCAGCGAGTTCACCGGCTTTTCGGTGCAGTGGTACGGCACGGCGCTGTCGAACCCGTTCCTGGTCGAGGCGTTGAAGAACAGCCTGTTCATCGCCACCACCAGCGCGCTTCTGGCGGCGGTGTGCGGCACGGCAGCCGCACTCGGCCTGGCGCGGGTCGGGCTCAGAACCCGCGCCGTCTTCGACGCGCTGATGGGTGCCGCGATCGTCGTTCCCGGCGTCGTCATCGGCATCTCGACGCTCGTTGCGCTGGTCCAGCTGTTTGGCGTGCTCAACCCGTTCCTCGCCTCGATCTGGCCAAACGACCAGCCGCCGCGCCTGTCACTCGGCTATGGATCGATCATCGCCGCGCACGGCCTGTTTTCGATGGCGTTGGTGACGATGATCGTCGACACGCGTCTCGCCAGCCTCGACCGCAACCTGGTCGAGGCCTCGAGCGATCTCTACGCCACGCCGCTGACGACGTTTCGCTCGATCGTGCTGCCGCAGATCATGCCGGCGGTGGTCGCCGGCTTCCTGCTCGCCTTCACCTTCTCCTTCGACGACTTCATCGTCGCCTTCTTCGTCGCCGGCGCGCAGACGACGCTGCCGATCTATGTCTTCGCCTCGATCCGGCGCGGCGTGACGCCGGAAATCAACGCCATCGCCACCATCGTGCTCGTCGCCTCGGTTCTTCTGGTGGTGCTTGCCCAATGGCAGCTGCGCCAGCGCCAGCCGTCAAACTGAACAAGCCATCCAGCTGAAAGACAAATTCATGATCCTTAGAGACCGCATCGCCGTGGTGACGGGCGCCGGTTCCGGCATCGGCCGCGCCGGCGCCATGATCATGGCCAGGGAAGGCGCGCTGGTGGTCATCGCCGACCGGGATAAGACCAGCGGCGAGACGACAGCGGCGGACATCCGGGCAGTGGGCGGGCAGGCCGAGGCCGTTGTCACCGACGTCTCTGACGACGCCGCGGTCGGGCAGCTCATCACCGGCACGCTCGGCAAGTATGGCCGCATCGACGTTCTGCACAATCACGCCGGCATCCAGGTCGGCGGCACGCTGACCGAGGTCGAGGTCGATGGTATGGATGCGTCATGGCGCATCAATGTACGGGCGCAGTTTCTGGCCGCGCGGCTGGTCATGCCGGCAATGGTCGCGCAAGGCGGCGGCGTCATCCTCAACACGGCTTCGAATTCGGGCGTCTTCTACGACCGCGAGATGATCGCCTATGCCACGTCCAAACATGCCGTGGTGGCGATGACCAGGCAGATGTCGCTCGACTATGCCCGGCACAATGTGCGCGTCAACGCGCTCTGCCCCGGCTGGGTCGACACCCCCTTCAACGAGCCGTTCATCGCCCAGATGGGCGGGCGCGAGGCGATCGAGACCTATGTCCGCACCAGGATCCCGATGGGGCGCTGGGCGAGCGCCGAAGAGATCGCCGAAGCGGTCCTGTTCCTCGTCTCCGACCGCTCATCCTTCATGACCGGCCAGGCGCTGGTGATCGACGGCGGCGAAAGCATCGGTTGATCCAAGGGCAGCCGGATAGGAGGGTTCCCGCCTCTGGCTCAATCGCCGGCTGCCCGTCCTCCCTTGCCTTCATGCCGCATTTCGTCCAATAGAACGACGCAAACGCTGCGAAACCGAAGGTTTTGCCGTTTGGAAGTGCGGCTTCCGGCCTCGTTGCCGACGCGCCGCAATCGGAAAGAGCAGGACAATGTCTGCGATCGAAGCCGGCGCTCGTGCGCCGGAAAATCTTTGGCGTCAGGAAATCAGGGCGACGCTGGCGCTGGCCTGGCCGATGGTGCTGACCAATCTCGGCCAGACCGCGATGACCGCCACCGACGTCATGATGATGGGGCGTCTGGGCGCGGACACGCTGGCCAGCGGCGCGCTCGGCGCCAACCTCTATTTCATGCCGCTGATCTTCGGCCTCGGCCTGATGCTGGCGACCTCGCCGATGATCGCCACCGAGCTTGGCCGCCGCCGCTATTCGGTGCGCGATCTGCGTCGCACCGTGCGCCAGGGCCTGTGGCTGGCGATCCTGATCTCGATCCCGATCTGGATCGTGCTGTGGCATGGCGAGGCCATTCTGCTGGCCATGGGCCAGGAGCCGGCATTGGCGCATCAGGCCGGCATCTATCTGCGCTGGCTGGAATGGGCGGTGCTGCCTTTCTACGGCTATATCGTGCTGCGTTCCTTCATCTCGGCGCTGGAGCGGCCGGGCTGGGCGCTGATCATCGTCTTCGTCGCCGTCGCCTGCAACGCCTTCTTCAACTGGGTGTTCATGTTCGGCAATCTCGGCGTCACCTCGATGGGCATCGCCGGTTCGGGGCTGGCGACCACGCTGTCGAGCACGCTGATGTTTTGCGGCCTGGCAGCCGTGGTGATGCTGGAGAAGAAGTTCCGCCGCTACCGCCTGTTTGGTCGCTTCTGGCGCTCCGACTGGCCGCGTTTCAAGGGTCTGCTGCGGCTCGGCATGCCGATCGCCGGCATCCTCGCCTTCGAGGTGACGATCTTCAATGCAGCAGCCCTGCTGATGGGCCTGATCGATGCGGATTCGCTCGCCGCGCACGCTATCGCCATCCAGATCGCCTCGATCTCCTTCATGGTGCCGCTCGGCCTCAACCAGGCCGTCACCGTGCGCGTCGGGCTGGCCCATGGCGCAGGCAATCCGGCAGGCGTTTCGCGCGCCGGCTGGACCGCCTTCGTCATCGGCGTCTCGTCCATGGCGCTGATGGCGCTGGTGATGGTGCTGTGGCCGCATCTGTTGATCAGCGCCTTCATCGACATGGCCGCTCCGGCCAATGCCAGGGTGATCGCGCTGGCCGTGTCGTTCCTGGCCTTTGCCGCGCTGTTCCAAATCTTTGACGGCGCGCAGGCCGTGGCCGCCGGGATGCTGCGCGGCCTGCACGACACCAAGGTGCCGATGATCTATGCCGCCATCGGCTATTGGGGCATCGGCCTGCCGCTCGGCGTGCTGCTCGCCTTCCATTTCGGCCTGCACGGCGTCGGCATCTGGATCGGCCTGGCGTCAGGTCTGGCCGTGGTGGCGGTGCTGCTCCTGGCGCGCTGGCTGCGGCGGGATCGGATAGCGCCACCGCTTGTCTTCAGCCATTAATGGCGCCCAAGCGGTCCGCCAGCTGCCCGAAGCAGTCACTGCAGAGCAGATGTCTGGTGTCGCCTTTTGGACCGGAAGCGGCCGAACGCTTCGGGCGTGGGATCTTCAAAAGCGGACTCTCAGTTCGACGCGAGCATCGTTGCGAGTGAACGATCCCAGACTCTCGCTGCTTTTCAGAACCGGGTAGAACGCTCTGCCGGTTGGGGCGACTTCAAGCCGTGGCAAGAGCATTCCGGATTGGCCGGAAGTCGCGCCGCGGTCTCCAGCGCAACCCGCGAGGCTGTCATAGAGAGGCTCGGCAGCACGTGCTCCTGCAGCAATTTCTGGCGCTCGCGGTCCATATAGTCGTTGAAGCCGGCCGTGACGAACGCCAGGGGCACGAAACAGGCGCCGATCTCGCGCGATAAGGTGGCCTCAGGGGCGATCGAGTGGTTGAGCACGTCCGCTCCCATGTTTCGATACGCCAGAGCTTCGGCGGGAGTTGTCAGTCGCGGCCCGTAGCAGTGGGCAGCCACCAACTGCTGCTCGATGCCATGGACGCGGCATCCGGCTGGCCAATGGCGCCGGGCGGTCTCGGCCAACAATGCCGCACATCTTGGACATACGATCTGCTTGCCCGAGCAGTCGAAGCTCTGGCGGCCAGGCAGAAGTGAAAACGGGGTCTGCGACAGTTCGATGATATCGGCGTTTACGACTATGTCGCCGGGCTGGATCGCCTTGTTGACGGCGCCAACAGTCGAGCAGGCCAGCACTTGCCTTACACCCGCTTTCATCAACACCCAGAACGCGCGGCGATGACAGGAATGGTCGATATGGTCTCGGGGATTGCCGTGCGAATACATGCACAGGGCACGTTTCGTTTTGCCCTCGACGGTAATAGATGCATCGAATTCGAGCAGTTTCCAATTGTCGCTGGGACCGAAAGGGGTTTCGAAACTCATGTCTCGTTGCAAGGTGCGGACGCCATCGACTTCGACATCTTCCGGAAAGGCGAGACCCCAATTCGCCGAGCCGGTGATGATCGCCAACCCCACCTGGGGTATGTCCGTTGAATGATCCGCCAGATCGTCGGCTGCATGATGATTGTTGGGCATGTTTCCAATCTCGGTCAGGATTTTTGGCGAAGGGTCACGACGAGGACAACGACCACGACGATGACGGTCCACAAGGTCGAAATCGCCGCAATGGTCGGGTCGATCTGATCGCGCAGCGACAGGAACATGAGCTTCGGCAGCGTGCTGTTTTGACCACTCGCGACGAAGATCGAAATGACGGATTCATCGAGCGAGGTCAGGAAGGCCATCAGCGTGGCCGACAACAGACTTATCCGAAGTTGGGGGACAATTATTCCGCCAATGGCTCTTGCCCAGTTTGCGCCCAGGCTGCGCGCCGCCTGAACCTGGTTCCAGTCAAAGCGGGCCAAGGCGGGCACCAACACAATGCAGGCGACCGGAACGGCCAGCACCACATGTCCGACCAGGACACCGAACAGCGTTCCGACCAGACGTTGGGCCGCCAGAACAAAGAAGAGACCAATAGCGAGCAGGATTCCCGGCACGATAGAAGGGGTTAGCAGAATACCCTGAATGGCAATGGCGGCCTTTCCGCCGAGCCGATTTATCGAAATGCAGGCCAGCAGCCCCAGGGGCACTGCGATCATCGCCGTCAATGTGCCAAGGATCAGGCTCGTCCTGAGTGCGGCCATCCATGCCGCCGAACCGAAGAAAGCCTCGTACCAGCGCAACGAGTATGCGCGCGGCGGGAACTCCAAAAGATTGGACGCCGAAAAAGAGAGCGGCACGACGACGAGCGTCGGCAGCATCAGGAACGCCATAACGAGCGCGCAAAAGCTCCACAGGAGGATGCGGGCCAGCCTGCTATCTGGATAGGCTTCAAGCATGGGCTGTGCCGATGCTGCGTCCGGCAATCAGCCGCCGCGCAGCCAGGAACATCACCCCCACCAACGCCATTAGTACGAGGAGCAGGATGCCCAGGACGCTCGCCGAGCCCCAATCCTGGAAGGTCGATAGCGTGCGCTCGATCCGGGTGGAAAGAGGGTTTACCTTGCCGCCGCCAAGCACCGCGGGCGTGATGAAGAACCCTATGGTGTAAATGAAGACGATGATCGAACCCGAGAAGATGCCGCCGGCCGAAAGCGGCAGAATGACCGTGCGGATCGTTTGCCCGAGAGTGGCGCCCATGCTCGCCGACGCGCGGACGAGGTTTGCATCGATATCGCGCATCGCCGCATAAACGGGCAGCAGAAAAAGCGGCAGCATGTAGTGAACCATGCCGATCAGCGTTCCCGTGAAATTGTAAACCAGCGGCAATGGCTCAGCTGTCAGGCCTGAACCGGTCAAAGCCGCGTTGATCAGGCCATCGCGTCGCAACAGAACGAGCCAGCCATAGGTGCGCACCAGAATGGAGGTCCACAACGGCAGCATGACGAAGGCCATCAGCAAATTGGCTACCCTTGGTCTGGCGCTGGCCAGGGCGAGCGCCAAGGGGGTACCGAGTAGAATGCAGATCGCCAGCGTACCCAGAGACAGTTCAACGGTGGTAACGAGTGCCGACCATGTCAGTCCGCTCGAAAGCACCTTCTCATAGTTGCCGACGGTGTATTCACCCGCTGTGGTGAGGAAGGATTGCCGGATAATCCAGACGATGGGCAGGATCGCCGCCAGCCCAACGATCAAAAGCGCGGGCACTGAAAGCGACAGGAAGAACCGCCGCTCGCGTCGTGCGTCTGCCGCGAGCGCAAGATCGGCGATGACGGTCACGCTCCTGCTCCCGGTATCGCGTGAACTTTCGCTGCCGGTGCATATGCGGTCACTCGCTGACCGGTCGCAAGCTCGCCGCAGCCGCTGGCCATCGCCGCCGGAACGCAGACAAGAATCTCTTGCCCGCCGTCAAGCGCCAGTGTCAAAAGCCAGTTCTCGCCGCGAAACGCCTTGGCGCGCAGCGTTCCCTCAAGCGCCACCCCGTCTCGCCCGACGAGCTTCGAATCAAGATGGAAGCTTTCGGCGCGGATCATCAGAGCTTCGCTTGATGCATCGGCGCCGTCTATTCTGCGCACCGCGCCCGGGGCCACAATGTTGGCCTCACCCATGAACTCCGCGACAAAGCGGGTCGATGGACGATCATAAATCCGCTGTGGCGTGTCGATCTGCTGAATACGGCCGGAATTCATCACCGCAATCCGATCTGACATGATCAGTGCTTCGCGCTGGTCATGCGTCACATAGATCGTAGTAATCCCCAGATCATCGTGCAGACGCCGGATCTCATACTGCATGGTTTCGCGCAAATTCTTGTCGAGCGCCGACAGCGGCTCGTCCATCAGCATCACGCGTGGTTCGAAGACGATTGCGCGTGCCAGCGCCACCCGCTGGCGCTGACCGCCGGATAAAGCGGCAATGTTGCGCTCCGCCAAACCTTCGAGCTTCACGCGGGCCAAAGTGTCGAGTGCCCTCTGGCGGGCCTCGGCTTTCGGCGTCTTGCGCAGCACCAGCGGATACTCGACATTTGCGAGAACGTTCATGTGGGGAAACAGGGCGTAGTTCTGGAAGACTATGCCGATGTCGCGCTTGTTGGGGGCCAGGCGGGTAATGTCCCGATTGTCCAACAAAAGTTTACCGGACTCCGGCCGGACAAAACCGGCCAGCGCCATGAGCAGCGTGGTCTTGCCCGATCCCGATGGCCCCAGCAGCGTGAGGAATTCGCCAGCCCGAATGTCGAGCGAGACATCGTCCAGCGCGACGTAAGATCCATAGGTCTTGCGCACGCTGTCGATGGTGATCGGGAGCGACTTCATCATGTGCTTCAGCCTTAGAGCTAAGACTCAGCGGGCCATCATCTCATCGAAGGCTTTTTGGGCAGCCTCGCCGTTCCTGACCCACCATTCTGAATTCGAAAACACCGAAGTGCCGGCATTTTCAGGCGCGGTCGCCAGCGTCTTGAGACGGTCCTCGGGGATAAGGCCACCCTCATAGCCAGCAGGATTGACCGGGCCATAGGCTATGAAGTCGGTCAGCTTCGCCACGCGCGCGGGCTGTGTCATCGCTGCGATGAGCTTCATAGCTGCGTCCTTGTTCGGCGCCCCTTTCGGCACCGCAAGACAGTCGGTGCCAATGACGGAACCCTTGAACGTGTAGTCGGCCGCGCCGCCATCTGCTTTTACGGTTTGGGCCCGCCCGTTCCAGGTAACGACCAAATCCGCCTCACCATCTTTCAGCAACTGCGCCGACTGCGCTCCCGAGGTCCACCAAATGGCGACATTTGGCTTGAGTGCTTCGAGCCGCTTGATAGCGCGATCCAGACCCTCTGGCGTGCTGAGAACGGGATAGACGTCCGCCGGTGCTACGCCATCGGAGAGCAGCGCGATCTCGATCGAGTCCTGGGCATTGGCACGCAGCGCACGACGGCCGGGGAATTTGGCAACGTCCCAGAACTCCGCCCATGTCTTCGGCGGGTTTTCGCCATAGGTCTTGGTGTTCCACGACAAGACGGTGCCATAGGAGTCGAATGGATAGCAGTAGTCGGACTTTGCGCCGTCCGGCACGGCCTTTGGGTCGATGATCGTGTAGTCGAGCGGCTCCAGCAGCGACTGTGCGGCGGCCTGCGCGCCCTCCGGTGAGCCCAGGTGAATGACGTCGGTTGTGACCGCGCCCGAGGTAACCTGCATCTTCAGGGCGGCCAAGCCGTCGCTGAGGGTCTCCTCGCGGACAGCATAGCCAAGCTCTTTTGCAGCGGGGGCCCACATGGCTTCCTTCATGGCGTTGCCATAATCGCCGCCCGCGGTCGTGATGGTGACTGATTGGGCATAGACCGGCACGGCGGCCGAGAATGCGAATGCCGTCAATGAAATGCGTAACCAAGACATAGGTTCTCCTCCCTAGAATTTGTTGAGACGCGCTAAAAATGGCCAATTATTGCCAATCGTAACGTTACGATTGCATCCAATTGCAGGAGAGTCAAGCTGCTTTAGCGAGAGCTTGGATTGACCGTGAGGTGGAATTCGGTCACGTAGTGGAAGTCAGCAAATCAGCCGGCGCTTTCGCAAATGAGGTCGGGCGACATGACCAACCTGAAACAGATCGCGGCGGAACTTTCCCTTTCGGTGACCACCGTATCCCGCGCGCTGAAGGATGGGCCGGAGGTTCATCCCGCCACCATCGCTCGCGTCAAGGAAGTGGCGCAGCGGGTCGGCTATGTGCCAAATCATCATGGCTTCGCGCTCAAAACTGGCCGCACGCTGACGATGACAGCAATCTACCCGATGGAAACACAAGATCATCTGTCCGATCTGTTGAAGCTTCCGTTAATCGAAGGCATGACGCTGGCGGCGCGGCAAGCGGGTTATAGTCTATCCATCTACTCCACCACGCCCGATGATGACCCCATCGAGAGTGTGCAGCGACAGCTTCAGGCGGGCAGCACAGACGGACTGATTATCACGCGCATGGTCTCGGGTGATCCGCGCGTTAAGCTATTGCTGGATAGAGGCATGCCATTCGTCGCGTTTGGAAGAACTGACCTGGATACAGCATATCCTTATGTCGACATCGACAATGAACAGATTGCCTACGAGGCGACCCGGCGGCTCATGGACAAGGGCTGCCGACGCATTGCGCTGCAACTTCTCGTTCCGGGCGACCAGGCGAGTGCCATGCGTCTTTCCGGGTATGGAAGGGCAATGGCCGAGGCTGGTATTCCGATCGACCAGTCGCTGATCGGTCATGGAATGTTCACCATGGAATCGAGCGCAGCCTGGTTCGATCGCATGCTGGCCTGGTCAGATCCGCCGACGGGCTTGGCTTGCGCCAACGAACTGGGCCTTTTGGGGGCACTACACGCTCTTGGCAGAAGAGGTCTCGCGCCAGGGAGTGACATCTACATTGTCACTCGGGACAGCACGCGGCTGTCACGTTTCTTGCCTGCGAAGATCGGCGTTCATTTCGTGGACATAGCGGGTGTCGGACGCAAACTTGTCGAAGTCCTGGAGAGCCGGATCGTCAATCCCCTCGGGCCGGTGGAGACAGTCCTGTTCAAAGGTGAGTTCGACCCTGGCGAATAGTCGGGCGAACAAGTCAGTTGTCCGCTTTCGAGGAGCACTTAGGTTCACCCCTGAGTCCGAGATGAGGCGCGAAGCTGCCGCCTGCGCGAGTGCATAGGGTGCACTCAGACACCTTGATGGCATTGGTGGTTCTGAGCAGCGATCGAGGGGTGCTGTTACAAATGATTGCGCTCAGCTCCCGTCCGACGACATCGCGCCGAGCAGCCTGCGTATATCGCCAAATCGCGCGATCGAGCCGAACACCAGTGCCGCCACCGCGACGAAGAACACCGACACCGAAGCCATGGTCGGCGTGTAGCCGTAGCGCAGCGCGTTGAAGATCTTGATCGGCAGCGTCTCGGTGGTGAAGCCGATCGTCATATAGGCGACGATGTATTCGTTG
The DNA here is from genome assembly GCF_040320115.1 of Mesorhizobium sp. M0802. Lineage (NCBI taxonomy): Bacteria > Pseudomonadati > Pseudomonadota > Alphaproteobacteria > Hyphomicrobiales > Phyllobacteriaceae > Mesorhizobium > Mesorhizobium sp. M0802. The sequence goes on from NZ_JAMYOY010000018.1 coordinate 147,173, forward strand.
AGCGACAAGACGAAGGCGAAGGCGTAACCCGAGACGAGGTAGGGCAGGATCAACGGCAGCACCACGGTTTTCAGCACTGTGCGGTCGTCGGCGCCCATGGTGGCGGCGGCCTCTACCAGCGAGCGGTCGATCGAGGCAAAGCCCAGCGACAGCGTCACCAGCGGCAGCGTCACGAAGAAGATGGCGTGGCTGATGATGGCGGTGAAGAACTGGCCGAACAGCCCGACCGTCGCCCAGAAGGAGAGGAAGCCGAGCGCTGTGATGACCGGCGGCAGGATGAAGGGGGCAAGCCCCAGCACCTGAAAGATATTTGCCCAGGGCGCGATGCGCCGCCACAAGAACCAGGCCAGCGGCAGCGCCACCGCAACGGCAATCGCCGCCGAACAGACGGCCAGCGTCACCGAATGGATCAGCGCCAGCCGCCATTCCGGATCGGTGAAGATCTGGGCGTACCAGGCGAGCGAGAAACCGACCGGCGGGAAGCTGAGCTCCTGGCGCGAATTGACCGACACGCCGGCGACGACGATCAGCGGCGCCGCCAGGAACAAAGCGACGATGGTGAAATAGACACGGCGCAGCAAGGTCGCGGTCATAGGGCGTTCTCCCTTCTTCCGACGAGCAGTGTCAATCCGACCAGCGCCAGCGAGATCAGCACCAGGAACACCGCCATTGCGGCCGCGAACGGCATGTTGGACTGGTAGATCGCCTGGTCGGTGATCAGCACCGACAGCGTCCAGTGTTGCGGCCGTCCCAGAATCTGCGGCAAAAGATACGAGCCGAGGGCGAACACGAAGACCATGATCAGTGTCGCCACAATGGTGTTGCGCAATGCCGGCGCGACGACGTTGAAGAAGGCGCGGATCGGCGAGGCGCCGAGCGTGCGCGCTGCCTCGAGCAATGTCGGGTCGAGGCGCACGAGGGCGGGGTACAGCACCAGGATCGTATAGGGCAGCGCCTGGTAGACCATGCCGGTCAGCACCGCGCCAAAGGTCGGCAGCAGCGCCACCGGCTTGTCCATCAGCCCGATCGCCACGAACAGATTGGTGATGCCGGCGGTGCGCGAAAACAGCGTCGACCAGGCAAAGCCGATGATGACTTCCGACAGCGACAGCACCGACAGCAGGCCGACCAGCCACAGCGTCTGCACACGGCGCGGCCGACGGGTCAAAAGGTAGGTGAAGGGAAAGGCGATGGCCACGCAGCAGACGGCGACCAGCACCGCCAGCAGCAGCGAAAAGCCGAGCACGCCGCCGAAGAACACCGACAGGAAGCGGGCGTAATTGTCGAACACGAAATCCGGCGTGTAGAAACCGGACGGGTTGCGCTTGAAGAAGCTCACCGCGATCATCGTCGAGAACGGCACGACGAAGAAGACGATCAGCATCAGCGCCGGAAAGAACAGCGGCGTGTAGTCGGCTATCGACTTCGGCGCTTCGCGTCTCATGCGCCGAGCACCACGCAGCTTGCCGGCGGCAGTGTGACGCCGACCTTGGCGCCGACCGGCACGTCATGCCGCTCGCGCGGCGTCGTCACCGCAATGATGCTGGTGCCGCCGACGTCGACGAAGGTCTCGATGGTGCCGCCGAGATCGCGCACGAAACTCACCTCGCCGGTGATGGCCGAGCCGCCGGGGCTGCCGAGATGCACATCCTCGGGGCGGACCGATACAGACGCTTTAGTCTGACCCGCCGGCATGGCAAGACCTGGAATGGCTGTGCCCAGAATGGTGGTGCGCCCGGTGCTGTCGATCTCGGCCGGCAGCAGATTGGTGATGCCGATGAAGTCCGCGACGAAGGCGTCGGCCGGCTTGCGGTAGATCTCGATTGGCGGCGCCGCCTGCAGGATTCTGCCGTGGCCCATGACGACGACCAGGTCGGCCATGGTCATGGCTTCGCGCTGGTCGTGGGTGACGACGATGGTGGTGATGCCCAACCGCTGCTGCAACTGGCGCAGTTCTACCTGCATGGCCTCGCGCAGTTTGGCGTCGAGCGCCGACAGCGGCTCGTCGAGCAGGAACAGTTTCGGCGACAGCGCCAAGGCCCGCGCAATTGCCACGCGCTGGCGCTGACCGCCCGATAGTTTGGCCACCGGACGGTCGGCAAAGCCGGTCAGATGGATGAGGCCCAGCAACTCGTCGACGCGTTTCTTCTGCTCCTCCTTCGAGGCGCCGCGAATGCGCAGCGCATAGGCGATGTTGTCGCCGACGGAGAGATGCGGAAACAGCGCCAGCGACTGGAACACCATGCCGAGATTGCGCTTGTGCGTCGGCAAAGGCGTGATGTCCTCGCCGTCGAGCACGATGGCGCCGCTGGTCGGCTCCTCCAGTCCGGCAATCATGCGCAGCAGCGTGGTCTTGCCGCAGCCCGACGGGCCGAGCAGACACACGAACGTGCCATGCGGCACGTTGAGCTGGACATTGTCGACGGCGGCGAAGTTGCCGAATTTTTTGGTGACGGCGTTGATGTCTAGTCCGGACATGCTCATCCCTTGGAGGGTTTGCTAAGGGGCCGCCGGACTATGCCGGCGGCCGCTGTGGTTCAGACGGATCGAACGGCTCAGCCGACGATCAGCTCGGTCCACTTCTGGTTGATCCAGTCGGCCTTCGACGTATAGAGGTCGTAGCGCGGGATGATCGGATCGATATCCGACGACACGGCTGCGAACTCTTCCGGCTTGAGGTCGAGCACCTCTTTCTTCAGCGTAGGCGTGGTGCCGACCTTGCGCGACATCAGACCCTGCATCGACGGCTGGCTCATATAGTCGATGAATGCATGCGCCTCGTCGACCTTGGTCGAGGCGCGCGACAGCACCCAATTGCCGGAATCCTGGATGCCGCCTTCCTTCGGGAAGGTCGAGCGGACATGGAAGCCGTCGGCGACCGCGAGGCCGGTGACGTCGTGATAATACTGGCCCATCGGGATCTCGCCCGACTTCAGCGCCTGCTCGAACTGCGCCTCGTCGCGATACCACAGCCGGACATTCGGCTTGAGCTCGGCGAGCTTTTCGAACGCCTTGTTCAGTCCGTCCTCGGTGTCGAGCGCATTGGTGCCGCCCATGAAGGTCTTGGCTGTCACTTCGAGCAGGAACGAGTTCGAGGCAAGTGCCAGAAGGCCAAGCTTGTCCTCATTGGCCTTGTCCCACAGCGTCTCCCATGAGGTCGGCGCATCTTTGTAGACATCGGTGTTGGAGACCAGCGTGATCCACCAGGCGACGGCGCCGATGCCGGCAACGCGACCATCCGGATATTTGTTGACGAAGCGCGGCAACAAATCGTTGTAGTGCTTGAACTTCGACGTATCGAGCGGCGTCCACAATTCGGTCGACTGGCCCTTCAGCGTCGAGGTCTGCGACATCATCGAAAGGTCCGCCGGGGCTTGGCCGGCCTTGGACGCCTGTTCGAGCTGCACCAGCCAGGCTTCGCCGGTCGGCTCGGCGACCGACTCGACCGCAATGCCGGTCGCCTTGGTAAAGTCGGGGAAGACGTGCTCGTCGAAGGATTTCTTGAAGTAGCCGCCATAGACGCCGACCTTCAGCGACTTGTCCTGCGCGCGCAGGATCGACGGCATGGCGAGCACGCCGGCTGTAACGAGGCCCGCACCAAGCACGCCGCGCCGTGTCAGGGATTTTCCAATCAGTCTGTTCATCTGGTTTCTCCTCAGTTGATGCCGTTCTATTCCGGCAGGTTCCCTTCACGCACTGTCGCCGCCTGGCGTCAGTGGGCCGCCGCTCGTTGTTCGAGCGTACGGGCGTATTGCGTCAGTGGAAAGCACATGACGAAGAAGATCAGCGCCACCAGCCCGTAGACCTTGAACGGTTCGAAGGTGGCGTTGTTGATGGCGTTCGAGGTTCTGACCAGCTCCTCGAAGCCGATGATCGAGGTCAGCGCCGTCGACTTGATCAACTGCACCAGGAAGCCGACGATCGGCGCCCTTGTGATCGAGAACGCCTGCGGCAGGATGATCAGCCTGAGCTCCTGCAGACGGTGCAGGCCAAGGCTGGCGCCGGCATCCCACTGTCCCAGCGGCAGCGCATCGACGCCGCTGCGCCAGATCTCGGCCAGATAGGCGCTGGCGAAGAAGGTCAGGCCGAGCACCGCTGCCGTCCATGGCTCGATGCGCAGGCCGAGCATCGGCAGGCCGAAGAACATCAGGAACAGCTGCATCAACAGCGGCGTTCCCTGGAACAGGGCGATGTAGCCGGAAGCGACCCGCTGGCTCCATTTATTCTCTGCGATCCTGAAGAACAGCACGATCAGCCCGACCAGCGCGCCGCCGACAAAGGCCGCCAGTGACAACAGCACCGTCCAGCGGGCGGCGAGCAGCAGATTGCGAACGATGTCCCAGAAGGTGAATTCGATCATGTGACACCTGCCCCCAATACGCGGCGCCCGCCTGTGACCAGCAGCCGGCGCAAGGCCATGGACAGGACGAGGTAGACCAGGGTCACGACGAAATAGGTTTCGAAGGACCGGAAGGTGCGGGCTTGCAGCATGTCGGCCTCATAGGTCAGCTCGCGCACGGCGATCTGCGACACCACGGCCGATTCCAGCATCATGATGACGATCTGGCTGGTCAGCGCCGGGTAGATCACCTTGAGCGCCTGCGGCAGCACGATCTTGATGAACACCTGGCGCGGTCTCAAGCCCAGTGCAAGCGCTGCTTCCGTTTGTCCGCCGGGCACGGCATCGAGACCGGCGCCGACGATTTCAATGGTGTAGGCTGCCATGTTGAGCGTCATTGCCAGCATGGCGGCCAGGATCGGATCGAGCCTTATGCCGAGGCTGGGCAGGCCGAAGAAGATGAAGAACAGCTGCACCAGGAACGGCGTGTTGCGCATCACCTCGACATAGACCGCGATGGCGCGCTTCACGAATACCGGGCCGTTGCGCCGGCCGGCAGCGCCCAGGATGCTGAGCAGCGTGCCCACGAGCGTGGTCACGACGATCAACAGGATCGTCGTGGCCGCGCCGCGCGCGATGTCGCCCACAGCGCCTGGGAGCCAGGCAAAGGCCACGAGAACTCAATCCTTGAGGTTGTCGGGATTGAGCGGCGTCTTCAGCCAGGCCTTCGAGCTCTCGTCGAGCTTGCCGTTGGCCAGCATCTTGGCAACCGCGTCGTTGACCGCCGTCTTCAGCCGGTCCTCTTTCTTGTTGAGGCCGATATGCGAAGGCGAGGTCAAGAGCTGGAACTTCTGCTCCGGCTTCAGCGCGTCCTGCTTGGCCAGCACCTGGGCGCCGACATCATTGCCGACCACCATCAGCTGGGTCTGGCCGGAGATGAAGGCCTGGATGACGGAGTTGTAGTTGTCGAAGCGCTTGATGTCGGCCGATGCCGGCGCCGCTTCGGTCAGCGACGTATCCTCCAGCGTGCCTCGATTGACGGCGATCGACTTGTCGGCGAGATCTTCCTTGCCTTTGACCGAAAGCGCTGCCGGACCGATGACGGCGATGTAGTAGGGCGCATAGGCGGCGGCGAAATCGATCACCTCCTCGCGCTCCTTGGAATAGCCGACGCTCATCAGGATATCGACGCGCTTGTCGGTGAGATACGGGATGCGGTTCTGGCCGGTGACGCTGACCAGATTGAGCTTCACCTTGAGTGAATCGGCGATCGCCTGCGCGACGTCGACGTCGTAACCCTTGATGCTCATATCGGCGCTGGCCGAGGAGAAGGGCGGAAAGTCGGAGAAGATGCCGACATTGATGGCGCCGGCCTTGGTGATGTCGTCGACGGCGTCGGCATTGGCCTGGGAGGCGAAGCCGAGGCCGGCGAGCATCAGCGCAGCGGCGATGGTTGATTTCATATGGATTGTCATTGGTATTCCCCTTCTGGAAGCTTGTTTGTTTTGGAAACGGCCGCCGGCTCCAGCGCGGCGGCCGCCTTTGCATGTGAAATCCGTCAGGCCCCCTTGCCGGTGATCGCCGGGCTGAACACCATCAGGCTCAGGATCTCGAACAGGACCTGGGCGCCGACATGGGCGGTGTTGGTGGTCGCGTCATATTGCGGCGCCACCTCGACGACATCGCCGCCGACAATGTTGAGACCTTTCAAGCCGCGCAGCAGTTCGAGCACCTCGCGCGTCGTCAGGCCGCCTATTTCCGGCGTGCCGGTACCCGGCGCGAAGGCCGGATCGACACTGTCGACGTCGAAGGAAATGTAGGTCGGGCCGTCGCCGACGATTTTGCGCGCCTTCTCGATGATGGCGGGGATGCCGAGACCCGTCACCTCTTCGGCATGCACGACCGTCATGCCGGATTCGTAGGTGAACTCCCACAGATACTCGGCCGAGCCGCGGATGCCGATCTGGATGGTGCGGGTGGGGTCGAGCACGCCGTCCAGCACCGCGTTGCGGAACGGTCCGCCATGATGGAACTTGGTCATGTCGAACAGCCCGCTTGTGTCGCAATGGGCGTCGATATGGATCATGCCGACCGGCGCCTTCTTGCCGACCGCCTTCAGGATCGGATGGCTGATCGAGTGGTCGCCGCCGACCGAAAGCGGCAGCACGCCGGCATCGACGATCTGGTTGGTGCGGCGCTCGATGTCTTCGTGGCTGACCTCCAGCCGGTAGCGGCTGCGGAACGGCGTGTCGCCGATGTCGGCGACGCGCAGCTCATGCGTCGGCGCGCATTCCAGCACATGATTGTAAGGGCCGATGCGCTCGATGGCGCGCAGCGCCCTGGGTCCAAAGCGCGAGCCGGGCCGGTTGGTGACGCCGAGATCCATCGGCACGCCGATGATCGCCACCTGCAAATCGCCGAAACCCGGATTGTCGGCAGCGATTTCACGGTAGGGCGCGGCGAGGAAGGTGGGGATGCCGGCATAGGGCGCCAGCCTTGTGCCGCTCTTGGAGAAGATCTTGTCGGCGACCTTGCGGAACTTCGGGTCGAACATCTCGCCGCCATGGCTCTCGCCATACTTGCGGCGCAAGGCTTCCAGCTTGCCTCTGTCATAACCCATGTCGGTCTCCTCCTGCGGGCTGATGCATGCGGCCGTGGCGACACCTGCGAACTGACCATCATCCGGCCGGGCCGCTGTCCCGCTGGCTGCCTGTAGATTTCACGTCATTGATGCTGTTGACCTGCCAAAGTGTCCGGCAGCGGCATTGAAAAATCAATTGATATTGTTACGGTGCTGATTGTGAGAAAATCTCACAGAGTATCCGGTTGCTCATGGCCAAGCGTCTGCCCCCCTTGAATCCCCTGCGCGCCTTCGAGGCGACGGCGCGGCATGCCTCGCTGACCAAGGCGGCGAGTGAGCTCAACGTCACCCATGGCGCGATCAGCCACCAGATCAAGGCGCTCGAGCAATCACTCGGCGTAAAACTGTTCGAACGCACCGGACAGCGGGTAAAGCTCACCCCGCACGGCGCCGAATTGCTGCCGGCGGTCTCGACCGCCTTCGACGGCATCGCCGCCGCCACCCAGCGCATGACCAGGCCAGCCAGCGCCGGTACGCTGTCGGTCTCCTGCGTGCCGGCGCTGCTGCTTCTGTGGATGACGCCGCGGCTCGGCAGCTTCATGGCGCAATATCCTGATATCAGGTTGACGCTGATCCCGTCCAACGACCCCAAGGACATCCGCGCCCCACAGGTCGATGTCTGCGTGCTCTATGGCGACGGCAGCTGGACCGATTGCTGGATGCGCAAATGGTCGGGCCTCGAACTGTTCCCGGTGGTCAGCCCGACGCTGATCAACAACCGGCCGCTCCGCATCTGCCGGGATCTTGCTGGCCATGTCATCCTGCATGGCGATGATGGCCGCGAATGGCACACCTGGCTGGCCGCCGCCGATGGGCTCGACCTCGAACGTGGCCGCCGCCACCATCTCGGCGACGCCCGTACGGCGATCGAAGCCGCGGTGCACGGACATGGCGTGGCGCTCGGCGATTCCGTCACCGCCAGCATGCTGCTCGCCAGGGGCCTGCTGGTGGCGCCGTTCAGCCTGTCGGTGCCGGCGGTCGATGATTTCTACGTCGTCTGCCGCAACGAGATGCGTTCGGCGCCGATCGTGCAATTGTTCGTCGACTGGCTGTTTGCCGAAAAGGAACAGGCCGACAGCCGGGCCGACGCGCCGGTGGCCGGCCGCATCGGCAGCCGCAGGAAGCGTCCGGCGCTGCGGGTGGTGGGCGCCAAGAGTTGAGGCTGGACCTGAGCGGCTGCTTTTTGTCGGGCCAGCCCGGAAAGCGGGAGGCGCTTTCAAAAATTCAATGCTAATAAGCTCTTGCCCGGCAATTCCAGGAAAACTGTGCGGCGGTTTCCCGTCCGGAATTGCGTAAGAAAGACGTGAGCAGCGAAGGCGACGGCAGGACATGGCAAGAACCGATATAGCGCGGCGCGTCTACAACCACACCTGGAAGCTGGACCCGATCGTCCGCAGCCTGCTCGACACCGATTTCTACAAGCTTCTGATGCTGCAGATGATCTGGGGCATGTACCCCAAGGTCGACGCCACCTTTTCGCTGATCAACCGCACCACCTCGGTGCGGCTTGCCGACGACATCGACGAAGGTGAATTGCGCGACCAGCTCGACCATGCCCGCACGCTGCGCTTCTCCAAAAAGGAGATGATCTGGCTTGGCGGTAACAATTTCTATGGCCGCAAGCAGATCTTCGAGCCGGAATTCCTCGCCTGGCTGGAAGGTTTTCGGCTGCCCGACTACGAGCTGTCCAAGCGCGACGGTCAGTACGAGCTCTCCTTCAGCGGTCCCTGGATGTACACTACGCTGTGGGAAATCCCGGCGCTGGCGATCATCAATGAGCTTCGTTCCCGCGCCGCCATGCGCGCCTTCGGTCCCTTCGCGCTTGACGTGCTCTATGCACGCGCCAAGGGGAAGATGTGGGCCAAGACCGAACGCTTGAAGGCGCTGCCCGGCATCCGCATCTCCGATTTCGGCACCCGCCGCCGCCATTCCTTCCTGTGGCAGCGCTGGTGCGTCGAGGCGCTCAAAGAAGGTATTGGCGAAGCCTTCACCGGCACCTCCAACGTGCTGCTGGCCATGGACAACGACCTCGAAGCGCTCGGCACCAACGCGCATGAACTGCCGATGGTTTTTGCCGCCCTTGCCAAGTCGGAAAAGGAATTGAAGGAATCGCCCTACAAGGTGCTGCAGGACTGGCAGCGTTATTATGGCGGCAACCTGCTGATCGTGCTGCCCGACGCTTTCGGCACCGCATCCTTCCTGCGCGACGCCCCGGACTGGGTCGCCGACTGGACCGGCTTCCGCCCCGACAGCGCGCCGCCGATCGAAGGCGGCGAAAAAATCATCGACTGGTGGCGCGAGAAGGGCAAGGACCCCAGGCAGAAGCTGCTGATCTTCTCCGACGGTCTCGAGGTCGAAACCATCGAGGAGACCTACAGGCACTTCAAGGGCAAGGTGCGCATGTCCTTCGGCTGGGGCACCAACCTCACCAACGATTTCGAAGGCTGCGCGCCGACCGAAACCAACAGCCTGGATGCGATATCGCTGGTCTGCAAGGTAACGGAGGCCAATGGCCGGCCGGCGGTGAAGCTGTCGGACAATCCGGCGAAAGCGACGGGCGACAAGAAGGAGATCGAGCGCTATCTCCGGATTTTTGGCGCGAAGGACCGCGTGGAGCAGCTGGTCAAGGTTTGAGGGTCGGCGGGTGCCTTGCTGGACGAAATGGAAATCGCGATAGCGTGAGTTCCCGCCCACCCCCCTCTGTCCTGCCGGACATCTCCCCCGCAAGGGGGGAGATTACCCCGTCATCTCCGCCTTCGCTAATCTCCGACGTTGCAAAGGAAGCGCCGGCAGGGCAACTGCCAATCTCCCCCCTCGAGGGGGAGATGTCCGGCAGGACAGAGGGGGGCGTCGTAGAGCGCGGCTGTCACCGGCCAACCCTTATCACCACCACCCTCACACTCCTCCCCAACCCTGCCTTCGCCCACGCCTCCGACCGCGGCCACGTCCTCCTCCTGCCCACCGGCTACTACATCGCCGGCGGCGCGCTCGCCGTCGCCGTCAGCTTCCTCGTCCTCGCCCTGCTGCCACCCGCAACCCTCGACCGCTTCTGGCGCCGCCGCTTACAACTTTTCACCTTCAGCGACACCGCCCGCACAGTCATCAGCCTCATCTCCTTTGCCGGCTTCGCAACGCTCATCGCCGCCGGCCTGTTCGGCAGCCGCGACCCGCTCTCCAATCCGCTGTCGCTAACCATCTGGACGCTGCTCTGGGTCGGCCTTGCCATCGCGCAAGGCCTGTTCGGCGATCTCTGGTCGTGGCTGAATCCATGGTATGGCCCGCGGCGGATCGAAAGCCGCCTGTTCAAGTTTCGTGGCCGTGAGGGACAGGAATCGCGTTTGCCTTCATGGCTCGGCTGCTGGCCGGCCGTTATCCTGTTCTTCGCCTTCGCCTGGTTCGAGCTGATCGACCCGGCGCCCGACGACCCGGCGCGGCTTGCCTATGTCGCCGGCCTCTACTGGTTGCTTACCTTCATCGCCATGCTCGCCTTCGGCTACCGCGATTGGAGCCGGCGCGGCGAATTCCTGACGATCTTTTTCGCCATGGTGGCTCGTTTCGCCATCGTCGAGCGCGATGAACACGGCCGCCTCGCTCTCTGCTGGCCCGGCGCAAAACTGCTCGGCGCAGCGCCCCTGCCGGCAAGCGGTATCGCCTTCCTGCTGCTCAGCCTGTCATCGGTGTCCTTCGACGGCCTGTCGAAAACCTTCTTCTGGCTCGGCCTGTTCGGCATCAACCCGCTGGAATATCCCGGCCGCACCGCGCTCATCGGCATAAGCAGCTTTGGCCTCGTGCTGACCTTCGTCTTGCTCGCGGCGGCATTCCTGCTGGCCGTCATACTCGGCCAGCGCCTTGCCGGCAGCCGACATTCCCACGGCGAGGCCGCCGGGCTGCTGGTCTGGTCGATCGTACCGATCGCGCTCGCCTATCATGTCGCGCACTATCTGACGGCGCTGCTGGTCGACGGCCAGTATGCGATCGCCGCTTTGTCCGACCCGTTCGCGCTGGGATGGAACCTGTTCGGCGCCGCCGACATGCAGATCGAGGCCGGCATCGTCGCCGGGGCCCACTCCGCCTGGTGGCTGTGGAACCTGCAGGCCGGCATCATCATCGCCGGGCACATGCTGGCGGTGCTCGTTGCCCATGGACTGGCCTGGCGACTGCACCAGGTGCCATCGCGCGCCGCCCTCAGCCAGTTGCCGCTCACCATGCTGATGATTGCCTACACGATCTTCGGCCTGTGGTTGCTTGCCACGCCGACGGCCGGATGAGACAAGCTGATCCACATGCCTTTGCGGAAAGCCCGCTTGCAAGCTCTGTGCTTTGGTGATTTAGTTTGTACACATGCAATTTCTGCCCCTCCTGCAAGGGAGGGCCTTGCCTCGTTACAGACAGTCAAAACTCAAAAACAGGGGAACTGCCGTGACTGACAAGAATGGGTTTTTCGATCTCTCCAAATCATCCACCCTTAGCCGCCGCACCGCGCTGAAAGGTCTCGCCGCCGGCGCCGGGCTGACGCTCGCGCCCGGCTTCGTCCGCTACAGCCAGGCGCAGAGTTCAGCGCCAATCAAGATCGGCTTCCAGTCGCACCGCACCGGCATCGGCGCCGCCTATGGCCGCTGGTATGAAAAGACCAGTGCCGCCGCGGTCAAGGCGATCAACGACGCCGGCGGCATCAATGGCCGACCTGTCGAACTGGTGATCGAGGATGACGGCACCGATCCCGGCCGTGGCGCCGAGGTGGTCGGCAAGTTCGCCACCCAGCACAAGACCGACATCGTCTTCGGCACGCTGTTCTCGCATGTGGTGATCGGCTCGGCGCCGGCCGCCGGCGAAAACAAGATCCCGTATTTCGTCGTCAGCGAAGGCCACCACGTCGCTTCGACCAAGCTCAACCGCTACGTCTTCCAGCCTGGCATCACCGATGTGAAGAGCCAGATCCAGTCGATGGCGCCGTGGATCGCGGCCAATGCCGGCAAGAAGGTGACGCAGATCTTCCCCGACTTCGCCTTCGGCTACGACCATCGCGACTACCTGCCGCCGGCGCTGAAGGCGCAAGGCGCCGAGGTCATCGCCCAGATCGCCATCCCGCCGACAGAGTCGTCTTTCACGAAATACTTCCCGCAGATCCCGGCCGAGACCGAAGTCATCTACCATGTCATGGTCGGCCCGGCCGTGCTCACCTTCGTCAAGGAACTCGGCGAGTTCTACGGCTCCAACCGGCCGCAGCTGTTCGGCTTCATCGATTCGCTCGAAGCCACCGACATCAACAGCCCCGGCCTCGAATTTTTGGACGGCAGCCATTTCTGGGAAGGTTCGCCGCGCTATGCGCAGGCCAATGACTCGGCCGCGCAGAAAGCCTACCGCGCCGCTGTCGGCATCGACGACAATGGCGCGGCCGTCGGCGACCCCAAGGACGTCTCCACCGCCGCCCACATGTTCGGCTGCTGGGAAACGCTCTATGTCGTCAAGAAGGCCATGGAAGATGCCGGCTACAAGGGTCCGGAAGACCGCGCCAAGCTGGTCGAGGCGACCGAGGCTCTGACCGAATTCGCCGAAGGCCCGGAGCATCCGCAAGGCCCCAAGACCTTCAACGGCAAGATCCACCAGTGTTTTGGCATCCAGAACATCTCCAAGGTCGAAGGCGGCAAGATGAAGGTCGTCCACAAGACCAAGATCGAGGACGGGCTTTACGAGGCCGAAGGGGATTATACGACGCAGGCGCTGTGAGGCGCCTTACCCTCCCCCTTGTGGGGAGGGTCGGCACGCAAGCTTCGCACTTTTGCGAAGCATGCGAGACGGGGTGGGGGTCGCGCCGGCCCGTGCCCAACCCCCCCCCCCCCGCCGCGCGGGCCCCCAACCCCCCAACGGGGGGGTAGGGCGCCCCGG